>NZ_JAGGKR010000001.1:2040207-2380242 GCF_017873855.1 Methanolinea mesophila
GTCATTCTTCTTTATTAGCATATACCTTGGAAGGATCGAAGACCAGGTCGCCGATGATCTCTCCATCGAGCGTCCGGTAGAAACAGGTCCGGTATCCCGTATGGCAGGCCGCCCCGGTCTGTTCTACCAGATACAGCAGGCAGTCCTCGTCGCAATCGACGAGGATCCGAAACACTTTCTGGAAATGACCGCTCTCTTCCCCCTTCTTCCATAATTTTTTCCTGCTCCTGCTGTAGTAGTGCGCAAATCCCGTTTCCCTGGTGAGCGCCACCGCCTCTTTGTCTGCATACGCCACCATCAGTACTTCCCGGGTTTTTGCGTCCTGGACCACCACCGGGATCAGGCCGCCTTCCTTAAACTGCAGTTCAAGCATCGTTCTTTCGCCTCATATCAATAATTGCATCATTATTACCAGGATATCCCCCGCAAACAGGGCCACTATCATCCCCGCGGTAAGGGGCACGATGAAGGGTACCCCGTACGAGATCCACACCTTCCCTGCCCTCGAATAAAGGGAAAGCTCCTCCCTGTACTCGTCCGGGTTCCGGCGGAGATCCAGGGTATACACCCTCCCGCTCCCCTTCATCATGCCCTTCAGGGCCTCGGAAAAGGAGAGAAACCTCCGCGTGATCCGCCCGTCATCATCTTCCCTGATATCTTCCATGATGTACCCGAAAGAGTTCGCGATAGTCTTCCCGTCCACAGGGAACCCGAGGAACATGTTGGCAACAGGGGCGCGATTTCCCTTTGCCACGTTATATGCGAATATTCCTGCCGGGGTGACCAGGTTCAGGATAAGCGCGTTCACCAGGACGGAGAAAGGGAAAAATCCCAGGGGAGGCACCCCGAATGCCGGCTCGAAAGGAAAGGCCGGGACCAGGACCGAGAGGAATATGAGGGCATATGCGTCTGCCCCCCCGAAGAGGTGGAGGTAGGCAAATGAATAGAACAGGAGCGAGAATACCGCAACCAGGACCAGGTATGCCAGGGCCAGGCTCCAGAAGCCGGAAAGGAACAATGACCCGTAGAACCACGCGACCAGGGGAATCCCGATGACGAGCATGGGGTACCATGTCCTGAACGGGACCCTCCGTTCAACGATGTCTCTCGCCGATGCGTAGAGGAGGGTGATCACAACCGCGATAGCGCTGACGGTCAGGGGGATAATCATGGGTCGCTGTACTATTGTCGGCAGAGGTTTTATGTCTCGCTTCTCCCTCCTTATCATTGTATAACGTGAACATTCCCGACCTGATCCCGGCTCCCGGGATCGCCAGGGAATTACAGCCGGGTACGCGTGAATCATGAAGGATGAAGATATTCTGGATGACCTGATCCGGGGCTCCTCCCCGCTCGGCCGGTTTTCCCTGACCGAGCTGGTTGCGTACGTGGGCCAGAAACGAATTTCCGGGGTTGCCTGTGCGAGGGAGGGCGGGAAACGGTATTACGTCCTTTTCTCCGAAGGCGAACCCGAGGGGGCGGAACTCTTCGACGAACAGGGTTCGCTTTTCGGCAATGCGGCGACCTATCACCTGAAGGGGAATGAGGCATTTACCCTTTATGCACTCGATACGCCGGTTGCCGATCGCCTGATTCTCAGGTGCAGGGTCTTCGATAAAAGTCACCTGAAAAAGAACATATCGGTCAGCCTTCCTCAGATAGGAAAAAAACCCGAGGGGATCGGGATCTTTTCCATGAAGGTCACCGGGGAAGGAACACCCCTCGGCGGGATGCAGGTCACCATCCGGAAAGGAGGCCAGGTGCTTGGCAGCGACATGACCAACAGGGAAGGCAGAGTCTCCTTCAAACTGCTCCACGGCCGTTACGAGTGCGTGGTCTCGGGGAAGGGATACTCCCTCAGGGCGTACGATTTCGTATTCAACCCCGGCCAGCCCGAAGGCGTCCTTGAACTGGGTCCCGCATAGACCGGTCCGGGAATGTCTGTCAGCACGACTTCATCCGGTGCAATCCGCGAGCTCCACGGACTGGGGAAAAGGCAGCGGGATAGGGGTGGATTATTGCGGCCGGATACGGGGTCAGGCAGTAACACGGCCGCATGTCCGGGCTGCAGCCATAAAAAAAGGGATAGAGAATAAGAGAACGCTCAGATCTTCAGTTTCTTGATCTCTTCCACATTTCGTGCGAGCGCCTCTATCTCCGAGTCGGTGACTTTCATCCTCGACTCCATCTGATCGAACTCCCGGAGCAGTTGCTGTATCCTGACATACATGATGTAGACTACAAAAAGGAGGACCAGGATGATGATCCCGAAGATGATCAGGAGTATGGTCTCGAATGTCATTTTTTCCCCTTGAACAATGCTTTTGCAAAACGATCGACAAATCCTTCCTTCATTTCAATCCGGGCCTCCTCGAAGGAGATCCCGGCGAGCTGGGCTGCAATTTTCTTGATGGCCATGGACGCCCCGGAGACGGGATATTTAATGACGACCGGAGTCTTGCTTGAGGCCGCCCGGCGGACATTCGGGTCTTCAGGGATCACCCCGAGCACCCGGACTCCCAGCACCTTCTCGATCTTCTGGGTCACGATGTCCGGCTTTTCAAGACCGATCCGGTTAATGACCACACCCATGACATGACCGCCCACCACTTCTGTGAGGATCTTGGTCTTGAGCGCATCCACGATCGAGGAGAGTTCGGGATTCACCACCAGGATCACGTCGTCGGCTACCGCAAGAGGAATGACTCCGTCCCTGCTAATCCCTGCGGGGGCGTCGATCAGGAGAAAATCGCAGCGGTCGACCAGGTCCTTGAGAACATCCCGCAATTTCTCCGGATCTGCCTGCTGGAAGCCCTGCAGGGAGATTCCGCTCGGGACCACCTTGACCCCCCCGGGACCTTCGTAGATGGCATCGCTGATGTTTGCTTTCCCGGCAAGCACCTCATGGAGGGTGACAGGAACATCCTCCAGGCCAATGGCCAGCCCGAGATTGGCCATTCCGATATCAGCGTCCATAATATAGGTATTTCTTCCGAAAAGCGCGAGACTGGTTCCGAGGTTCACGGTGACTGTGGTTTTTCCTGTCCCCCCCTTACCGGATGCAAAAGTGAATACCCGGACCATTTAACCCTCCATACGTTTTGATTGTCGGTGGATTTATATATAGATGTTGTCAAATTGTCTGAAAAGTTCCTATAATTCAGCTTCCAGTATCCTGACGACGTCTTTTTTGATCCCTGCCATCCATGAACGGGATATCTCTCTCTGTGCCCGGATTATTCCCACCAGCGGCGATCCGCGGTAATTGACAGAGAAAAGCGTGACTTCCTTCTCGACGGGGGCCACTCCCCGGACAAGGGCACTGCTGTAATGTGCTGCATCGGTCTCGGCATCGGAACCTCCCGAGGTCGCCACGACCAGGCCGTCGGTGGTGGCCAGGGTGATCGAACCGAGGGAGTATTTGCGCACAAGAGCCTGCAGCGCTCTGCCCATTCCCCCGCCTCCTGCCAGTACATCGATATCCGGGGGCATTTCTTCGGGAACAGGGATTGCCGCCGCGGCCGGTGCGCTTTTTTCTTTTACCGACCTTTCGCGGAGCTTTGAATAAAGGCTGGTCATCTGGCGCTGGATTCGTACCAGGACATACACCTGGTAAATCCCGAGGACGATCACCACCAGCACGAGGGCAAGCAGAACGATCATCAGATCGGATTGGGAAGGAAATGCCGTTGTTTTCACCTCTTTGACTGATTCCTATTCGTGGTTTTGATTCTCGATCAGGTGACCCAGGTTCAGTTTTTCCACCATGAGCTTGCAGTTCGTGCGGATCTTTTCGGTCATGCCGTCGAGATCCATTGCATCGAGGGCTTTTAAGTCCCGCGCGATGCTCTCGTCGTTTTCCGCATCTTCGATATCCGGGACTGGGTTTGGCGTCCATTCCTTCGGAGGCGGAGGAACGGGCGGAGGTAGGGGTACTGGTGCGGGAACCTCAGGCTCTTCACGCGAATGACCGCTCTCGATCGCCTCGACCAGTGACAGTACCTCCGACGGACCCGGCGAAGGGGTCGGCAGAATGGAGGGGCCGTTCTCATCAGCCGCAGGCTTTGTCACGGGTTCACGGTACTTCGTAGTCTGCGACGGCCTGGATGGTGTCTCCTTCTCCCCGCTTCCGGCCTTTATCGGGCGACTGCCTCCCTGAAGTTTCGACCCGGGGTTGAACTCCTGTGCAAGCGAGATCTGCGGCTCGGTCATCTCGGAGAGACTGGCATCGATGTTCCGATCGCAAAGACTCCCGATGCGCTCAAGGGCGGCATCCCCCTGATCGGATCCGAATTCGGCAAGGAGGACCTTCCCTTTGCGAAAAACGAGGTTCACGGCCGTTCTGTCGACCTCGATCGCCGCCGAGCCGGTGAAGCGCATATCCTGCAGTTCTTCCAGAAGGTTTGCCACGCCGATATCCCTCTTTATACCCTGGAATGTCCCTCTGGGGAGCTGCATACAGTATCAGGTGGCACGGATTTCATATAAGCATATGCGATTATCGCCGAAAGATTGTGAATATCGATAAAAATACGCCGTTTAAAATCCCTAAAGCGGGGGTGGGAAAGCTTAATTACTTCCGGTAAAGACAAATGGTTTATATAAGGGTGGCAGGGTAATGCTGAAACAGATTCTTGGTGAATTTTTAAAAATCGAAGGTGTTTCTGCCGCAGTAGTGGTGGGCAGAGACGGTTTTGTCATCGAAAGTGCGGTTTCGGGTAAGATGGATATCGATGCACTCGGGGCGATGGCCTCGACGGGGCTCGGGACATCCGAAGCGATGGGAAAAGAACTGGGCAAGGGAGAGCTCCGTCAGTTGCTTGTTGAACTGGACAAGGGACCGATCATCATGTCTCCTCTCTCGGCTGACGAACTCATCGCGATTGTTGCTGAAAACGAGTCCAACGTGGGCAGGATCCGGTACGAACTGAAGAAAAACAAAGAACGCCTTGTCGCAGCACTCTGATATGAAATTGCCCCAGGGACAAGTGCTGGGGTCGATTGAGGATCCTCTCCAGAAGAATTCGTTGCAGAACCTCCTCACATTTGTGGGGGTGATCGAGATCTCCATGGAAACAGGAAAGGGATATATCCTCGCCGACCGGGGGAATATTTTTGCAGCCTGTTTTAGGGACGACTCTGGAATATTTCAGGGAAAAGATGCACTCGCCCGGTTGAAAGAACAGGGTTCGATCCGGGACCGGAATCTTTTGTTTACATTGCGAGTCTATACCGACGACGAATTCGCCGAGGCAAATGAGGCATTTGTGAACGCGGGAATGCAGATCAGCCATCCACAGGAGCGGACCGCCTCGACGGTGAAAAACATCATCGACCGGGATAAACTTGCGAGACTGCTCGAACAGCCTGGGGTAATCGCGGTCTCGATTTTTTTTGAGGGTTTCGCGGTCCAGTCGATGGGAGAAGCGGATTTCGATCAGGTTGCCGCAGTGGCCGAGGATCTGCTCAGGGCAAGCAGGAAGATCGCAGACGACCTCAGGATCGGAGAACTCGACCAGGTCCTCCTGGAGACCGGGGAGAACAAATGCATCATCGCCCCCTACCAGGACCTCTACATCTGCCTGATTACCCGAAACGATGCGAATCTGGGCCTGATCCGGCTTGCGCTCAGAAATCTGACCAAAGGGGTGTGACATTATACCTGCAACCACTATACTGTACCGGGTGACCCGGAGAAGATCGGGGAGGCGGTCCTGATATGGCAGAAAAAGAGAAGGAAGGGGCACGATCGTGGCGGAAACTCTTCGGGAAAGAGAAGGCGGGCGAAGAGCCGGTCGCAGGACCGGACCAGTCGGGACCCCCGGCAAAGGACAATGCCGCGGCAGGAACATCACCGGAGGAAGTTCTTGAAACGCTGATAACGCGGCTGGGTATTTCGCTCGAACAACCGAGACCCGGGGCCCCGGCGACCCCCGGATTTTCCGTGCCCTTCCCGGTGGTTGAACAGGCTACCCCTGCAGGGGAAGGAGGAGCAGCGAAAGCCCGGGTGGTTCCGCAGGGGAAACCTGAAAGTCCCCCGGAAGAGCCGATAGAACAGTTGCTTCAGCGACTGGTGAACAAACCGGCAGAACCTGCTGCAGAGAAAGAGGCTTCCGGACCGGCGAAGTCACCGGGAGAGGGGCCGGGAGCAGAGCAGCCCGCGGCACTGCCCCGGAAACCTGCGCCCGCCCCGGTTGAGGAACCCGTGAAGAGTCCTCCACCTGCTCCGGTTGAAGTACCAAGGGAGGAACCGCCCGCGATTCCTGTAACAAAAACGGAAGGATCTCCGGAGGGGGAGCCGATTGAACAACTGCTCCAGCGACTGGTGAATAAACCCGGTGAGCTGAAGGAGGAGAAACCGGTTGAGGCGAAAAATATTCCTGAACCGGAAGAAGCGACCGTACCTGCGGCTGAAGAAGAATTGCCTGCGCGTCCCCCGGGTTCTCCCGCCCCGATGACGGTACCCGTCGCGGAGCCCGCTCCTCCGGTGTTTGAAGAAGCGGCGGAGAGCGGGGAAGCCGGTGAGATCGCCCCGCCCCAGGCCGCGGGACCGGAGTTCACTCCTGCAAAGAAGACCATCTGGTCCGAGGGGAATGCGGGGGAGGCAGAAGGAGGCGTAATCTCCATCGACCAGATCGATGACCTCTCCGGGCTGATCCTTCCACGCGGAGCTTCATTCGAGATCGATGAACTGAAGATCCGGAACCAGTCGGGCATATTCTCTCCCAAAGGGACGGAGGGAATTCCGTTCCAGAGTGAGGAGCTCCGGAAGAGCGACATATCCCAGTCCGGCATGCGGACGATAGCCCAGGAGGCCGCCGGAGTGGAGGCGGAGGGTGAGAAAAAGAGCGCGTTCAGCAAACTGAACATACTCAGCGTGATCCGCCATGAAGTCGTGGAGTACAACCCCCGGATCCACGGCCCGATGGTCAACCTGAAATGGCGGCCAAAACCGGGAATGGAGGAGATCGAGATGTATCCCGTCAATGAACCCTATGCATATGTCCGGATCATCTACGACCACGCCACCCACGAGTATACCTACGAGGTCCTCGAGCCCGAACTCTCCCCGGCAGAGATAGACCTTTTCAGGGAGATCAAGGAACGCATATTCGAACGGCTCGATATCAATACCACCGATGTAATCGCGGATTTCGCCAAAAAAACCCTCCGCTCCGCAACCGACGATATCATCGCCGACTTCGGGATCAAGCTGACCCCCCTCGAACGGGAGAAGATCCTCTACCAGATGTACAAGGAATTCCTCGGAAACGGCAAGATCGATCCCATCATGCACGACCGGTACATCGAGGATATCTCCTGCGACGGGGTGAACACCCACCTCTTCGTGTACCATTCCCGATACGAGTCGATGAGGACCAATCTCGAGTACAAGAGCGCCGAGGAACTGGACTCGTTCGTGACCAAGCTCGCCCAGAAATCAGGGAAGTACATCTCGATCGCAGAACCCATGCTCGATGCCACCATGAGCGACGGCTCGAGGATCCAGATGACCCTCGGCCACGAGGTGACCGCCCATGGATCGACCTTCACCATTCGTAAATTCAGGGACGAGCCTATCAGCCCCACGGACCTTATCGAATGGTCGACTTTCTCCCCGCTCTCGATCGCATTCCTGTGGCTTGCGGTCGAGAGCGGCAAGTCCGCCATCTTTGCCGGCGGGACCGCGTCGGGAAAGACCACCTCGCTCAACGCCATCTCCCTGTTCATTCCCCCTCTCGCGAAGATCGTCACCCTCGAGGACACCCGGGAATTAAAGCTCCCCCATCCCAACTGGATCCCCTCGGTCACCAGGGCTTCGTTCGATACGGCGGGGAAGGGCGAGATCGACATGTACGAGCTCCTCCGGGCGGCACTCAGGCAGCGTCCGGAATATATCATCGTGGGTGAAGTGAGAGGCCGGGAGGCCCTTACCCTCTTCCAGGCGATGAGCACCGGGCACGTGACGTATTCCACCATGCACGCAGATTCGGTGGCGAGTATCGTGCACAGGCTGGAGAACCCGCCCTTAAACGTCCCCCGGAACATGCTCTCGGCGCTGGACATTGTCTGTGTCCAGGTCCAGGCCAGGGTGGGCGGACAGCGGATCAGGAGGAATAAGCAGTTGATCGAGATCCTCGATCTTGACCCGAGGACCAATGAACTGATCACCAACGAGGTCTTCAAGTGGCATCCTTCCACCGACGAGATCACCTACTCCGGCAAATCCTTCATTCTGGAAGAGATCATGGAGGAGCGGGGGTGGGACGAGAGCAGGATGAGAGAAGAACTGAAGATGCGGCAGGAAGTCCTGGAATGGATGCGTATCAAGAAGATCAGGAACTACCAGGACGTCTCGAATATCCTGATCCAGTACCACCGTGAACCGGCCTCGGTGATGGAACGAGTGCGGGCTGACCTCTATGAATAGTTTCGAACGCTTCTGTTTCCGCCTCCTGGGAGACTGGGTGGGGAAACGGAGGGATAAATACGCCGAGCTGCGAAAGGACCTCGTATCCGCCAGGATGAAGGTACCGTTCGAGGTCTACCTCTCTACGGCGTTTTTCAGTTCGTTCCTGGCGGGGATCATCGGAGCGGTGGTGCTGGGATTCATCACCTACGCCTTCAACCTCCCCCAGATGATCATCTACCGGGGAGCGGTCCCCCAGTTCGTGTTCGTGCTCTCCCAGTACAGCCAGATCATCGGCACCATCCTCGCGGTAATCGTCTCTTTCGCGGTAATCGCCGGAGTAACCTATCTTGTATTCCTTGTATATCCCAACATCGTGGCAGGAACCCGGAAGAGGAACATCGACGCCACGCTCCCTTATGCCATCAACTACATCACGGCGATGTCAACGGCCGGTATCCCTCCGGCGGAGGTATTCCGGCAACTTGGGAGCAGTACCATTTACGGTGAGAGCGCCACGGAGGCCCGGTTCATCGCCATGGAGATAGACCTCTTCGGCAAGGACCTCATCGATGCCATCCGGCTCATATCCGCCACCACCCCGAGTCTCCGGATGAAAGAGTTCCTCCAGGGGGCGATGGGGGCGATTTCCAGCGGGAGCGACCTCACCGAGTATTTCAGGACCAAGGCCGAGCAGTATTCGCTCGAGAACCGGCAGACGCAGAAGGTGTTCCTCGACACCCTGGGACTTATCGCGGAATCCTATGTCACCGCGATGGTGGCGGGGCCCCTTTTCCTGATCATCCTCCAGTCGATCATGTCCATCCTCTCTCACCAGACGCAGCCGTTCTTCCTCTACATCATCATCTACATGATGATCCCGTTCGGGAGCATCATGTTCGTCATCCTGATCAGTTCAATGACTCCGGAGCAGTGACATGGCACTCAAGGATTTATTCGGGGGTAAGAAAGGGGGCAAGGAGAAGGACTCCTTTGAAGTCAGCCCCAAAGTGACCGCAGGCAGTCCCGGCGGAAAACCGGGAAGCAGTCCCGGCACACCTCCTGCAAAGAGCGCTGCCACTGCACCCGGCGGCCCGTGGGCGAAGCAGCCCGAGCCCGAGAAGACCGGCTTTTTTGCAAAGCTGTTCCCGGGGAAGAAAGAAGCCGAGGTGATCCGGGGTTCGAAAGAAGAACAAGAATACGAGAAGAGGGAGAAAGAGATCGAGAAGAAGCTCGAGCACGGCCGCAAAGCCCGGCAGGGGTTCGAGCGAGTCATCCGCCACCCTCTCAAGGCGGTACTCGAGAAACCGATCAATATCCTGATTGTCACGGTCCCCCTAGCGATGATCGTCTTCGTCTTCGGGACGGCGCTGCTCATCCGGGACTACGGGGTATCGATCCTGTTCTATGCCACCACGGTGGACGACGTAGCGATCATATCGCTCCTCATCGTGATGGTCCCCCTCGCGATCCTGGACTTCCGGGAGAGCCAGCGGGTCAAGCATATCGAGGATGCGCTGCCCAATTTCTTCCGGGACCTTGCCGGGATGAACGATTCCGGTATGACGCTCCCGAACGCGGTCCACCTCGTGGCCCAGAGCGAGTACAGCACGCTCACCCCCTTCATCAGGAAGATGGACGACGAGATGTCCTGGAACACGACGTTCATCGATGCGATCAACCGCTTCAGGGCCCGGCTCGGCACGCCTCTCACCGACCGGAGCATCGACCTGATCGCGAAGGCAAGCAAGGCAGGAGGGGATGTGAGCGAGGTGCTCCGTGCTGCGGCGAACGACGCGTACTCGTTCATCCAGCTCCGGAACGAACGGAGGAACAACATGCTGATCTACGTGATCATCGTGCTGATCTCCTTCATGGTCTTCGTGTTCGTCATCCTTATCCTGGTGAGCACCTTCCTTACTACCATGGCCAGTGCGGGAAGTGCCGCCTCGAGTGCCGGCGCAGGAGCGGCGTCGTTCGCCGGCACGGTCGACCTCTTCTTCTATACCCGGCTCTTCTCGCATGCCGCGATGATCCAGGCGGTCTTCTCCGGGCTCGTGGCAGGACAGATGGGTGAAGGGAGAGCAGTTGCCGGCCTGAAATACTCGGCGATCATGCTGGTAATTTCGTGGGTCATGTTCCGGTTCTTCGTGTGAGTGGGCTTGCCTCACCCGGTATTTTTTTTGATCCACCTGCACATGAAGCTCCAGTAATGTGTTCCCGCCCGTCACGGGGACTCGACAGGGCAGGCCGGCAATTGGTGATGCCTGACTTTTGGATCCCTGGTCTCCGGGATACCTCTTTTAAAGGACCAGGGAACCTGTGCGTAAAAATGAAGAGAGCCTTATTTCTCATGTGGTTTTGTTCTTAGAAACCTACGGACTGACCAGATCCTTTAAAAAAAAAGGTTATCGCTCAATGCCCGGTATTACCTCGAAACCGACCGGGAAAAATCCCTATTACTTCCCGTTTACCCAGTCCCTCATCCGGCGGATGATATCTGCGATCATCTGCCGGAACTCGTCCCCAATCTCGTTCCACGTGGGACTTCCGGAGCATGGACCGGATCCCGGCGATCTGCTCCGGTATTCCGGCGTTTCACCCCGGAGTTCTGCGGCAATCGACACATATCCCGCGATCAGGACGACGAGGGGTACGAGCGGATACAGGATGAGTTCGAGAAGGTCCAACGCCGGGGAGAGCCCGAAGCCGTAGTAAGACTCAAGGAATGCGAAGATGTTGAAGATGAACGTCACCAGGAAGACGCTTCCCACGGCCTTGATGATCGGGAACGGAAGGTCGAACGGGTACCGGAACGCCTCGAAGATGTCGCCGATCATGAACAGTAGGGAAAAAAAGACGATGAGTGCGGCATTCGCATAGAGGAAGTCCACGAACGCGGAGAAGAACGGCCAGGCCGCGTGCTCTGCGATGAACCTGAACAGCACGAGCACGAGCAGGAATATGACGATCCCGATCACGCCCGAGACCAGGGCGCGAACCGGAGAACGACAGCGGTAATGTCTCATGATATCCTTTTGTTCGTGGTGGAGAATATCCTCAGATTATCCCCATATCCGTGAGCCGGGCGGGGAGGTATTCTTTCGTCACGAAATCGAGTCCCTTGGCGGCGAAGGCCTGCTGTTCCGATTTCAGGTTCAGGGAGAGCTGGAGCTGGATCTGCTCTTTCCAGTAATCTGTCGCGAACCGGGGATCGGTGAGCTCCGCCTGTAAGGCGGCGACGTCCCGCTCGGTGAGCTTGTCGGAAGGGAGGTTGTAGTCCCGGATATCGCTTGGCTGAACCCCGATGAACTGCGCCTTCGGGGTCGCGAGCAGTTCGGACATGTGGGCGCTCTTGATGGCCCCGTAAGCGACGCTCGCATAAATCCGGTAGGACCAGGGGTCGCCGTCGGTGAAGACCACGACCGGGATCCCGAACTTCTCGTTCAGCTTGTTCAGGCAGCGCCGGGTGGAACGGGCAGGCTGGCCCTTGAGGTGGACCAGGATGGCGTTATGGTCCGCGTCGAAGCCGTTCTCGATCAGACGGGCGTACATACCGCCGGTCTCAATGGCGATGATGAACTTCGCATCGTGGTCAAGAAAATCCACGCTCTCCACGTTGTTCGGGATCTGGTATCCTGCCTCGCCCACGTCGTCCTGGCAGTGGATCTCACGGTCGCCGCGCCTGGTCAGCTCTTTTAGCCGGAGCGGCCCGAATATGGTGGCCCCGTCCTCCTCCGGACGGAGATGGAACGCCTCCCGCTGGAGGTCGGTCAGGATCTCCAGGTCCTCGATTAAGAAGTTGCTCTCGTCCTGGGCCCCGAACTTGGCCTTTTTCCAGCCTTCCGAGATATAATACAATTCTCTCAGTGTCGACGAACGGTTTTCGAGGATCTGCTTCTTCAAAAACCATATCACATACGCCATCTTCAGGAGATGGAGCGCACTTTTTGCGTTTCCCGCGGAACGGACGCTCTCACGGTCTCCGTACTTCCATACCTCGCTCTCGTCGTCGTACTCGATATTCCGTTTCGTCCTGGTGGGCAGCGAGATCGAGGGCACTTCCCCGCCGGTCATCTGGTCGTACCACCGGCAGGCAATCTCGATCAGTTTCCTCTTCGCAGTGTTATCCATCTCTTCCTTAGACATCGAGATCCACCGTCACTACGTATTTCTGGTCGATTCCGCGGATATCCAGGCTCCCCCCGCCTGACCCGGAGTACTCAACTCTCCATACCGAACCCGGCTCTATCGGGACCTGCCAGACCTTGGTGAACTCCTGTTCCATCTGCGTTGAAAAGTCGGGTTTTACGGTAGCGTCCTCTGCGGTGTCGGCAGAGGTGTCGTAGAGAGTGACCGCGCCTTTCTGGTCGGTGTAGTTCCTCACTTCGATGACCACCTTCCCGTCGCGGGTCTCCCGCCGGGTCACCAGTTTCCGCATGATCTTGCCTTCGATGGGGGAGATATCGGGAGGCGGCAGTTCCACGATCTCCGCTACTTTCGCAGCGATCTCGGGGATGATCGCACACACCGCCCTGGCCCGGTCTTCCTGGAGGCGGCTCTTGTCGCGCCGGGAAAGATAGGTCTTGAGCTCCCGTCCCAGGTCCTGCAGGGCAAGGGTGACCTCCCGTTCGATCTCCGGGATGGATGCCACGGCATCCTTGCTCTCGCTGGTGAAGGGGACATTGGTGGAGGCGATATGGACCAGGATCAGGAGGGGCCCGATAGGAAGGCCGCTCTGGGAGATCCCATAGGTCTTCCAGTTTATCCCCGCGATACACCCGGTGATGGCGCATGCGCCCTGCTGGTAGACCAGCGGGACCCGGTTTGCAAACCGGAGGATCTGGGCGTTTCCCTCCGGGGGAAGTTTCCCCCCGTACCCAATCGCAGCCTCCACCATGAACGGGTTGCCCGCGTACACCGAACTCGGCCTTGTCCTGGCGCTCACGAAGTCCATCTGGATCTCTTTCTCCAGTCCCTGGACGATCAGCGTTTCGCCTATCGGTGAGAGGCACTGCGTGGTCGGCGGAGCGGGGACCCTGACCTGCTGCATCGCATCGATCAGGCTCTTCTGCTGTCCCGGCGTAAGTGTCCTGGCCTTCATATCACCCTGGAGGCCGGCGAGCCGGCACATCTCCCGGGCGGTCTTGGTCCCCACCCGGGCGAAGCCGTTGACCAGGAAGTCTTCCAGCGTGTCATCCGAGTAGGCGAGCATCCGTTTCAGGTTCCCGATCTCTATTCCGTGGGGATGGGGCTGTATCGGTTCGGGGCAGGCGATTACCTCGTCGCTCACCCGCTCGAAGAGGAACGCCTCGTCATCCATCTCCACCCGGATCCGGGCATGGGGGTTGACGATTGAGGTATATTTCAGGTAATCGAGGAGCCTCTTCTTTGCGGCGAGCGTGCTCCGGAACTCGATCTGCACCCGGGTCCCGTGGGTGCGGTCCCACTCCGTCTCCTCCCGGCGGATGATCTCCGGTTCGTTCGACTCGATATCGATCTGGATCTCGAACCTCCAGGCGGGTGATCCCGCCCCCGTCCGGGAGATCACCGTTGTGGGCACCCCGGTGGTGAGCTGTGCATAGAGCACCGCCGCACTGATCCCGATCCCCTGCTGCCCGCGGCTTTGCTTGATCTGGTGAAACCTCGACCCGTAGAGCAGTTTACCGAACACGTAGGGGATCTGGTCGGGGACGATCCCCGGCCCGTTATCCTCGACGATAATCCGATAGACCTCCCCGGACACTTTCTTGATCCCGATGTAAATGTCGGGAAGGACCATGGCCTCCTCGCAGGCATCCAGGGAATTGTCCACCGCCTCCTTGACGGTGGTGATGATCCCCCGGACCGGGGAGTCGAAGCCGAGCAGGTGCTTGTTCTTCTCGAAAAACTCTGCGACGCTTATGCTCCGTTGTTTCTTGGCCAGTTCATCGGCCAGTGACACCGGTTTCCACCTCCCTGACCGCTGTTTCCAGCGGGACCGTCTTCTGCTCGCCGGAGGCAAGGTTCTTCAGGGTGACCATCTTCTGTTCCGCCTCCTTCTCCCCGATAATGAGGGCGAAGTCTGCATGACGGGCGATATTTGAAAGCTGGGCCCCTATTCCCTTCCCCGAGAGGTCGAGTTCCGTCCTGATCCCCGCGTCGCGGAACCTTGCCGCCACCCGGATGGCATAGTCCCGGCCTTCCGCCGTATGGGCAACACCCGCCACGGTATGGCGCGGGCCGGGGATCTCGCCCAGCGCGACCATCACCCTGTCGAACCCTATTGCGAACCCGCAGGAGGGGGTGTCTTCACCTCCGAAGAGGTGGGCGAGCCGGTAGGCCCCCCCGCCGAGAATCTGGTTCTCGGCTCCGAGGTTCTCCGCGAACGCCTCGAAGACCGTCCCGGTATAGTAATCCAGTCCCCGGGCTATCCCCGCATTGAGGGTGTAACTGACCCCCGCCGCGTCGAGCATGGAGAACACCTCACCTATCTTCCGGGCATCGGGGATGGGTCCGGTGACTTCCAGTGCCTCCTCAAGGGAACGCGCCTCTATCAGCGCGACCAGGGACTCCTCCAGGTCACGCATACCAAGGCCGTCCAGGTACTCCGCAAGCCCGGTCCGGTCCTTCTTGTCAAGGTACATCCTGATCCTGCGCTGTTCATCCGGGACCAGGTGTGCCACGAGGGACCGCATCAGGGAGAGGTGGCCCACCTGCAGATCGAACTTCACCCCGGTCGCGTTCAGCAGGTCCGACCCGAGCATGACCGCCTCGGCCTCGGCGGTCGCGGAGTCGGCCCCGATCAGTTCCGCACCGAACTGCCAGAACTGGCGGTATCTCCCCTTCTGGGGACGCTCATACCGGAAGCAGTCCGCAAAATAGAACCACCTTAGCGGCTTTTTGAGTGTTTTCCCCTCGTTGACGTACATGCGAAGGACCGGGGCGGTGAGTTCGGGACGGAGTGCAAGCGACCTTCCTCCCTTGTCTTCGAACACGTACATCTCCTGGATGATCCCTTCACCGGAACGCAGGGTGAAGAGCTCGAGCTCCTCGAACTCGGGGGTGCAGACCTCACGGTAGCCCCAGCGGCGGGCGGCCTCGCGCAACCGGGCTTCCACCATTCTCCTCCGCTCCATTTCGTCCGGTAAAAAGTCCCGGGTGCCTCTCGGTTTTTGCAGCATATCTTGTGTAGCTCCTATTTTGCCGGTTTCCTGTTCTGTACCCGGACACTGCCGAGAAACCGTTCCAGGGTCGTCTCGCCGGTCCAGACATTCGGCTTTTTGATTCTCCCCTGGAGGTACAGCGCGGCGAGGATGATCCCCAGACCCAGCAGTTCTAGCGTGGAATACAGGGTTACCATGACCCCGAGCAGGGCTATCGCCCCGTACACGACCCCCCGGTAGGCCGCCGTCCGGTATTCGGCAAGTCCTGTCCGGAAGAAGATCCGTGCGTCCCGTAGCCACAGGAAAAAGACCACCGCCGCCCCGAATCCTGCGACATAAATCAGATAACTCATAATTCTGCACCTATTATTAACACGCCAACCCATATCTTTATTATCACGTTATGCAAGGGAATCACATGCTTCGGGAGATGCTCATCCGCTTCCGGGACGGCGATATCACGCTCGAGGACGCGATGAAAGAGATCGAGGGGCTCCGCATAGAGACCATCGGGGACTTTGCCCGTATCGACCTCGGGAGGGCGATGCGGTGCGGCATGCCCGAGGTGGTCCTCGCCGAGGGGAAGGAACCCGGGCATCTCCGGGAGATCGTATCCGGGATCGTGGCCGCACGGGGGATCTGCATCGTATCCCGGCTCGCCGGTTCCGAAGCCGGCACCCTTGCACATTTTGCGGAGGAACAGGGATACCAGGTCAGGCATAACGAGCGGGCGCGGATGATGGTTATCTCGACCGGGGAACGGATCCCTCCGACCGGTGGCGTGGTGGCGGTGATCACCGCGGGAACCTCGGACATCGCGGTCGCGGAAGAGGCCCGCGTGATCGCCGAGGAGATGGGGTGCAGGGTCTGCACCGCATACGACGTCGGAGCGGCGGGGATTCACCGTCTCTTCCCTGCGCTTCGCGAGTGCCTCGAGGCCCACGCATTCGTGGTGGCGGCGGGGAGGGAAGGCACCCTGCCGGCGGTGGTTGCCGGGCTGGTGGGAAGGCCGGTGATAGGAGTCCCGGTGAGCACCGGGTATGGCTACATGGGGAAAGGGCGCGCCGCGCTCGCGAGCATGCTCCAGTCCTGTTCGGTACTCACCGTGGTCAATATCGACGCCGGGTTCACGGCGGGAGCCTCGGCGGCGCTTATCGCGAACATGGTGGTGGAGAGCAGGTGACAAGAGCATTTTATATCGGGCGTTTCCAGCCTTATCATAACGGGCACCAGTATGTGCTCGAACAGATCGCCGAACACTGCAACGAGATAGTAATCGGGGTAGGGAGCGCCCAGCTTTCGCACGAGCCGACGAACCCGTTCACCGCCGGAGAGCGGGTGCTGATGATCACCCGTTCCCTGGAGCGGCAGAAGGCACGGTTTTACGTCATCCCCATCGAGGATATCAAGAGGAATGCGCTCTGGGCGGCCCACGTCCGTTCCATGACACCTCCGTTCGACCTCGTATACTCTTCAAATCCCCTGGTAGTGCGGCTGTTCTCCGAGGAAGGCACCAGTGTCCGGTCTCCGGCAATGTACGAACGGCACACCCACAGCGGGACCGAGATCCGGAGAAGGATGTTGAAGGATGAGAACTGGCACGATCTGGTGCCGGACGCAGTGGTGCAGGTGATCCGGGAGATCGACGGGGTGGAACGGCTCCGCCAGATCTCCCGGAATGACTGCGAGGTCGATTCATAACCGGGAAACGAGGTAACTATGCCCCCCCTGAACCTGTTCAAAGGAATTTTTGGCAAAAAAGAGACGCCCCGCAAGGAGCTGCACCCCGGGGAGGTCCCGGCCCTGCTCGCGGGGATCGAGAAAGAGGCGACGGATGAATTCCGGAACGCGATGCAGGAGCCGATGCGGGAGGTCCTTGCCGCCCGGGAGGAACTCGGGGAACTGATGGACCACCTCCATTCGGTGGAAAGGGACAAGGCATTTCACCCGAAACTGGAGAAAATCGCGGTAAACTCTCTCCCGCTCTTCGAAAAAGCGATAAGTTCATCGCTCTCGCGGCCGCTCCCCGAAGATCCGGAGGAGTTCTATGACGCCTCCGCCGAGAGCCTGAAGGGAATGGTCAAGGCCCTGACCGGCCCCGGCAGGTACCTCACCGGCGTGCTTCCGGAGGAGATGAAAGCGGTAAAAGGCGCGGTGAACCGGGTCGGACGGGCGATGAACTCCATGAATCCCCTCATCACGGGATACCGGGCAAAAAAGGAGACTGTCCAAAGACTTTTATCCATCACCGAGGAGTACCGGTCCGCCACGGAGGGCATCGCCGGGATCGACCGCCAGATCCCGCGTATGGAGGAGGAGATCCGTCGTACGGAGGATGCGATGGACGGAAAGGGAGGACAAGAGCCGGAGACGAGCAGCGCGGAGGAGGACTCTCTCGCCCGCCTGAAGGAAGATCGTGCGGATGTCGAGACTGCGTTGAATGAAAAAGAACGGGAACTGCGCTCACTCTTCGCGGTGGTGATACATGTCCTCCGGAAAGGAGAGAAGATCGCCCACCGGAACAACGACACGCTTGCCCGGGAGATCCATGAGGTCATCCGTCTCCTCGAAGGAAAGTCCCTCCCCTCCTACCAGGAGGTTTCTGCCCCCCTCTCCCATGTGGTCGGTCTTGTGGCGAGTATGGTCGAATCCGGGGAGATCACCCTTAAAAACAAGGAGGAGAAGGAACTGTTCTCCCGTCCCGGGCAGATCACCGCCCGGGTAGAGGAACTGCTCTCGGATATATCCACGCTTTCGGCGCAATACGGTGAGATCGATACACAGATCGGGGTTCATCCCTCGACCCGCCGGAACATCGCCCGCGAGGAGGAATCGCAGAGTCTCCAGGAGCAGCATGAAACGCTCGTAAACGAGAAGAACACGCTGGCCGGGGAGAGAAAAAATCTCGTGGAACGATCCGTAACGCTCCGCGATTCGCTTGGGTCCGGTCTCGAAGAACTGCTTGGGATACCCGTGACTATCACGGGGTAATCCCCGTTGTGTCTTCTGATGAACATTTTTTGAAAAATAATTGCCTCTGCTCCAAGATGAGCATGAATTGCGGTGCCCTGAATTCCTGGCGTATGATGTGTAATCCGTTTGATTCCTTCATCCGGAAAAAAGAGGAAAATTTTTAGCTATTTTTTCATCTTTCCGACAATCAGGAGTGCAGCGAGGAGTCCCGCAATTGCGAGGGTGACCGGTCCCGGACCGGGAGCGGTGGTGGGGAGGGGAGTGGGAGTCGAAGGTGCGGCCTCGATCACGTTCCCTTCTGTCTGCGCTGCGGTCACCACGGGAGTAACCTGATTTTGTGAACCTCCGCTGCCCTCCCCGGCGGGGCCCGAAGCCGTGCCGGAGGGTGTGGCAGACGACGTCCTGGTTGGTGTGGCAGGCGTCTCTACTGCAGTACCCCCGCTCACCTCAGGGCCGGTATACGAGATGCTGCCCAGCCCGCTTTCACTCACGGTAACCGTAGGGACCGCACCCGTGGGAGTTATCGAGACCTCTACTTCCCCCGAATAGCTGTCGACCTCGGCATACACGATCTCCGGGATGATGGTACCTGCTCCGGAAGCCGTGACGTAGATGCGGGCCAGTTCAACGCTCCCTTCGGCCGGAATGGCGGAGCTCTGCATATTTGCCGCCCGTATCCGCACTATCTCGGCCGGGAGTGGCGAGGTCTGCGAAAGCACGGCCCATCCCGGGTACTCGACCCTGGTGATATTCGCGATGCCCGCCGGTTCCAGGGAGATTGTGATGTCGAATCCCGAGATGCTCCCCGGTGCCTGGTCGAGGGTGACATTCGATACACGCTCCTCTCCCGGACCGGAGAACACGATTTCAGGAGCATAGAGTCCCACGGCGGCCGCACATGGGAATACTGCGAGGACCGTCGTCATGACTGCCACGATAATCCATAGTGATCTCATTCTGAACACTTCGCCCGTTTTCCTGCATTAGTATCCGGAAGGAGACAATTTGAGCTTTTCTCCCGGATCACACTGTACTTGCCGGATCTGCGGGTTTGAATAAGCATGGGGGTGAGGAGGTACAGGAAAGACGATCATGCCCGAAGAAGATTACCGCGAAATTCCGGTGAGGAAAGGGACCGTGCAGTGCCTTCCGGAGAGGGAAGAGACGATAGAACACTGTCGTTTCTGTGTATTCTCCCGCTATTTCAAGGTCGGGGGGCACTATGTCAAATCTCCCGCTCTTGCATACTGTACACGCCACCGTGCGACGGATGAGGTGGATCTCTCGAAAGTAGAGTCGGTGAAGTGTGCCGATCGCAGGGGAGAAGGCTACAGGAGTATCATGAATATTATCGGGTGACCGGGTTCTCTGTTTGACCGAATCCAAAAGTCACTACGTCTTCCAGAACTCCCACCAGCGTTTCGTCTGGTAGGGGACGCCCCGCATCTCCCTGCCCCACTCGACGTCGATTGTATGGTGGATGAGGCGGAGCTCCTCGGTGACCCCCAGGAGTGCCGTCCTGATCTCTTCGATTCCTGCTTTTAATTCCCGGAACTCCTCGAATCCCCGCTGCTGGTTGAGGTTGATGGTGCCACCCTCGTTGAGCCGCGCGTACCCGTTCTCGATAAACTCGAGAATGGCACGGTTCCGGTCGATCCCATGCTCCTTTGCAAACTTGTCGATAAGGTCCATGGTTTCGGTATCAAGGGTGAAAGAGACTCGCATCGCCATTACGTCCAACTCCGGGTTTCTGTAATCTGGTATGTCATCGTTCGTTCAAAAAGCCCTTCCCCGGGTGCACCTGCCTTGTGGCATGATCAGGGAAAATGGACCGTTAGTGCGTCGATATCCACGTGCCGTGAAAAAAATTCGCACAGGGCTTCGTAGGGGTCTTCGCAACAGTCATCCCTGACCGGGGTAAAAGCGAGTCCTTTTCTCTCGTAGAGGTACGAGAGCAGGGCGTTCACCGCACCGGGGTTCTCGAAGAGGCCGTGGAGGTAGGTCCCGAACACCAGCCCGTCCGCCGATGCCGTCCCCTCGTCCCCGAATGCCGGGAGGTCATCCCCGCGTTCTGTCTCGCCCATGTGGATCTCGTACCCTTTCACCGTGCCCATCCTGGAAAGGATAGGCCCGACCGGCGATGCCGTCCTCTTCACCTGGACCGTCTTCTTACGGTACGGGCCGAATCTGGTCACCGCGGCGAGCAGCCCGAGACCGGGGTAGGTCCCTTCCCTGGACTCGACCCCGGAATCAACCAGGGTGGCAGAGAGCATCTGGTACCCCCCGCAGATCCCGATGATGGGAATTCCGCGTTCCCTGGCCCTGATCAGGGCGACCGCCGTGCCGTTCGCGATCAGGTCCTGGAGGTCCTCGATGGTGTTCTTGGTCCCCGGGATGATGAGGCAGTCGTATCCCTCCAGGCTCCCTCCCGGGATGATATAGTCCACCGTGGCATGCGGCTCGAGTTTTTCGAAGTCGGTGAAGTTCGAGATGTGCCGGAGCCTGATGATCCCGATCTTCACGGGGCCGGAGGAAGGCTTCTTGTCGGCGATGGAGAGCGAGTCCTCGCTCGGAAGGGGAAAGGGCGTATGCGGGAGCACTCCAAGGACCGGGACCCCGCAAAGATCCTCGATGATCGTCACCCCGTCCCGGAACAGTTCGGGGTCACCCCTGAACTTGTTGACGATCACCCCGATCACCAGGGGCCTGATGTCAGAGGGGAGAAGGGAGAGCGTTCCGTATACCTGGGCGAACACACCGCCCCGCTCTATATCGGCCACGAGAAGGATGGGGAACCGGAGTTCCCGGGCGAGCCGGATGTTCGCGATGTCCCTGTCGTACAGGTTGACCTCCGCCGCACCTCCGGCGCCCTCGACTACCAGGCTCCCGTACCGCTCCTCCAGCCGCCGGGCCGCCTTCAGCGCCGTTTCGAGCAGGAAATCAGTCTCACGGTAATATTCGGAGATACGGACATCCTTCCACGGGTGGCCGAGGAGCACCACCTGGGATGACTTCTCCGCCTTGGGCTTGAGCAGAATAGGGTTCATATCCGCCTCGGGCTCGAGGCAGGCGGCGAACGCCTGCATCGCCTGGGCGATGCCGATCTCCTCTCCGGCCGAGGTCACGTAGGAGTTAAGGCTCATGTTCTGGGACTTGAACGGGGCGACCGGGATCCCCCGCTTCACCATCGCCCTGCATATCGCGGCAACCACCGTGCTTTTCCCCACGTGGGAGGACGTTCCAAGGACCATCAGGGACATGCTGTGGTACAGTATGGGGAGGATTTTAATAAAAAGCGGTACCTTCAGACTGGTAATGGACCTTTCCCGGGCCGGGCGCATCCTTCTGGAAAGCCGGTACCTGCTGCCGGGCGAGACCCCGGAGGAGATGGCCCGCAGGGTGTCGGGCGCAGTCGATACGGGAAGAAGCGATGAGTTCCGGAAAGTGATCGACGACCTGCTGTTTCTCCCGAACTCCCCCACGCTCATGAACGCAGGGCTGCCTGACGGGCAGCTCTCTGCATGTTTCGTCCTCCCCGTAGAGGATTCCATCGAGGGGATCTTCCGGACCCTCAACCACATGGCCCTCATCCACAAGAGCGGAGGGGGTACGGGGTTCTCGTTCTCGAGCCTTCGCCCCTGCGGGGACCTCGTTGCCGGGACTGCGGGGGTGGCGAGCGGTCCGCTGCCATTCATCCAGGTATTCGACGAGGCGACCAATGCCCTCCGGCAGGGAGGGAGACGCCGGGGGGCGAACATGGGAGTGCTCTCGATATCCCACCCCGACATCGCCTGCTTCATCGAGGCCAAAAAAGGCGGTGGGCTCTCGAATTTTAATATTTCGGTCGGGCTGGACGATGCATTCTTCTCCGCCCTGGACAGGGGCGCGGGGTTCGACCTGGTCAACCCGAGGGACGGGGCGGTCTGGGAGACCAAGGATTCGCGGGAGTTATGGGACCTGCTCTGCAGGAACGCCTGGGCGTGCGGGGACCCCGGGGTCCTGTTCCTGGACGAGATCAACCGGGCCAACAAGGTCCCCGGCCTCGGAAGGATCGAGGCGACCAATCCCTGCGGGGAGCAGCCCCTCCTGCCCTACGAGAGCTGTAACCTGGGGAGCGTCAACCTCGCCCGGTGCGTAACCAGGGGAGAGATCGATTTTGAACTGCTGCGAGAGACGGTCAGGTGCGGGGTGGCGTTCCTCGACGCGGTGATAGACGTGAACCGGTTTCCCCTGCCCCGCATCGATGAGCGGACCCGGAGCACCCGGAAGATCGGGCTCGGGGTGATGGGCCTCGCCGACGCCCTGATCGCGATGGCGATACCCTATGCATCGACCGAGGGGCTGAACACCACCGACAGGATCATGGCTGCTGTCGAGGATGAGGCAGTGGCGATGTCCCGCGAGATCGGAGAACAACTCGGGTCGTTCCCGGCTCTAAACGAGAGCGTCTATACAGGCCCGATGCGGAACGGCACGGTGACCACGGTGGCGCCCACCGGGTCGCTCCACCTCATCGCCGGGACCAGCAGCGGGATCGAACCCGTATTCTCTCTTGCATTCGACCGGCTGATCAACGGGGAACGGTTCAGTTTCGTCCACCCGGCGTTGAAGAAACTTCTCGAGGGCCGTCCGGGCGGCCACGCCCTGATGCAGCGGGTGAAACGGACCGGGAGCCTCCAGGGTCTCGGACTCCCCGAGGACGAACTGGAACTATTCCTGACCGCCGCGGAGATCCCGCCCGAGTTCCACGTCCAGATGCAGGCGACGGTGCAGAAGCACACGGATAATGCGGTCTCGAAGACCGTGAACCTCCCCGAGGAGGCCACGCCCGGTGACGTGGGGAGGATCTTCCTCCTCGCCCGTGAACTCGGATGCAAGGGGATCACGGTCTATCGGTACAGGAGCAAGGCGGATCAGGTACTTTCACGGGGCTGCGAGACCTGCAGGGTGGATTCCTGGAGCTGAAACCCTCCGCCTGCAGGAGGGGATATTTTTAACGTTGCGGTGGTCGAATTTGTATGCCACGCGGAGAAACCGGAGTTTTATCCCGGCTGAAGCAATAAATTCCGGCACAATCCATGCCAACAAATATATAAGGAGAACTTGAAGGTACTTGTAATGAGTGGAGGTATTTGTCCGACTTGTGGACTGCCCAAAGAACTGTGTATCTGTGAAGAGGTCGCAAAGGAACAGCAAAGGATCAATGTCAAGGTAAACAGGCGCCGTTACGGAAAAGAAGTGACGGTCATCGAAGGCCTCGACCCGAACGATATCGACCTGGAAGACCTCTCGAAATACATGAAAGGGAAACTCGCCTGTGGCGGGACCGTGAAAGGAAACTCAATAGAACTGCAGGGAAATCACCGCGAACGGGTGAAGGAACTGCTGGCCGATAAGGGATACAGCGTGGAAAACATCACCTGATCCTTCGGATCATTTCAGCTTTTTTTCGTCCGGGAAACACCGTACCCTTCGACCGGCAGGTCCCGGGAAGATCGGATCGCTTTTTTTTTCATTATTTCGGAAAACCGGAAAAAACAGAATAAAAATATTCAGGAACTTTTCTTCTTCTTTTTCTTCCCCTTGATCATGGAGAGGAGGTCGAGGTGGTAACTTCCCTCTTCCCCCATTCCCACGACCCTGTCCTCGGTCCCGGCGAGTTTCGAGATATTGAGCTCGTATTCTCCGGGAGCGACGATGGTGATGCTCTCCACCCGGTCGGGATCGAGCTTCCGCTCCTCCCGGGTTTTTTTCTGCTGCTCCGGCTCGATTATGGTAATCTCTTCTTTCCGGAGCTCGCGGTCCCTCTCCGGCCTCCGGTCGGAGGGTAGGGCGGGCCATTCCCCCTTTGCCCTTTTGTGTTTTGACTGGTCCCCCACGTAGAGGAACTTCCTCCCCCCGCAGCTCTCGCACCCGTCGAGGATCAGGGGCGAAGACTCGGGATACAGCCTCCCGCAGTTCATGCACTTATGCGGCATACTATTTCGTGGATACCCAGGCGCTGATCATGTCCCGGTCCTTCTTGATCATCCGGAGCTGGTTGGCGGGCCCGATCACGGTGAGCCGCGTCTCCTTGGCGCTCTTTCCCATGAGCCGCTTTAAAAAACCGGGGCTTTCCTCCCGGGAGGGGTAGGTCTCGATCTCGATCCCGTTGAACCCGTCGGGGAGGATCTCCCGCATGGTCATCTCTATCAGGGTGCTCTGCTCCTCGGGCTCGAGACCCCGCTCCAGGATGACGATGGTCCCCTGCCGGACATCGTCGAGAATCATCCGGATCTTCTCCATCGAGGTCATGTCGGCAAGCCGCTCCTCGGAGATCAGGTCAATTTGTACTCCCTGCATGTTCCGTCACCTGAAGTAATACACCATCTTTTCATAGAGCTCGTCCAGGCTGCTTCCCTCGAGGCAGGAGATGGGCACCACCGGGTGCTGGGGGAAGGCGCTCCTGATCCGCTGCGGGGACGCATCCGGGAGGTCGGTCTTGTTCGCCGCGATGAGCACCGGGAGGTTCCTGCTCTCGATGATCCCGATCATCATGATATTCACCTGCATGAAGGGGTCTTCCGAACTGTCCAGCATGTAGATGACCCCGTCGATGTCTTCCCGGAGCCAGTGCATCGCCTCCGCGACCCCCTCGGTTGCCTCTCTGGCCCGGACGATGGCATCCTCCTTCGCCACTCCGTACTCCAGGAACTCCTTGTAGTCGACCTTGGTGGTGACCCCCGGGGTGTCCACGATGTCGATGGTGATCGAACTGCCGTTCGAGCCGGTGATGCTTATATCGGATTTTCTCACCGCTCTCCTGGTCTCGTGGGGGATCTCGGAGACGAGGCCGAGCTGCTCCCCGGTCCAGTCTTTGGCGATCCTGTTTGCAAGGGTGGTCTTCCCCGCGTTCGGCGGCCCGTAAATACCTATCCGCGATCGCTTTTTACGGAGGAAGGCCGCCAGAAATGTTGATATCCGATTCCGGGTCTGGACGAAAATATTCATGATATACCTCGAGGCTTATGGTTAACCCTGGCGGAGGAGCATTTCCCCGGAGAGCACCTGATACATATAACCTATTGAATAGCCGGATTATTAGATTTTTTCTGCATCTTCCGCTCCGGAGGTTCGTGCCCGGCATGGGCTGACCAATTCTTTTATATCGATGGTTACACTATGGTAACGTGAAAAACCCATCAACCTAAAACAACAGCAGAAAGGAGGTGATCTTCTGAAAAATTCTTCAGATACGATTCGATTCGAAACCCGGGTCTCGGTTCGCGACGTCATGCGGAGCGACCCTACGACCATTCAGCACAACGAGACCGTGGCGAAGGCTGCCATGGCGATGTGCCGCGATGAGGTAGGGAGTTGTATCGTGCTCGAGAACAGTCTCCCCGCGGGGATCGTGACCGAGGAGGATATCAACTGCAAAGTGGTCGCGAGAGACAGAAAGCCGGGATCTGTGCTTGTCAACGAAGTCATGAGTACGCCGCTGATCACCATCGGTGCTGATAAGGCTGTCCGGGACGCCGCTCACATGATGATCAAGAACCGTGTGCGCCGGCTCCCGGTGGTGAACGAGGAGAAGAAAGTCATCGGGATCGTCACGGTCAGGGATATCCTCTCGGTGTCTACCGAGATCAACGAACTGATGAACGACCTGGTGGAAATTAACCGGGAAGACGTCGTGGAGGTCGGGATGTGCAACCGCTGCGGCCAGATGTCCGACGACCTCCGCCGGATCGATAACGTGATGCTCTGCCCTTCGTGCCGCGAGGAGGAATTTCTCCAATGAAGTGCGTCGCAGATTTTATTACCGACGTGCCTGTGCTCAGGATCGACGACCAGGTGACCAAGGCACGGGCGGTGCTCCGTGACGATATCTACCGGGAGATATTCGTCCAGGAAGGAAAGAAGGCCCTGGTCGGCTACATCGACATATCGGATGTCCTGAAGGTCACCGCCACAAAGTCGAACGTGACCATCGAGGGGTATTTGAAAGAAATTACCCCTGTACATCCCGAGGATACGGTTGAATGCGCCGCAAAGATCATCCGGGAGAACAAAACCGACAGCGCCCCGGTCGTGGACGCCCAGAACCGGATCCTCGGCGGCGTGCTGCTCTCCGATCTCTTCCCGGTAATAGTCACAAGGAACGAGCTCCGGGGAACGGTAAGGGATTACATGACCACCAGGGTAGTCACCTGCTCCCCCGAAGACCAGGTGCAGAAGGTGCATACCCTGATCCTCGAGACCGGGCATACGGCGTTTCCGGTAGTAAAAAAAGGCGTCCTGAAAGGGATTATATCCCGGAGAGACCTTCTGGTGGACGGAAGGCTCCGGAATGCGCTCGAGGGGAATGCCCAGGCCCGGGTGGACACGGTGATGATCCGGGAACTGACCACGATCACTCCCGGGGAGTCCGTCGCCGTCGCGGCGGAAAAGATGGCGAAGTACGATATCAGCAGGATTCCGGTGATGAACGAAGATCGGATGGTAGGAATTCTGGACCGGCACGATATCCTTAAAGGCCTGGCATGAACCCGGTCTTACGGGATTATCCGACACGTTTTTGAAATTGTGCGAATATGACCTGACACGAGGGGTGTAGATGCATCAGCATGATAAAAATCTGAAACAGGGAGACAGGCTCCTTAAAATGCCTGGGAAGCTCGACAGGGGACCGATAGAGTTCAAGACGCGGATGGCGGAGCATGAAGGGGAGATCATGGCCATCGCGACCAGGGAAGTGATCACGGTGTCACCCACCACCACGATCATGGGGGCGGTGGAGAAGATGACCGAGTGCGGGTTCCGCCGGCTCCCGGTGGCCGATCCGGGCAGCAGGAGGCTGCTCGGGATCGTCACGTCCAGCGATATTATTAATTTCATGGGAGGAGGGGACAAGTTCAACCTTGTCAGGGTGAAGCACGGGGGAAACCTGATCCCCGCGGTCAACGAGAGTGTCCGGACCATTATGACCCCCCACCTGACCACCCTCCCGAGCTCCGCCTACATCACGGATGCCATTGAGATCATCACCGGGAAGATGGTCGGAGGCATACCGCTCCTGGGGACCGAGGGCCAGCTCGAGGGCATCGTGACGGAACGGGACGTTATGGGCGTGCTCGCCAGCCAGAAATCGTCCCGGAAGGTCGAGGACGTGATGAGCACGTCGCTCCGGGTGACCGAACCGGACAGCCCTATCGGCAAGGTGACGAGGGACATGACCACTCACCACTTCAGGCGTCTCCCGGTGGTGAGCGGCGACGTGCTCTTCGGGATCGTAACCAGCACGGACATCATGAAGTACCTGGGGAGCAAGCGGGTGTTCGACCGTATGGTCACGGGCGACGTGAAAGAGGTGATGGCCCTCCCGGTCCGGACCCTCGTTTCGGGAACCCTGATCACCATCACCCCGGACAAGACCCTCAACGATGCCGCCCGTATGATGCACGAGAAAGGGGTCGGGGCGCTCCCTGTGATCGAGAACGCCCGTCTGATAGGCCTTATCACCGAATTCGACCTTGTAAAAGCACTTTCGGAGGAATAACGATGCGTGCCGATGATATCATGACCGCCCCGGTCCACGTGGTGGCCGCGAACGAGAACGTCGCCCATGCAAGGAACCTGATGCTCAAACACAAGATCTCCCGGTTACCGGTGATGGACGGCGACTGCCTCACCGGGATCATCACCAAGAAGGACATCGGGTACCGGCTCCGCCAGACCGAGCCCCACTGGAGGAGACGGCCGATCGACCACATCCCCATCTCGGTGCTGATGACCTGCAATCCACTCACGGTCGGGCCCGAGACCAGCATCGCCGAGCTTGCCGGGATCATGATCGAGTGGGATATCTCCGGCCTCCCGGTCATGGAAGAGACCTCACTGGTCGGGATTGTGACGAAATCGGACCTTATGAAGTCCGCGATGGTAGGAAAACTCTCCACGCACGTCGAGGACGTGATGGAAGATGCCATCACGGTCTCGCGCTACCACTCGCTCGACCACGTAATCGACCTGATGAAGGAGAGGAATGATAAGGTCATAGTGGTCAATAATGATGGAACTCTTGCAGGGATCATTACCGAGAGCAACCTTGCGTTCTTCCTCTACGAGACGGAACGAAGGGAACTCCCCCAGAAAGATGTGAAGATCCTGCGCCGGGAGGAGTCGGCAGGGAAGAAAGTCTTCCGCTATGTCTTTGAAACATCGGCGATTGCTGAAGACCTCATGTCCCGCCCGGTGGTGACCATACCACCCGGGGCACCGCTCTCCGAGGCGGTGACGCTGATGCGGGACCAGCATGTCAACAGCATGGTGGTGCTTGACGGCACCGAGATCAGGGGGATCCTGAAGAGGGACGATATAATTAGGGAAGTGGCACAATGAGCAACGATCTGTGCATCAAGGACATCATGTCCAAACCGGTGACCATCGCAAAATCGGCGCTGATCACCGAGGCGCTCGACAAGATGCTGGAGCAGGGGATCGACCCCCTGATCGTGGTCAACAACGGCTCGGTGGTGGGAATGGTATCCCGCCGGAATCTCGCGGAGAAGCTTGGGACCCGGCGGAACTCGGACATCGCACCGACCTCCATCCACGTGGCGAACACGATGGACGAGGACTTCACCACCGTGTACCCGGACGAGGACCTCGACGTCCTGATCCCTCTTCTGCAGACCTACAAGACCGTAGTCGTGTACGACACCGAGCACCGGCTGATCGGACAGGTCAGCTCGGGAGACCTCCTCAAGGTGGTTCGCCCCACGGGAAGTGCAGACGAGGTCATGGAAGCCGCGTGCACCATCGATGCCGAGGAGCGGGTCGTCCATCTCAGGAGAAGGATGCTCGATGACGGGATTCTCAGGTTTGTGGTCACCGAGAACGAACTGATGGTGGGGATCGTGACCGAGACCGATGTCGCGGTTGCCATGCGCAATTTCCGGGAGACCGTGGAGGACAAGCACCAGGACCACCGGATTAGAAACCTGCTGGTCCGGGACATCATGACGAGCCCTGTGCTCTCGGTCGACCGGGGGACTGATGTCGGGGAGATCATCGACATGATGGAGAAGAAGAACATCAGTTCCATGCCGGTCACCGACCAGGGAAGGCTGTGCGGCATGGTCACCCGCTATTCCCTGATCAGCGCCCTCTGAATTTCCCGTCGGAAAATGCTTCATATTTTCCTTTTTTTTGTAATAAAAGCTTAAATTAGAGATTTTCCTCATACTTCTGAATGAACCGGGGTATCCGGTCTAGAACTCTCCCTGAAGTGTCCGGCAGACCGCGATCAGGGTCATTCCATGACCTCCCAAACGACGGGAGGGACTTTCGGATGAACTGCGTGACCTCCCGGAATTTTAACGTCCCATTTATTTTTAGGTATCCGAGCACAATATCTGGAGAGACTATGGCGCTTGAACCGAACGTCCCCGTCGTTCCCACCGGCAACGTGGCCGATCTCCTCAGGGGAATGAGCAGGACCGGATTCCAGGGAAGAAAGCTTGGAGAATCGGTGGAGATCTGGAAGCGGATGATCGAAGACCCGGAATGTACGATCTTCCTCGGGCTCTCCGGCGCGATGATCCCTGCAGGGATGCAGCAGTGCCTCGCGGAGCTCGTCAGGCACCGGTACGTGGATGCGATCGTTTCGACGGGCGCCAACATTTTCCATGATATCTGCGAGCACGCCGGGGTCCGCCATTACCTCGGCCACCACCACGTGGACGACGAGGAGCTCTACCGCCAGGGAATCGATCGGATTTACGACGTCTTCGCGTTCGAGAACGAGTTCCGGGAGATCGATCGCGGGATCGCGGATTTCGGGGAGACTATCGCGCCGTTCCGCGGCTCTTCACGCGAGTTCATGCGACTGTACGGGGAGTTCCTCGTGCGGGAGTATCCCGGCCGCGACTCGCTGGTCGCCGCGTGCACGGAGAAAAATGTCCCCATCTTTATCCCTGCCCTCTGCGACTCGTCCATCGGGATCGGGCTCCTGATCGCCCGCCGGCGCGGGGTGGACGTTGACGTGGACCAGATCGCGGATGCTGACGAGATCACCTGCATGATCGAGGACGCAAAGAAGACCGGCGTGGTCTACATCGGGGGCGGGGTCCCCAAGAACTTCATCCAGCAGACCCAGGTGATCGGTTCGATCCACGAGAAGGACCTCGGCGGGCACGATTACGCGGTCCAGTATACTACGGACGCACCGCACTGGGGCGGGCTCTCCGGGTGCACGTTCGAGGAGGCGATCAGCTGGGGCAAGGAGTCTACAGGTACCTCGCAGGTGCAGGTCCATGTCGATGCGACGATTGCACTCCCGCTGGTGGTCTCCGCCCTGATCGCGTCCGACGCGGAACGGGTGAAACAGTCCGGGGCAAAGAAAAAGAACGTCTTCCGCCAGGGACTCTGATTTCACAACCCGGACAGGAATATCATCCCTCCTGCGGACAGAAGGAGTGGCCCGGGTGAAGAAAGTTTTCGGACGGAATAACGAATTCCGGGAGGGTATGGCCGTGGGATCAACCGGTCCCTCCCGGTTTCGTCGGATTTAAAAGGTACGTCCCGCGAAATGTATGACATACTCCACGATGGCGGCACAAATGAATAGCAGGAATTTGTCGATAGAAGGGATTTGTCTCTCCCGCAACTCTTATTACCCAACCCTTACTATAATATAAAGCACCATTCATGGAGCAGCATGGAAGTTGCTGCGAGTATCGAAAGATGCGAGATTCTCTGTTGAGGTAGCCAAGCCAGGTATGGCGCAGGTTTGCTAAACCTGTGTCCCCTTGGGACTCGAGGGTTCAAATCCCTCCCTCAGCGCTGTCGGAATTCTCAAGAAATCAAGAGGGATTGGATGGCACAACAGGAAGAAGAGATAAGATACTTTGTCCGGGTCGGGACCACCGACCTTGACGGCACGAAACCGGTGGGGATAGCCCTGACTGGCATCAAGGGCGTGGGCCGGCACACCTCGCAGGTCATCGCCCAGATGGCCAGTGTCGACGAGCACGAACTCATGGGCAAGATCCCCGAAGAGGACGTGGACCGTATCAGGAATGCCGTAGAGACCTACGTACAGAACGTACCGACCTGGATGGTCAACCGGCCGAAGGATGTGTATACCGGGGAGGCCCGGCATCTCTTCGGGACCGATGTCGCGACCGCACGGGACGAAGACGTCAACCTGATGAGAAAGATCCGTTGTTACAAGGGGATCCGCCACGAGACCGGACAGAAGGTCCGCGGCCAGAGAACGAAGTCCACAGGCCGTACCGGAACCACGGTGGGTGTCCGCCGCAAGAAGGACTAACGAGGCGACTACATGGGATATCCAGGAAAAAACCATAAATCGTACCAGACTCCGAAGCGACCCTTCGAGAAAACGAGGATCGAAGAAGAGACCCGCCTGGTGATCGAGTACGGGCTCCGGAACAAGCGGGAGGTATGGAAGGCCGCAAGCACCCTCCGTCGTTACCGTAAGGGGGCCCGGGACCTCCTCGCGCTCATGTCCGCCGGGGCGGACGCCGCGACCTTCGAAGCCAAGAAGAACGAACTGCTGGGACACCTGGAGCGGATGGGGCTGCTCGGGGCGGACGCCGATATCGACAGCGTCCTGTCTCTCAAGATCCCCCAGGAACTCGAGCGCCGGCTGCAGACCCTCGTATACCGTAAGGGTCTCGCCCGGTCGCCGAAGCAGGCCCGGCAGATGATCACCCACGGCCACATCGCCGTCTCGGGCAGGAGGGTCACCATTCCCGGGTACCGTGTACCGCGGGACCTCGAAGGCCAGATCTCTTATTACGGGAGGTCTCCCTTCTCGAACGGCGACCATGCCGAGCGGAACAGGATTAGCAAGGTCGGGAGGGCATAATGGCGAGTGACAAGGAAAAATGGGGTATCGCCCATATATTCGCGTCGTTCAACAACACCATCATCACCGTGACCGACCTGTCGGGTGCGGAGACGGTGACCAAGAGCAGCGGCGGCATGGTGGTCAAGCAGGACCGGAACGAGAGTTCACCCTATGCGGCGATGCAGATGGCGGCCAACGTCGCCCAGACCGCGATGGAGAAGGGAATCGTCGGAGTGCACGTGAAAGTGCGTGCCCCCGGCAGAGGCAAGCAGCGCAGTCCCGGGCCGGGTGCGCAGGCGGCAATCAGGGCCCTCGCCCGTGCGGGCATGAGGATCGGGAGGATCGAGGACGTGACTCCCGTCCCCCACGACTCGATCAGGTCCAAGGGCGGACGCCGGGGAAGGAGAGTCTGATGGAGATCATCATCAGCAGGCTCGAAGACGGCATCACCAGGTTCAAGCTGGCAGACAGTAACCCTGCCTTTGCAAACGCCCTGCGCAGGGCGATGATCGGCGAGGTCCCCAGCCTTGCCATAGAGGATGTGCGAATCTACGACAACACCAGCGCGCTCTTCGACGAGATCCTGTCCCACCGACTGGGCCTGATCCCGATCGTCACCGACCTTACCTGCTACGTAAGGCCGGAAGAGTGCAGTTGCGGCGGAGAGGGATGCGCGAGTTGCACCGCGGTCTTCACCATGAGCGTGGAAGGCCCCGGTATGGTATACTCCCGGGACCTCATCCCGCAGGACCCCTCTGCGAGGCCGGCGCTGGAAGACGTTCCGCTGGTCAAGCTGACCAAGGACCAGAAGGTGGTCCTCGAGGCGCGGGCGGTCCTCTCCACGGGAAGGAAACATTCCAAGTGGCAGCCCACCACCGCGTGCGGGTTCAAGAACTACCCGATAGTCGAGATCTCGGACCGTTGCGATGCATGCGGCCAGTGCGTCGAGGAATGCCCCCGGGGTATCCTCGAGGTGCAGGGCGGCAGGGTCACCGTGATCGAGGGCCGGGTGGAGGAGTGCTCCCTTTGCAGGCTCTGCGAACGGGCCTGCATGAACACCGGGATCGGGGAGGAACCCGCGATCCGGGTCACTCAGGACGAGTCCCGCTTTATCTTCGTGGTGGAAGGGGACGGGTCGCTCCCGGTCGTTGAGATCGTGGAACAGGGCCTGAAATTTTTCAAAAATCGCTCCGATGAGCTTTCCGAACAGATAAGTGAATTATCCGGAGGGACAAGAGATGAAAAGTCCGAAGAATAACAAGACCAACCCCCGCCTGTTGGCCCTTATCGATGAACTCAAGGCCGTTTCAAGGGATAACCAGGTCAATATCTGGCAGGATATCGCGGCAAGGCTCGAGACATCGAGCAGGAATTATGCCGAGGTCAATCTCAGCAAGATCAGCCGGTATGCGGCTGACGGCGAGACGATCCTGGTCCCGGGCAAGGTGCTCGGGAGCGGGGTCCTCGAGACCTCGGTACGAGTAGCGGCGCTGAACTTCTCCCAGTCTGCGACAGACAAGATCCGGGGAGCGAGTGGAGAGTGCCTGAGCATCGAGCAGCTGATCCGGGACAACCCCAAGGGCAGCAAGATAAGGATTCTCCGGTGATTCCAATGGTGACAGTGATCGACGCGGACGGGCTCCTGCTCGGGCGGCTGGCAAGTATCGTGGCCGGGAGAGCCCTTGCAGGGGAAGAGATCGCGATAGTAAACGCGGAAAAGACCATCATCTCGGGGAGCAGGGCCCGGGTACTGGCAAATTACGACCAGAAGAGGAGGCGCGGGTCCACCGAAGGCGGCCCGTTCTTCCCCCGGAGGCCCGACCACATCGTGCGACGCACGATCAGGGGCATGCTGCCCTACAAGCGGCAGGCCGGAGCGGCGGCGTTCAAGCGGGTCTTGTGCTACGTGGGAGTGCCTGTCGAGTTCCAGGGGAAAGAGTTTGAGACCCTTGAAGAAGCACACATGGACCGGCTGAACACCCCGCAGTTCGTGACCGTCGGAGCAGTGAGCACGTTCCTTGGAGCGAAATATTAGAGGTGAAGATATGGTGAAAGTGGTGAATACAAGTGGAAAGCGGAAGACGGCGATCGCCCGTGCGACCCTCCGTACCGGAAAAGGTATCGTCCGGGTCAATTCCGTTCCCCTGGATATTTACGGGAACGAACTTGCCCGGCTGAAGATATCCGAGCCCCTGCTCATGGTGCCCCATGCCCTCGACGGGATCGATGTGGCCATCGATGTCGCCGGAGGCGGGATGATGGGACAGGCCGAGGCGGTCCGCACGGCGCTTGCCCGGGGTATCCTGAAGTGGCATAACGATCCCGCGTTAAAGGACGTCTTCCTTGCCTACGACCGCACGCTGCTGGTGAACGACTCGCGCCAGAAAGAGTCCAAGAAGCCCCACGGGCGCGGCGCACGTAAGAAATTCCAAAAGTCTTATCGTTAAGATAATCGAATTAAGAGGGAGATCAAATCGGTATGATACCCGTACGGTGTTTCACCTGTGGAAAGGTGATATCTACAGCCTACGAAGAGTTTAAACGCCGCAAAGAGGCCGGAGAGGATCCTAAAAAGATCCTCGACGATCTCGGCATGGAGCGCTATTGCTGCCGGCGTATGCTTCTTACGCACAAGGAGATAATTGATGATCTCAATCCGTATCAGTGAGGGGTCGTAGGGTAGCCTGGTCCATCCTATGGCGTTCGGGACGCTGTGACCTGAGTTCGAATCTCAGCGACCCCATTTATTATTACCTACGTAGATTTTGAGGATCGATGATGCAGTCTTATACTCGTTACGAGAGAGCGCGGATAATAGGAGCTCGTGCCCTGCAGATATCGATGGGTGCCCCGCTGCTTGTCAGGACTTCAAAAATTGACCCGCTCGAGATAGCCATCGAGGAATATCAGCAGAACGTGATTCCGATCACGGTAAAGAGGAAATGAGCATGACCACCATCTGCGAGATTGAGCTCCGGACCATACTGGACAGCAGAGGGAACCCCACCGTCGAGGCGGACATCTATACCGACAGCGGCTTCGGAAGGGCCGCTGCACCGAGCGGCGCCAGCACCGGGGCCCACGAGGCGAAAGTCCTGGACCCACGGGCAGCGGTGGAGTACGCGAAGGAGAACCTCATCTCCCGGCTGATCGGGGAGGACACCAGGAACCAGGTGGGTTTCGACGCACTCCTCCGGGAGATCGACGGGACCCGGGACTTCTCCGTCATAGGGGCCAACGTGGCGGTAGCGCTCTCCCTGGCCAATTCGAAGGCGGCCGCATCCTCCCTGGGAATGGAACTGTTCCATTACCTGGGCGGGGCGTTCGTGCCGGAACTGCCGCTCCCCCTGGGGAACGTGATCGGGGGAGGAGCCCATGCCGAAGGGGCCACCGAGATCCAGGAATTCCTGATCGTCCCCACCGGGGCGTCAGGCCCTGAAGAGGGAGTGTTCGCGAATGCTGCGGTACACAAGACCGTAAAGGACCTCTTAAAAAAGAAGGGCAAGTCCTCGGGCAAGGGAGACGAAGGGGCCTGGGCACCGCACATCGAGGACCAGGAGGCCTTCGAGACGGTAACCGAGGCGATCGGCATCGTGTCCGACAAGATGGGGATCTCCATCTCCATGGGCGTCGACGTCGCTGCGAGCCAGATGTGGAACGAAGGAGAACAGAAGTACCGTTACCGGGCGAGGACCCTCGACACCGAGGGGCAGGTCGCGTATATCGCCGAACTCGTCGACCGGTACAACCTGATATACGTGGAAGACCCGCTCCAGGAAGAGGACTTTGCAGGGTTCGCCGACCTCACCGAACAGGTGGGAGACCGGTGCCTGGTGTGCGGGGACGACCTGTACGTGACCGACGTGTCGCGGATAATCCAGGGACTGGAACAGGGCTCCACGAACTGCGCTCTGATAAAACCCAACCAGGTGGGAACCCTCACCGAGACGTTCGAGGCCATTCACCTCGCCCATACCCACGGGATGGACACGGTGATGAGCCACCGCTCGGGAGAGACCACCGATGCCACCATCGCGCACCTTGCGACCGCGTTCGGGTGCGTGTTCCTCAAGACCGGGATAGTCGGAGGAGAAAGGACGGCCAAACTGAATGAACTCATACGTATAGAGGAACTGATAGAATGACAGAAGCAACAGAGATGGAAATTGAACTGAAAGAGCCGCTGGTCCCGGTCGAGGAATACCTCGCCGCCGGAGTGCATATCGGCACCCAGCAGAAGAGCAAGGACATGAAGAGATTTATCTACCGGGTAAGGGGCGACGGCCTCTACATCCTGGACATCAGGGAGACCGACGAGCGGATCAAGACCGCCGCCAAGTTCCTCGCCCAGTTTGAGCCCGGTAAGATCCTCGTGGTGACCTCACGCCAGTACGGCCAGTACCCGGCCAAGAAGTTCGCGGAGACCGTGGGCGGCATCGCCGCAACCGGCCGGTTCATCCCCGGGATGCTCACCAACCAGAACCTGAACGGATACCTGGAGCCCGAGGTCCTCGTCGTGACCGACCCGATCGGCGACTCGCAGGCGGTCAAGGAAGCGGTCCAGTCGGGGATCCCCATCGTGGCCCTCTGCGACACCAATAACATGACCAGTTTCGTCGACCTGGTGATACCCACCAACAACAAGGGACGAAAGGCACTCTCCATGATCTACTTCCTGCTGACCAGGGAGATCCTGCACCTTCGTGGCATATCCACCTCCCTCACCCAGGAAGACTTCGAGACCGAGTTATAATAATAACCCCAGAAAACGAGGGTTTACCGGATGAAGATACGTGCAAGCATGCTCGCCGGCACGTGGTACCCGAGGGATCCCAGCCATCTCGAACAGCTGCTGGAGAAGTATTTCCGGGGCAAGGAGCCGGGAGTGAAAGCCCTGGGGGTCGTATCCCCCCACGCGGGCTACCCTTACTCCGGGGAAGTCGCCGCCTGGGCATTCAGCGCCATCGATCCGGATTTTTCCGGTACAATCGTGGTGGTGGGCCCGAGTCACCGGGGATACCGGACCTCCGTGTCCCGGGTCCCCTGGGAGACTCCTCTCGGGATCCTCGATAACGACCCCGGGTTTTCGGAGGCCCTCGACCTCGTGCAGGACGAGGTCTCCCACCAGGAACCCGAAAACTCGCTCGAGGTGCAGATGCCGTTCATCAAGTTCCGGTTCCCCCGGGCACGGGTGGTCCCCATCATGATGGGCGACCAGGACCCGTCCCATGCCGAAGAACTTGCCGGGATAATCCTCGAGGCAGTGAAACGGACAGGAAGGGAGGTCAGGATCGTCGCGTCCAGCGACTTTTCCCACTACGTTCCCGAAACGCAGGCGAGGGAGCAGGACCTCTACGCGATAGAGGCGCTCACCACCCTGGACGTCCCGGAGTTCTACCGCCGGATAGCATCCCGCGGGGTGAGCGCATGCGGGTACGGGCCCATCGCGACCATGTGCCACGTATGCCGGGGGCTTGGGGCTTCTATGGGACGCCTGATCCGGTACGGGACCAGCGGCGACGTCACCGGGGACCCCACGGTCGTGGGGTATGCGGCCATCGCGGTGATATAGGTGGCGACCTGGAGCGCACCGGGGAAAGTATTCCTGTTCGGCGAACACGGGGTAGTCTACGGGAAACCGGGGATCGCCATGGCGATCCGCCCCCGGGTGTTCGTCACGGTGCGCCGGAGCAGGGTCGCCCACCATGCAAAATCTCCCTACATCGAGAGTTGTTTCGACGAGATGGGGGTGCGGGGAAGCGTGTATGTCAACTCCCAGCTCCCCAGTTCCTCCGGGCTCGGGTCCTCGGCGGCCGTTACCGTCGCCACCCTGGCTGCAATAAACGACGAGTTCGGGAAGAAGAATTCGCTGGAGGAGATCGCGGACATGGCATTCGCCATCGAGAAAAAGGTGCAGAAGGGGCGGGCCAGCCCCACCGACACCTCGGTCTCCACGTTCGGGGGGATCGTGCTGATCACCGGCACCTCCCGGAGGCGGCTTGCTCCCCATAATTTCCAGATGGTGATCGGCAACAGCATGGTCTCCCACAATACCAGCAAGATGGTGGAGAAGGTCGCGGACCTGAAGGCGAAGAGCCCGGGTATCTGCAATCCGGTCCTGGACGCAATCGGGGCCCTCACCATGACGGCCATGCACCATATGACCGACCCGAACTCCCTCGGGAGACTGATGAACATGAACCATGCCCTCCTTGAGGTGCTCGGGGTCGGACACCCCGCGATATCCCGGCTCGTCCTCGCGTCCAGGGCTGCGGGCGCCTACGGGGCAAAGATTACCGGCGCAGGTGGCGGCGGGTGTATGGTCGCCCTCTGCCCGAAACACCTGAAAAGCAGGGTTGCGGGAGCAATCGAGGCCTGCGATGCGCGGGCCATTATCACTACCCTCGATACCGACGGGGTAAGAAAGGAAAAAGATGTCTGAACGGATCCTCCTCAAGCTCGGCGGGAGCGTCGTCACCGAGAAGGGAAGAGCCGGTGCCATCGATGAAGGCCGTGTCCTCTCCATAGCCCGGGAGATAGGGAAACGGCCCGAGAAGGAGTACCTGCTGGTACACGGGGCAGGGTCCTGCGGACACCCGGAGGCGAAAGCCTACGGGATCGCCGGAGGGGTGGACCGGAGCAACCGCGAAGGTATTGCCATCACCCATCACGCGGTCCTCGCCCTGAACCGGGAGATAGTGAAACGCCTGCGGGAGGCGGGCGTGGACGCAGTGGGGATCTCCCCGCTGCAGGGATGCCTGGCGGACAACGGACGAATCCGATCCTACGAGCACCGGCATATCGCCGGGATGGTCGGTCTCGGGATCGTCCCGGTCCTGCACGGCGACGTGGTGATGGACTGCACCAGGGGGGCCTGTATCGTATCGGGCGACCAGCTGGTGCAGTACCTGGCAAAGAACCTGGCACCGGACCGTATAGGTCTGGCGACCGACGTGCCGGGGATCCTCGAGGGGGACCGGGTGATACCCTCGATTGTTCCCGGAAAGTTCGATCCTTCCTCCATCGGTTCTTCCGGTCACACGGACGTGACCGGAGGGATGAGGGGGAAGGTGGAAGAACTGATGGACCTTGCTCGGACGGGCAGGACCTCGGAGATATTTCATGTCTCCCGGCTTTCGGACTTCCTCGACGGAAGGCCCCACGGGGGGACTGTAGTGAAGGGAAGGGACTAACGATGGGAGACAAGAAAAGATTCACCTCCGGCCGGAAACTGGACCATATCAGGATCTGTCTCGAGTCGGACGTAGAGCAGGGAGACCCGGGTTTTTCCGATGTCCGGCTGCTCCACGAGGCCCTCCCTGACTGTAATATGGCGGAGATCAGGACGGGCGTCCGGTTCCTCGGACACGAGTTCTCGTCCCCCCTGTTCATCGCAGCGATGACGGGCGGGCACCCCGATACCAGGGAGGTAAACCGGACCCTGGCACGGGCGGCCCGGCACTTCGGGATCGGCATGGGTGTCGGGTCCCAGAGGGCGGCGCTGGAAAACCCGGAACTGGAAGATACCTACTCCGTGGTCAGGGAAGAGGCGCCGGACTCGTTCATCGTGGCAAACCTGGGGATCGTCCAGCTCCGTGACCACGGGACAGAATGGGCCGAGCGGGCGGTGGAGATGATCGATGCGGATGCCCTCGCCATCCACCTCAACTTCCTTCAGGAAGCCCTCCAGCCCGAAGGCGACCACAATGCCACAGGATGTTTCGGAGCGCTCGCAGACCTGTGCAGCGGGTTTTCCACCCCGGTGATCGTGAAGGAGACCGGGAGCGGGATCTCGGCCCCCACAGCCCGCCGCTGTTTCGGTATCGGGTGTGCGGCGATCGACGTGGGAGGCTCCGGAGGGACCTCCTGGCAGGCCATAGAGGGTGTCCGGGCCCGGGAGAGCCGGAAGGAGGAACATTCCGGCCTGGCCTCCATGGGCGAGACGTTCCGTGACTGGGGCATCCCTACGGTCGTGAGTATCTGTGAGGTAAACCGGGCCGGTGGCCCGGTGATCGCTACGGGAGGGATCCGCTCGGGGCTGGATATGGCCCGGGCGATCGTACTCGGCGCCGACCTCTGCGGGATGGCCCTCCCGCTTTTAAAACCGGCGCTTGAAGGCGATGAATCGTTAAATAAAACTATCGAGGCATTTCTGCAGGAACTGAGGGTGGCCATGTTCTTAACCGGCTCAGGCACTCTGTCCGACCTGAGAACTACCAAAGCGACCATCACCGGGGCTACCCGGGAGATGCTCGAATCCATTTCGGAGGAATATCATGGATATTGAAATAATTGCGGTGGGCGGCTATGACGAAGTCGGGAGAAATATGACTGCCGTCCGCTGCGGCAAAGAAATTGTTATTTTGGATATGGGACTCCGCCTGGATCAGGTCATGATCCACGAAGAGGCGGAGGTGGAGAACCTTCACTCGCTGGACCTGATCCAGATGAAGGCGATCCCCGATGACACGCTGATGAACACCGTGGAAGGGACGGTAAAGGCTATCGTCTGCTCCCACGGGCACCTGGACCATATCGGAGCGATCCCGAAACTGGCCCACCGGTACAACGCCCCCATTATCAGCACCCCCTATACGACGGAGCTGATCAGGCAGCAGATCGCCGGGGAGCAGAAGTTCGGGGTGAACAACAAGCTCTTCGCACTCAAGTCAGGGCAGCGCTACACGCTCTCGCAGCACCTCTCCCTGGAGTTCGTGCGAATGCAGCACTCCATCATCGACACGGTGACGGTGGTCCTTCACACCCCCCACGGGGCGATCGTGTATGCCTGCGACTACAAGCTGGACCGGACCCCGGTGATAGGTGAGCCGCCGGATTTCGCCCGCCTGCGCCAGATCGGAAAAGAAGGCGTACTCGCGCTGATCGTGGAGAGTACCTACATCGACAACCGCGGGAGGGCCCCGAGCGAACGTATTGCCCGGGACCTGGTGCGGGACACTATAACCAGTTACGAGGACGATAAAAGCGCCATCATGGTGAGCACGTTTTCGTCCCACATCGCCAGGGTGAAGACCATCGCCGAGTGCGCCCACGAGATAGGGCGAAAGCCGGTGCTGCTCGGCCGTTCGATGGAACGTTACAGTTCCACCGCGGAGCAGATGAAACTGGTCGGCTTCCCGGAGACCATGAGCATGTTCGGTAACCGGAGGACCGTGGACCGGACGCTCCGCCGGATGATGAAGATGGGGAAGGACAAGTTCGTCCCTATTATCACCGGCCACCAGGGCGAACCGGGCTCGATCCTCACCAGGATCGCGCTCGGGGATACCCCCTATAAGGTGGACAAAGGGGACAAGGTCATCTTCTCGGCGAAGGTGATCCCAAACCCCATGAACTACGGCCAGCGGTACATGATCGAGGCCCATCTCGGAATGGCGGGGGCCAGGATCCTTCCCGACCTCCACGTCACCGGGCACGCCTACCGGGAGGACCACTACGAGTTCATCCACCTGTTAAACCCCCAGCACATCATCCCTGCCCACGGGCACATCAGGATGACCTCGGGGTATGCGGAGTTCACCGGGGAGATCGGGTACACCCTGCATAACGACGTACATGTACTATCAAACGGGCAACGCGTAAAACTGAAGTGAGGAATCAGGCAATGGAGCTGAAAGAGTATCTGGAGAAGACCGCGCTGCAGGTTGACAAGATGATCAACCGCTATTTCGGGGACACATGCGACGACTTGGGAAAAGCGAGTGCGCACCTGCTGATGGCCGGAGGAAAACGGCTCCGGCCCGCGATGCTCCTGCTTGCGGCCGATGCGTGCGTGAAGGGCAGCAGCATCGATGTCATGCCTGCCGCGATCTCCCTGGAACTGACCCACAGCTTCACCCTGATCCATGACGACATCATGGACGAGGATACCGTCCGCCGTGGAGTACCCACGGTGCACACGGTATGGGACGAACCCACCGCCATCCTGGCCGGGGATGTCCTGTTTGCCAGTGCATTCGAGTTTCTCTGCCTGGCCGACGCCCCGGAGAACGCCAAGGTGCGGGCGGTCTCGATGCTTGCCCGGACCTGCATCGACATCTGCGAAGGACAGCACATGGACATGTCCTTCGAGACCCGCGACGACGTGTCGGAGGGTGAATACATGACCATGGTGGGGAAGAAGACGGGCGCACTCTACGCCGCCGCGGCGGGGATCGGAGGGATCCTTGCCGGTGGAAAGCCCACCTACATCGATGCCCTCTACCACTACGGGTACGGTATCGGGATGGCATTCCAGGTCCAGGACGATATCATCGATCTCATGGCGAGCAAGGAGATCAGCGGCAAAGACCAGGCCTCCGACCTCCGGGAAGGAAAACAGACGCTGATCAACATCAAGGCGAGGGAGAAGGGGATCGACCTCTCTCCCTACCGTAAGGAACTTACCCCGGAGGAGATCGATGAGGTCATCGCCCTGCTCCGGAAGGAGGGAGTGATCGACGAGGTGCAGGCGATCTCCCGGGACCTCGTGGACTCCGGGATCACCCGGATCGGGATCCTTCCGGATTCGCCCGAGAAACAGCTCCTCCTCTCCATGGGTTCGCACTTCATCACCCGGAGTTACTGACCATGGAAGGGGACCTCCATCGGATTCTTCTCTCTTTCGCGCTCCAGAACGCGGTGCGGCACGGGAGCGTGCCCCAGGCGGGTGCGGTGATGGGGGCGGTCATGAGCCGCCACCCCGAGCTCCGGCCCCGGGCGAAGGAGCTGTCCGGACTGATCCGGGAGACCCTCTCGGAGGTCCAGGCCCTTTCTCCGGAAGAGAGGATGGACCGGCTCCGGGAGATCGCCCCGGACCTCCTGGAAGACCTCTCGAAAACCCGGGAACACATCAAGGAGCTCCCCGCGCTCGAAGGCGCGGAACAGGGTGTAGTGATGCGGTTCGCCCCCAACCCCAGCGGTCCCCTCCATCTCGGCCACGCCCGCGCGGCGGTGCTGAATGACGAGTACGTGAAGCGCTACGGGGGGAGGTACATCCTCCGGATCGAGGATACCGACCCGAAGAGGGTCGATACGGACGCCTACCGGATGGTGCAGGAGGACATCGAATGGCTCGGGCTCGGGATCACCGATATCGTCTACCAGAGCGACCGGTTCGACCTGTATTACGACCTGGGGAGGCAGCTCATCTCACTCGGCGGGGCCTACGTCTGTACCTGCGAGAACGAGCAGTTCAAGGAACTGAAGCTCAAAAAGACCGCATGCCCCTGCAGGGCGCTCTCCGTGGAGGAAAACCTTGAACTCTTCGATAAGATGCTCGCCGGGGAGTTCTACGAAGGAGCCGCGTCGGTCCGGGTAAAGACCGACCTCGCCCACCCGGATCCCGCGATGCGGGACTTCCCCGCATTCCGCATTCTCAATTCGCCTCCCCACCCCCGGAAGGAGGCCCTCGTATACCCCCTGATGAACTTCTCGGTGACGGTCGACGACCACCTCCTCGGGGTGACCCACGTGATCAGGGGCAAGGACCACATCGCCAATACACGGAGGCAGCGGTTCATCTTCGAGTATTTCGGGTGGACGCCTCCTGTCTACCGGCATTACGGGAGGATGGGGATCGAGGGCGTAGTCCTCTCCACTTCCCAGATGCGGGAAGGGATCCGTGCCGGAGTCTACCAGGGATGGGACGACATCCGGCTGGGGACGCTCCGGGCCCTCGCCCGCAGGGGTATCACGAAGGACGCGGTGCGCCAGGCGATGCTTGATATCGGGAGCGGGGAGACCGACATTTCGTTCTCCTGGGACAACCTCTACGCCAGGAACCGCGAACTGGTCGACCCGGTGGCCCACCGCTACTTCTTCGTGCCCCGGGCGGTCCTCTTTTCCATCAGGGAGGCTCCCCCGCACACCGCCCATGCCCTTCTCCACCCCGGCGACCCCACCCAGGGGCAGAGGACGCTCCATTTCACCGGGGAAGCGCTGCTCCCCGAGGCAGAACTCGCGCCCGGGGTGAAGATGCTCCGTTTGAAGGACCTCTTCAACATCGGGGTCGAATGGACCACCGAAGGACGAGTCCTTACTTACAAGGGCGACTCGCTTGCGGATGCACGGTCGGAGAAGGCCCCAATCATCCAGTGGCTCCCCCCGGAAGAAGCGGTGCCCTGCACCCTGGTGACCCAGGAAGGGGAGCAGAAGGGATACTGCGAACCGGGGGCCGCCATGGAGGAAGGGAAGGTGGTCCAGTTCGAGCGGACCTGTTTTGCGAGGATCGACACGGTTTCCCGGGAAGGTATTATAGCCTATTTCACTCACAAGTAGTGTAAAGGGCATACAATCTCCCCGGGGCACTTCCCGGGTCCGGGTGGCATCGTCATGGTTACCAAGTTCCGTCGCTACTGGCAGATCGCGGACATTCTTTTCAAATACGAGTACGGGATCTTCGTCCAGCGGCTGTTTCCCGGAGTGCACCGGTTCCGGAGGTGCAGGAAGTGCCCGGTGGAGACGGTCTCGAGCGAGTATGCCCGGGCACGCCTGGCGATCGAGGAACTCGGCCCCACCTACATCAAGTTCGGGCAGATCCTCTCCACCCGGCAGGACCTCCTTCCCCCCGGCCTTATCAAAGAGCTGAAGAAACTCCAGGACCACACCAACCCCCTCCCGTTCGAGACGATCCGGCCTGTGATCGAGGCGCAATGTCCCCAGGGGTGCGGGGCGTTCTCCTGGATCGACGAGACGCCTCTCGCTTCTGCTTCAATCGCCCAGGTCCACAGGGCGAGGCTGCAGGACGGCACCGAGGTAGTCCTCAAGGTCCGTCGGCCGGGGATCCAGGACATCATAGAGACCGACCTGGTAATCCTGGAAAATGCCGCCCGGCGGTCGGGATCCGCCTTCCCCGAGTGGAAGGTCTACAACCCCGAAGGCCTCGTCGGGGAATTCGCGGTGCAGATACGAAAAGAACTCGATTTCGTTCTTGACGGGAAGAACGCCGACCGCCTCCGGAAGAACATGCGGGAGGTCGAGGGTGTCAGGGTCCCCTTCGTATACTGGGAATACAGCACCCCCGAGCTCCTGGTAATGGAGTTCATCGACGGTGTCCGGGTGGACGACCTGGAGAAGATCGCGGAGTTCGGGGTATCCCGGTGGAAGATCGCTGAGCACGGGTTTAATGCCTATATGACCCAGATCTTCGAGGACGGGTTCTTCCACGGCGACCCCCACCCCGGAAACCTCCTGGTGACCCGCGATGGCGAACTGGTCTTTTTAGATTTCGGCATCGTTGGCATCATCCGCCCGGAGCGGAGGATCTGGTTCATCGGGGTGATCAACAGCATGGTGGAGAAGAACCCCACCATGCTGGTCAAGTCCCTCGAGTCGCTCGGGGTGATAATCCCGGAGGAATACAGGGAAGATCTCCGTGACGACCTCTACGTGGCCATGCTGGACTCGGAAGGGACCACCATCGGGCAGTACAGTTTCTCGGGGATGGCCAACGGCCTGACTGATATCCTGCGCAAATACCAGATCGTGGTTCCGAGCAACCTTATGCTGATGCTGAAGGTGATCATCATGGTCCTGGACGTGGGCGTGACGCTCGACCCGAAGTTCGATTTCCTCACCCACACCCAGGCCTTCATGGGCCAGCTCTCCCGGAGGTCCTCCATCATGGACTACCTGTTCAAGAGGGGCACCGGATCGGTGGTCGAGGCTATCGACGGGCTCCTCGATACCCCGCGAAGCCTCAACATGATGGTAAAGCAGCTCGCCACCGGGGCGATAAAGCTCGATATCGAGCACGAGTTCCTTCACCTCCAGGACTCGCTGGAGCGCACAAGCGACAAGATCCTTATCGGGCTTATCATCGCCGGGATGCTCGTAGGGTCGTCCTATATCCTCCAGGCCGCGACAAATCTAATCGTCCCGGACATTGTGGTTCTCCTCTCCTCGCTCACCTACATCGCCGCGATCATCATCGGGTTCTACGCGGTGTATCACGTGCTTTTCGCCGTGGGAAGGCAGAGGAAATAAAGGCAAAGAGCACGAATCAGCCGGGGAAAAGCAGGAAATACCGTTGTCAGACTCATCGTCGCCCGGGAGCTTTCGTGAATGGACCTTGCTCTGTCGCATTTAAAGGAAAATCAACAGGAATAATCCCTTGCACTTGTCGGCAGCAATCAGTGGTCCACGGGGAAAGAACATTCTACAGGGGTACCCTTGTTCACTTGTCTCCATTCTGCCGCTTTTCCGCTGACCGGGCAGAAATGAATTTCAGCACCGTCGAGTTTTGTCAGCATGCAGGGTTTTTCGCACTGTTCGCATCTTAATATTCTCATCACGTATATCCACCGCCGTTCCTTTCAGTGATGACAGAGGAAATATATATATTTAATTCATAATATCGTAACTATCGATGAATAATATTGAGAAATATTTAGATCCCGAAGGGTAGGAATGTCCCAAGGGAACGGGGCTTTTGCCTGTCATCGGTTTCGACCCCCGGAGAAATTTGTTCCTTCATCCTCCTTTGTGATTTTCCGGAGATCTGGGGACGTCCTCCTTCCAGATACATCTCCAGTCATTTAATGCTTCTGTTGAAACGGGCCTTATTGGATGCAGTCCCAATGATTCAACTCACATGGGCAAAAAAAGGCCGGGACTGCATGCGTGGAAAATCTGAAAAATCTGACGGGAAGCAGGAATACACAGACGGAGAAAACCCTTCGCTCTCCCCCAGTTATTCCTTCCTGTAATAGAGGTTACAGTGGCAACTGCCTTCCTGCTCGATCTCTTCCTCGTGGAAGACACAGGGGCAGACAATGGCCTTGTCCTTCTCCTTGTCCCCGCTCCGCAGCCGGCAGGGGCAGTAGCGCTCCCCGAACTTCGCCTCGTTCCTTGCCAGGCCCTTGACCACGATATTCAGTCGTTTCTGGTCGGGGTTTAAGGCCAGGTGGTGCTTTTCCGCATAGTTCCTGGCCCATTCCAGTATCTCGATCTCCTTCTCGTCCTCGCTCATGCTCACTTCGCCTCGTTCCGCTCGATATGCCGTATCATGGAGAGGAATATCTTCTCCCCGTCCTTTGAGCCGAGGATCTCTTCGGACGCCCGCTCGGGGTGGGGCATCATGGCCATCACGTTCCTCTTCCCGGAGAGGATCCCGGTGATATTGCCCGCGGACCCGTTCGGGTTGCTCTCCGGGGTGACCTCGCCGTCAGGGGTGCAGAACCGGAACGTGATCCGGTCGTCCCGTTCAAGATCCCTGCAGATCTGCTCGGGTGCCACGTACCTCCCCTCCTTGTGGGCGATGGGGATCCCGACGACCTCTCCCTTCCGGTAGAGCGAGGTGAACGGCGAGTCCGTGGTCTCCACCCTCAGGTGCACCGGCCTGCAGATGAACTTGGGATAGGCGTTGATGGTGAACATCCCCGGGATGAGCCCGCTCTCGTCGAGGATCTGGGCGCCGTTGCAGATCCCGAGGACGAGTTTCCCTTTCTCCGCGTGCCGGACGATATCCGCCATCACCGGGGTCCGGGCGGCGATCGCCCCCGCCCGGAGGTAGTCCCCGTAGGAGAACCCGCCGGGGATGATCACCGCGTCGTAGGAGGGGTCGAGCCTCGATTTGAACCATACCAGGTCGGTGTCCACCCCGCAGATCTCGGAGAGCACGTACTCGGCGTCACGGTCGCAGTTGCTCCCCCCGAACTGGATGACGGCGAATTTCATCCGCTGACCTCGATGGTGTACTGGTGTATCACCGGGTTTGCGAGCAGCCGTTCGCACATCTTGGCTGCCATCGCTTCGGCCTCTTGTACATCCTTCGCCTCGAACCCGATGAAGAAGAGTTTCGCCGAGGTCAGGGTGTCGGTCTTGTATCCAAGGTTGGCAAGGGCGTGCTGAATCGCCCGGGCTTCGGGGTCGAGCATCCCTTCCTTGAGGGCTATGGTAATTTTTGCCTGGTAGTGCATCGAATGTTCCTCCTTTCCGTGAACGTGATCGGCATGTTCATCCTGCCACGCGTGGGTCCGGGCCGCAGAGGTCCGTCCTGCACACGATCACATTCACCTTCATAGCATATACGTCGGACGATCGCCCGGGAGGTTACGAGAGGATCCTCTCGCTCACCCGGCGATAGACCTCCATCACGTCCCCCTTGCCGAAACGGAATACGTCCTTGTCCAGGGACTCTCCGGTCTTCTTGTCCCAGAGCCGCATGGAGTCCATGCTGATCTCGTCCCCCAGGTAGACCCCGTCTTTTCCTCTCCCGAACTCGATCTTGAAGTCCACCAGGGTGATCCCCAGCGAGTCGAAGAGTGCGGCGAGGACCGAGTTTACCCGCAACGCCTCACGCTTTATGGTCGCGAGCTCCTCCGGGGTCGAGAGTCCCAGGGCGAAGATAAGGTCGTCGTTCAGCATGGGGTCGTGGCGGGCGTCGTCCTTGAGGTCGATCACGATAACGGGAGGGTCGAGGGGGGTACCCTCCTTTATGGGATAGTTCCGTGCCATTGACCCTGCGGCGACGTTCCGCACGATGACCTCGAGGGGGATCATCTCCAGCCTCCGGACGAGCATGGTCGACCGGTCCATCATGCCGATAAGGTGGGTCTTCACATGGTGGCGCTCGAGATAGCGGAACAGGTACTCCGAAACCCGGGCGTTGAACGCCCCCTTCTCGGAGAGCACCTCTTTCTTTCCCCCGTCGAACGCGGTGATGTCGTCCCTGAATTTTACCAGCAGTACGTCGTCCTCGTCGGTCAGGTACACCGATTTGGCTTTTCCGGAGTAGAGCAGCTCTCCCTGTTTCACGCGGTCCTCTCCTTTCCCATTATCTGTTGGGCAAGTTTCCTTATAAGGGGTTCCAGCACCGGCGGGTACCATCCCTTCTCGATGTAGCGGGGGTAGATGCAAAGCCGTTCTTTCAGGACTGCATCGCCGACAATGGTCTGTAGTTGGTCGAGCTCCGGCCACGGGTGTCCGGGGTTGACGTAATCGATGGTCAGGGGGGAGACTCCGCCGAGGTCGTCCACCCCGCAGTCGATCAGCCGGGACGCGTCCGCGAGGTTCGGGGGGATCTGGACCGCCACTTCGTCAGGGAGAATATCCCGGGCCAGCCGGATCGTTTCGCAGATCTCATCCGGCCCCACCCCCCGGACCCCCGCCATGGGGGTGCCAGCCTTCGGGCAGAAGTTCTGGATGATGACCTCCTGGATATGCCCGTAACGCCGGGAAAGGTCCCGGATCACCTCGAGCGACTCCACGCGGTCGGCCCTGGTCTCCCCGATCCCGAGCAGGAGCCCGGTGGTGAACGGGATCCGGAGCATCCCCGCCTCTTCCATCATCCGGACCCGTACTTCCGGGTCCTTTCCTGCCGAGTTTATATGTGCCGGGACCCGTGCGGTGGTCTCGAGCATCAGGCCCATGCTCGCGTTGACCTGCCGCAGCCGGTCCATCTCCTGGTAGGTGAGGATGCCGGCGTTGGTATGAGGGAGGAGACCGGCGGCAATGCTCCTGTTGCAGAGGTGCTCGCAATACTCGAGGATATCGGAAAAACCGGTGGTCTCGCGGAGCCTCGCGGTGAACCCCGTCTCGAGCCCCGGCCGCTCCCCGAAGGTGAAGAGCGCCTCGGTACAGCCGAGCGTCGCCCCCCGGGCCAGGGTGTGCTCAACCTCCGCAGGACGAAGGATGCATTCCCCGTCGACCGGGGTGCGGAAGCAGCAGTACCCGCACCGGTTGTGGCACACGGTGGTCAGGGGGAGAAAGACGTTCTTCGAGAAGGTGATTTCCCGGGACGGCATGGTTACCATATCATGCACCTGATCCCTAATAATTGCCCCGAATGCGGATTTCTGAGTTCCCGAATGCGCATTACGATGCTTTTTTGAACCATCGTCTCCAACCCCGCTAAGTATATGGGAATCCCCGCGGTCATCCCCTTCAAGCCGGTCAACCCCAAGACCCGGCTCTCCTGCGTGCTCGACCAGCCCGAGCGGGAGAAGTTCGCCGAGACCATGCTCGCCGACGTGGTGAACGCGGTGGAAGACGCAGGGTGCGACCCGCTTATCCTCTCGACGCACCCCTACAACTTCGACCGGGTGCCGGTGCGCGAAGACCCCACCGGGCTCAACGAGGCGCTCAACGCGATCCTTTCGGAGGAAAGGGGCCCCCTCATGATCATCATGGCCGACCTCCCTCTTGCAACGGGAGAGGCGGTGGAACGGTTGATCTCCACCCGGGAGGATATCGCCCTGGTCCCCGGAAGGGGCGGAGGGACGAACGCCATCTACCTCTCCCGGGCGGACCTCTACCGGGTGGACTATTACGGGGCGAGTTTTCTGAAGCATCGCAGGATCGCGCTCGAGCGGGGTCTTTCACTCAGGGTGGTGGACTCGTTCCGCCTCCATACCGACGTCGACGAGAAAGAGGACCTTGTGGAGCTGCTCATCCACGGGGCGGGGCTTTCCCGGGGGTTCCTCGAAGGACTGGGCTTCTCTCTCTCCATAGAGAAGGGAAGGGTGGGTGTGGTCCGGGAAAGAAAGGAATAGCCTGGATTACAGTATTTTTCATTGTTCCATTACGGGGGTGTGTCCTATTTCGGCGGAGTCCCGGATCTTTTTGGAATCCCAATCCACTCATAATTTTTCGAAAGCAATATTATCCCGGCCTCCATTAGTCCTTTTGAGCAGTGAAACTCATGAGCAAGAAACATCACGGCGAACAACATTCCAGTGAAAAGAACGAGGAGAAGTCGCCCTCGGTCAACAAGGTGGTGGCGATCATCATCATCTTCTGTTTCATCGGGATTATGCCGATTCTGACCCTCTGGAGTGTACCCCCGGTACATCCCATTACGCCGACCGCGCCCCCTCCGGCAAGTGTGGTGAATGCCGCCGGTGCTGCGGGGATGAAGGTCTGCAGCACAGGCCCTGTCACCTATAAGAATGCGGGTATCGAGACCGCCTCTCTCTACCAGCTCTCGACCGACTGCGGGAAGGTGACCCAGAGTAACTCTGTCGCGGTCCTGGTGGTGGAATTTTCCAGCGTTAATGCCATGAACAGTGTAATAAGCATCGCCTTAAGCCAGTTATCGAGCTACGAGGCAGTGAATTACATCGCCTACACCGACGGCACCCAGGTCATCATTGTCAAAGGGTCTCCCGGGAATTCGTACGTGCAGCAGGTCGGTACATCGTTAGAGGAACAGGGCGCGGTTGAGTTCGCGTCCGGTTCCTGACACTTTCCGGGAGACCAGATCTCCTCTTTTTCCTTCCGGGCCCGGACGTGCCGTTGGGCGCGATGCAGTGGTGCCTGGGACGTGTTTGTATCCGGCGACGTCCCGCTCCCGGTTCAGTCCCTGATATTTTCCTGCTCCCGGGCTCGCCACCACGCGAGGAGGACCTCACCAAACAACGCCATCGCGATGACGAGAATGCCTCCGGCAAGGAACACGGTGAGGAGCGTGGAATCGTGTGCGAGGATGTCCGGTGGTGCGGCGGGCGGCGGGGCGGACACCGGTTCGAGCCTCCCTCCGCCGAGGAGGGGTTCGGGAGCGGGAGAGAGTAATCTCGCCACTACCGCGACTGCGAGGGTCCCGAGGACGAAGATGCCGAAGATCGAGGAGTACCGGAGGAGCATTGTTTTGAGATCGACCTTTTTAGGGGCGACCACGAGGATCTGCTTCTTCAGGGCGTAGAATTTCACGGGCCGCCCCTTGACGCTGTACCGTTCCTCCGCGACCTCGATGACCCCCGCATCGAGGAGGTTTGCGATATGGTAGGTCAGGCCGGAGATGGGGACCTCGAGCATCTCGGAGATGGTGGAGAGCGGCGCCGGGCCTTCTTCGAGCACCTGGAGGATCTGCCCTGCGGTCCTGCTCGCGATGGCCTTCGCGATCTTCTGCGCCCGCTCGTCGCCGGGTTCGAGGATGATCACCGGTTCCTTGTTCCGTGAGTCCACCGGTTCTTCCCTGGTCTCTCCCCCGGCCCCGGTCTCTCCCGTCATGGATCCCTTACTCTCCGTTCATCCCGGATGGGTACTCCGGAAGAGCTCCCATTCGTCCACTTCGGTCCCGTTCGGGAACTTACAATACCCGCATTGACTTCCCTGTGCGTCAGTGTGGATCACCGACTCGTACCCGAGCGAATGACAGTAGAGTGTCGCGGGGTTTCCCATGGGGGCCTGGTCGGTACCGGCGGAAATCTGCTGCTGCTGGGTGCACCCTACAAAGAGGAGGCAGAACAGCAGGAGTATGCCGGACACGATGATCATGAACCGCTTCATCCGAAATTTCTCCTATTCTTCGCTATATCAGGTATCATCATCCCGACTCTAACATTTTGTGATCCACAGGGAGATCCCGGATAAAAGAAGGGGTGTGCCGGGTGTTCCCGCCCGGACATCCGTACCGGGCGGGTGAACGGCAGGTGGCGAATGTCACCTTATTGTGCGAGCAGGCTCGCGATAAGCGACTGCCGGAAGGACTGCCCGTCGCCCAGGAGGGAGGCGACGGTCGTCCCGGAGTGCACCCTGGAGAGCGCGTCGTCCGCGCCGGATGCATGGAAAAAGTCCCGTCCGTCCCCGTTCCTGTAGGTGAACAGGTCGTGCTTGTACACGAAGTCGTCAGATCGGATGAGGCTCGTGAATCCTGTGGAAGGATCCGGCATACCGATTACGGGATCGGTCCCCGCGTCCTGTGCTGCGAGGTATTCGCGGTAGGCTTCCCAGGCATCGCGTTCGGTCCCGTCGGGGAGTATGATGACGCCGTACTGGCCGCCCTGTTCATCGGTCCGGGTCTCGTACTGGTACCCCATCTCGTCGGCCCACACCGCGGACGGATTCGGCATCCCGATCATGGGGCCGTCCTGCTGGTTCGGGTCATCCTGTGCTGCGAGGTATTCGCGGTAGGCCTCCCAGGCATCGCGCTCGGTCCCGTCGGGGAGTATGATGACGCCGTACTGGCCGCCCTGTTCGTCGGTCCGGGTCGCATATCCGTATCCCATCTCCGCAGCCCATACGGCCGAGGGATCCGGCATCCCTATGATCATTCCCTGGTCGGACGACCCTGTCCCCGCGTCCGCGAATACCGGGACCGTCATACATGCCGCGGTCAAAAATAGTGCGGCTATTATCCACTGTATCTTCATATGGTGTTCCTCCGTCGAGGCGACCCCGGCCGTGCGTCCCACCCGGGCCTTGGAGTCGGGCGGGCCTCATGCCGGTGCCACCTTAACAGCTTCAATCAATGATATTCGAAGAAATAAACCATTCTGTGGGTTCAAAATTTTTTATACCCATGGGCAGCGCACTTCCCGGAGTGACATAAATTCGAAAGTGGGTGCTGTTTTTGGTCCTTCTTGTCCGGCGGTGGTTCCGGACACGGCATGAATTGACTACTATTTCCAAACGTGTAGTACGTGTTCCTTTGGTGAGCGGTATTGCGGATGCCGTCTGAATAACCTGTGGAGGGTGTAGTGCGTGTTCCTTTGGTGAGCAGTATTGCGGATGCCGTCTGAATAACCTGTGCGAGCGCGTATGCGTTCTCCTCCATGTCCGATAGTCCGGAAACCGAAGAACCGTAACTTTGATTCCATGATATTTCCCGGGACAGGGATGTCTTGCCCCAGGACTAATCGCGTAAGGGGCGATTCCCCCCGTTCCACCCGCCAGATCTATCCGGCGGTAATGCCAAGGAATTCGGCGTACCGTTGTGCGGCAGCGGAAAACGCCTCCGCTTCGCCCCGGCGAAACGGCGTGAACGGAGTAGGGACGATGCGTACGCTGCCGTTCTTCACGGTCTTTTTCCAGGTACCTGCTATATGGCCGTCGATCACAATGGTAGGAGTGATTATCCCGTTCTTAAGGACCAGGGACCTCCATTTTCCATGGCCGGCCATGGCGCTCCGGTCCTTGTACCCGACGAGGAACTCGTCATAGGCGGGGAGAAGGTGCATCGCGGGAGGTTCTTCTTCCGCCGAGGCCGTGTTCCCGGGGCCTATGAAGCTCAGGTTATCAAGCTCTGTCCGGATGAGCCCGGGAGCGGCCGCTTCGAGTCCTGCCCGTGCGTCTGAGGCCGGAAGTCCCGACCACCAGGTGAAATCTTTCAGGGTTGCGGGACCGTGGCTGGTGAAGTACCGCCTGGCGAGCTCACGGAGGGCATCGCTCCGGTCCTTAAGTTCCCTTCCCGGCGGATACGGCCCGGGCGAGGCGAACACGGGTGCGTTTCCGCACATCCCACGCTGGACGATGAGCCCCTCGAGTGACGCCCGCTGGAGCATATAGACGTACCTCTGCCCCCCGGTCAAGATACCGCGATCCTCGAGAATTGCACGGAGCGAGGGGCGGTCCAGCGCGTTTCCGTCCTGAAGGGCCTCCCGGATCACCCTGCTGCTCCGGGCAAGAGTATGGTCGTCGAGCCCCAGCTCACGGTATCTCCGGGCGTTCTTCCGTATCACGACCGGTCCAACCAGCCCGAGCAGCCACCGGAGGTCGCAGGCAGCCACAAGGTGCAGGGTCCCCCGAAGCGCCCAGGTCCGCACGATCTCCTTCCCGGCGAACGCCTGCTCGATGGCCGCGTCCGTGCTGCCCGGAAGGCGGAGCCCGACGGCCCACTTTGATCCCGCATAGTCCTGGGCCTGTACCGCTCCCATATGCATAACAACCTCCGAAGGGCTGGTGCACGCGGAGGCGGCGATCTGCTGGTTTATGACGCGTTCCAGGGCTATCTCCTTTTGATTCACTCTCTTTGGCCCTCTCTCATTCTTTTACCATCTCCGCCAGTGCGGTTACGGTCTTCCAGTTCCTGGTCGTTGCGACGAGCGCGAGTCTCTTCTCGAAGAAGGCGTTCGAAAATTTCGTCCTGCCGTACCCCTGGGGACAACAGAGGTAGATTTCAGTTCCCCTGACAATGAAACGGTCCGTCTCATCCCGCACCCTGTACATCTCACCGACTGGACCGGCCGCGGGCAGACCCGAAAGAAACGTGACGTGCAGAGCCCCGGGGTTGCATGATTTTTCCCTTAAAAAGGGATTATCCAGGGCTATCCGGGAGAGTTCCTCCCCTGTCCGGAGAAGAACCTTTACCGGGAAGCCTGTCGCCCCGGCGAGGGAGTCCTCAATGGTCGTCGCCAGGGTATCCGACTCCCGGTCCGGGGCATCGAACAGCACGTTCCCGCTCCTGAGATAGGTCCTGATATTCTCCAGTCCCAGGGACCGGTACAGCATCCCAAGGTCCTCCATCTTCACCGTCGTGTTCGGGCCGACGTTGATCCCCCGGAGGAGAGAGACGAATGTGGTCATCGTTTCAGACCCGTTTTTGTGTACAGGATGATTTATCCTTTCTTCCTCCTCGCCGGGAAAACACTGTTTTCCAAGGCGTTCCTCCGTCACTCCACTGATCGGTATGACGGAGTGGGGAGTGACTGACAACGGTGCTGGTCCGGAAGACCTTAAGCATGATGCTTTGTTGTTCACATGCAGAAAAAATTCGTCCCGGCTGATCGCAATCCCGGCATTGAAAGGGAAAGAGGTTCCGTGGACTGTTCTCTTTCCACCGCTCCTTTTTTCTTCTAAAACCCCGATATCCCCTCGGGAAATGTATGCCGGGAACCATTCTTGTCGCGTATGTATCGCCCAAGGGATCGACTGCCGGGATCGCGGAGGCCATCGGGGACGAGCTCCGGCTCGCTGGGTACCGTGTCGACGTCACGGAACTGAAAGAAGTGTCATCTCTCGAGAGTTACCAGGCGGTGATTATCGGGGGGCCCTTCTATATGGGAAAAATCGTGGGGGATGTGAAGAAATTCGTCGGCCGTTTCCGGGACGCACTGGGAACGCTGCCGGTCGCTGCGTTTGCCGTGGGGGTGGCCCCTGTCAACGCAACCCCTGCCGACATCGAAAAGGCGCGGGAGATCTTCCATTCGACGCTCGACCCCGTGAAGCCGGTCGCAGAGGCCCTCTTTGCCGGGAAAATCGACCGTGAGAAGCTGTCATTTGTCCAGAAATGGATGGTGGAAAAGGTGAAAGCCCCGATCGGCGATTTCCGAGACTGGGACGCTATCGCGGCGTGGGCGAGGGAGCTCCCGGGGAAGTTCGGGATGTAGGTGTCCGGGCTTTCACTCACGGTCCGGTCTGATCGACGAAGGACAACTATTTACCCCGGTGGCTGGAACAGGGCATGCGATGAGATGAGAGAGGATTGGAAATGTCAAAGCGAAACGATAACCGGGAATTGTTCTATACGCGGACATTCAACGCGCCGCGTGAACGGGTATGGGATGCATGGACCCGGCCGGAACTATTCGGGCGCTGGTGGGGGCCTAAAATATTCAGCGTACCTCTCGTGAAGACGGACCTCCGTGAAGGAGGCAGCTACCTCTGGTGCATGCGTTCTCCCGAGGGGAGGGATTTCTGCAATACGGGGGAGTTCCGTGAGATCGTTCCCCCTGAGCGGATTGTGTTCTCCCAGAAATTCGCCGATACAGGAGGCCGGGTGCTCCCTGCAGCGGAATTCGGCCTCCCCGGAGACTGGCCTCCCGAGATCCTCGTCACCGTGAGGTTCGGGACGAAGGGGAAAAAAACCATAATGACCGTAACGGAATCCGGTATCCCCGAAGAGATGAGAGGTCCTGCATCGGCAGGCATGAACGAGTCCCTGGACAAGCTTGCGGGCGTTGTCGAGGAAGATCTTGTCTCTACCGCCGGGGAATCCGACTCCGTGGACGAGTTTGTCGCCAGGAAGGTGCTGCCCGAATTCCAGCCGGTAGTTGCGATGCTCCGGGAGTTGATGCGGGAAGAGGCTCCCGGGGCGAAAGAGGTGATCGCCTATGGCATCCCCGCATACAAAGGGAAGAAGTTGATCGCCGTAATAAACCCGACAAAGAACTACGTCACCTTCGGCTTCGGCCGCGGGGCCGAGTTCGAGGATAGGTATGAGCTCCTCCAGGGAGAAGGGCATGTTTCGAAGCACGTGAAGATCAAGAAGACCCGGGACATTGACAGGAACGTGCTGAGGTATTACATACAGCAGGCGGTCCGTCTCGACGAGGAATCCGCGAAGAACTAAACCCTCCCCCGGATCCTGAACGGAGACAACCCGGAGTTTTGGAAAAAAACCGGCTTTCTTTTTCTTCACAAGTTCACCAGGGCTCTTCACCACTCGTGTTGGCTTCGGCCCCTGCAAAGACCGGGCACTCGGTGATGCACCTGCTGCACCGGATCGTCGCCGTCCTCGCGATCCACGGAGCGAGGGGTGCCATCGCCGAGAGCAGCATACGCCGTCCCAACATCCATTTCACCGCGGGAACGTGCAATGGCGGGATGACGGCACTGATCGTCCGGCAGCGGAAGGTGTCCACGCCATCCGGACCAATGGCCCTCTCCGGGCAGATCTTTGCGCATTTCCCGCACATCGTGCATTTCACGGAACCTGTTGTATCTGTCGGGCTTCCGCCGCCGGGCGCCATGGCCGGCCCGTTACCCACGGGAGCTCCGGCTGTTCCACCGGCCACATCTCCGGGTATGGCCCCGATATCGGGGAATTCCGCAACAGGCTTGCCGGTCACCACGCCGGAGAGCAGGAGGCGCGGGCCGAACCGCGGGGACACCAGCACGGTATTCATCCCGATGCTTCCGAGCCCGCCGGCAGCGGCGACGTGTTTCAACCGGACAAGACCGTGCACTCTCCCGTGCGAAATCCCTACGGGGAGGTAGAGAGGGACCGCCTTAGCCGGGATATTTTCTTCATTCAGGCGTTCTGCAAGAAGTTTTGCAGTCGCATCCAGCGACTCTGCGATGGCGAGCATCCCCCTGGTCTTCTCTTTTGCCGTCCTTCTGTATACGTCAACCGGGACTTCCTTCCCGAATACGATGACGGACCGGGCTCCCGGGAAGAAATTTTTCACCAGATTCTGGTCCTCCACTGGGAGGTCTTCGGCCCCCACCGCCGAGAAAACGTCGATTCCTCGTTCTTCGAAAAATTCCGGAAGATCCACACTTTCACTCCTTGATAGAAATTAGGCGCTGATTTCTTGAGCGTGTCGGTGGATAGTTGTGCCAGCCCACCTTTCCGGAGTCCAGGGTTTCTATCGTGGTCTAGAGAGGAATTGGCTGATCCAAAAGCGGTTTTGATAACCAGGAAAAAACCGGGGACCTGCCGGGGGTATATATTGCAGGAATGGTATTGCCGAACGATCCCTTCTGACCAGTTATGAAGCAGCATACCCGCTGGAGAGCAGGGAATCTCCGCCCTGTCCAGGGCGATAGACCTGAAAGTCTATCAGGCTCAGGTAGTAAGGAATCATTCGCACGGTTTCGCGATCTTTTTCTTTTTCTGCCTCGGAAAGACTTTCGTAGGCTATCATCGAAGGATGAGTTTTAGCCCGTTCGTCCTTAATAGATCCAAACGAGAATCCCTGTGTATCCATTTCTTTTACCCACCGGATATGTTCCTGCTCTGCGAGGTATTCGACCTCACCAGGGGTAAACGAAAAACAGGCCGCCGACCAGTCGGTCATCGGGCAGATATCACAGCCGATCGCATGTAATTTTTCAACGATGCTCGCTGCCTGGGACCGGTTCGATTCTTTCAGCCTCCGGGAGAGGCGTTCCCATGGGACGAGAGCCGGGTCGTCGAGAAGAGGGTCATCCGACAGCCTTGCGGTCACGTAGTGTTCGTGGATCGCCCTCGCGAGTGTTTCCCTTATCCCTCCGAGCACCATGCCACATTCAGAGGATACTGTAAGGCTGTTGAACGGGATGATCCCTGTCTCTCCCATCACTTTCTTTCCGAGCAGGCTGGCAAGGGACGGATTGTTGTCCATTCTCACAAATATCCTGGTATCAGCTCCCTTCAGATGGTGCGAGAGAGTTAGGGCGGCTGAAAGTCCGGCAGTGTCGTCCTTGAGACATACGAATGCGATCGTAGGGGAGGAAGGTAGCCTCTCTAGGTCTATAAACCCGGCTTTCTGAAATTCTGCCGACTGGATGTCTATTGATACCGCCGTAATGCTCGCTGCATCCTCCAGGCGGGGATACGTTGCGACAAGCCGCTCCTTGAGCGACGATGCTTCCAGATCGATGAGGATCATGCGAAGTTTTTCGTTCGACTGCCTCTTGTCGAACCATTCCCGCGCAGCACGTGCAGTGATGTTCTCGCCAAGCTTCCCAAGACCGACCACGACCAAAAGAGGGGGATTACTTGTCCATTCCCCGGTATGAGGGGAAAAAAATCTTCCGAGCAGAATCCGGGCGCTCAACGCGGGAGGGTTGTAGAAATCGATTCTCATCGGTTTATTCTGGCGGGGTAAAAGCGCATGTTCCCGGATAATCCTCCAGAGCCCCGGGTTGTGAATCTGGAGGATGCAGTTGAGCGGTTCCGACCTTGTCTTTTTCACAAGTTTCCCTGCGGAAAGAGCGATTTCGGCATTTATACCATCCGAATCGGTCAGGGCAAGAAGCGTCCTTGCCCGGGTTATTCTCGCCAGTGCGAGCGTGGATGGGTCCTTTGGGTCTCCCGATAGCACTATAGTGCCGTAGTTTCGGAGACTCTGAGCTTCCGGGGAGCGGTTGTCAGACCCTATGACAATGGTCTTGATCTTTTTCGCTTTCAGCTGGCGCACGAGCGGAGTGGTAATCTCATGAAGTCCGCAGATAATGACGTGATCCCTGCAAAACAGGAGAGGGATCTGGCGTATTTTATCCCAAAAATAGATCACGACGACGCCTGCGGACCCGGATCCGGCAAATGCTGCAGTAAGAATTTTGAGGTAATCCGCCTGGTTCGGCGCGATCACCTCTTCATAAATCGGGATTATCCCGCTCCTGAGTAAGGTGAAAAATGCCTGCAGCACCCCTATCAGACTGTTATCCATGCTCTCCCCCTATAACCGTTGCCGCACCCAGAATTCTGTCGGTTTCACAAATAATTGGCGTGAAACTGGTTATAAAATCCGGGCCGGATAGTATGGACGTCATCGCGGATCGTCATTGCGCTCCGGGGACTCAGCGGAAGGAAGGAGCACCCGGATGGTATCGGCGAGATGCACGAGATGTCTTTCGAGCGGGGGGGTCATCGCGTCCAGCCAGTGCGGGATTCCAATAAGGTACTCCATGTCTTTCGAGGGGGGGATGTTCTCGATCCGGAAGGGAATAATAATCACTCCCCTGGAGACTGCATGGGTGAGTTCACGGACGACATGAGGTGATGAATTCGAATGAGAGGAGTACACCAGCACCATTACCCGGCTCCCGTCGATAGCCTCAACAATCGAACGGGGATAATTTGATCCGGGGAGGACGTCCCTCGGAGCGATCCAACACCTGATACCTCGCGATTCGAGGGACGCGCAGGTAGCGTCTGCCACTGCCTTGTCGTTCGAGGAGTAGCTGATAAACACATCATGGTGGTCTCCACCGATCCGATCCCCCGGTTCATGGGCATATTCCGGTCCGCTCGCGGGGGGCGGATAGATCGCCCTGCCACCATCACTTCCCCGGACGGCACTTCTCTTCATCCGGATGAAGAGAAACAGTCCCGCTGCAACGATGGCAACGGCCGCCAGGAGCAGGACCTGAGCGAGCGGATCGGGCATTGAGGGGGTTCCTGCCGTTGAACCGCTCGTGTTTCCACCGATATAACTGCGCAATGCCGATTCGGCTTTGGCCCTGGCCTGGATCAGGTCGGCATTCCCGGGGGATACGATCAGCCCCCTGTTGTAACCCTCGATTGCTTCCTGATATCTTCCCATGTGAAACAGAGTGTCTCCCTTGTATTGCCAGGCGATGGCACTCCGTTCGTCGATATCGGTGGCACGTTCGAATGCGTCAAGGGCTGACGGATAATTCCCAATAGAATAATAATCAAGGCCCATACAGAGCCAGGCATCGAAATTGTCCGGGGCGAGTTCGATGACGTTCGTGTAGGCCACTATCGACTCGTTCGTCCTCCCGAGCGCGGACAGGGTGAGACCTTTCTGAAGCCATGCGAGCTGGTCGCCGGAATTGATCTCAAGGGCGTGATTAATCTCAGTGAGAGCTGCCTCGTCCTTCCCCTGCCGCGAATAGACATATGCCAGGCCTTTAAGCGCGGGGGTCATGTCCGGTTCGACTGCGAGCACGTGCAGGTACGCATCTGCTGCGTCATCCAGTCGTTCGGTCTGGACGCACACGTATGCGAGCGAATACCAGGCGTCGGTGTACCCCGGGTCAATGGAAACGGCATTACGGTACGCGTCGACGGCCGCAGAATAGTCTCCTTTCTGCCGGAATTCCTCTCCCTGGTTGTACCATGTTTTTGCATCCGTGGCCCCTGCGGGCATGGCGGACAGGCATGCAAGCATCAGTGCCGACAGGATCACCAGGAACAGGAGGCGCATAGAAATGGATCATGTAACAATATCGAGGGGGTGTATAAAAACGCTGTGAATCGAAAGAGCCCCCGGGGGAAGGAGCGGAGGAATTGCATCCGAAGGTCGGGATAACAGTTTTTACCGTGCGGGCAGTGGTTTTCCTAGGGTATCAGAGACCGGTTGTACGCGTCGCGGGCTGCTTCTTCATTCTCGATCAACAAATAGAGTACACCTATCTTCTCCCATACATCAGCATCACCGGGTTGTATCCGGGCTGTCTCATTGAAGGCGGTGATTGCGCCACGATAGTCCCCGAGGTCGCGGAGGACGACACCGAGGTTGTACCATGTATCCGGATTCCCGGAATCGAGCAGGAGGCTTTTATCGTAATATGCCTTTGCCTCTTCATAGTCTCCCTTTCGCAGGGAATAATCGCCAACTTTTTTCCAGTACATCGCAGAGCCCTCGCGGAGAACTTCGGCGTATACTTTTGCGGTGACAAAATCTTCAGAATAACTCGAGGGGTATCCCCCATAGCTTGAATATTCGAATGAAAACCTCGGGTCGATGACAAAATAATATTTCGAGGTCTTAGGGATGGAAATAAACGCTTCGGTGTCGAGGGAGAGATCTTCCTGGAAAATCCCTCCGTTGTTCGCCGAGATCTCCCCGTATGAATATCCCCAGTGTTCGGCGTCGGTGGTCCTGTTCCGAATATTCATCGCAACCGGTTCTACTTTTGAAAATGCCTCCATTGCTTCTGCATCGAGAACGAGGACGTTCACCGGCCTGGTAGTGCTCACCGAGATGTGAAGCGAATCTCCCGGGGCCAGTGTGGAATACCCATACTCGTCGAGCGGATAGATCTTGGTTGTGCCAACGTATCCTGTTGGGATGCCCACGATCTCGTTTATCGTATCCGGACCTTCACTCCTCGCTGCCACTCCCGGAAAGTCGTGCTCTTCGAGCTCCAGTGTCGTTCTGAAATAATCATGGGAGATCGAAGCTCCGGAGAGATCCCATGTGACGTCTCCATGGAACCGCGGATCCAGTATGATGAGGTATTTTCCCTTCCTCGGGACAGTGAAAAGGACGATATCCTCTATGATATTGTCTTCCTGGGCGATGAGGGGCACTCCGTAAGAAAAACCGTAAGAATAGGAGACGGTGCGATCAGGTGCTTTTGAAGGCCTCGTTCCATATTCGGGGAGAAAGAGGGGGAACCTGTCGGCATAGAGGGAGTCTATAACGAGAAGATTGACAGGGCGGCCGGAAACGATATGGAGGGTATACTCGACATCCGGCGAGAAGTACTGGTAACCGTATTCTTCCGGGTCTATGATCACGGGGTCCCCCCCTGCAAGTACAGGGAATGTCCGCGAGAATATCATACGGGAATAGGCCGGGACATTTTCAGAGGCGGGAGTTTCACTGGGAAGGGCTGCCACGGCTGAACTGTTGAGCTCGGATTCCTGCGTGGGAGTGGGAAGAGGGGTGACGGACTGAGTTTTCTCAGGAGGCATTGTGCAGCCACAGAGTACTACCATGCCTAGCAGTGCGATTACCAGAAGGGATGGGACAGTTAAATACCCCCCACACGACATCAGATGATTCATCTGGCGATGACATGATAAGAATAGCGGATTGGAGCTGCTTGTCAAGCAAATCGTATTTCACGACAGTCAGCTCCGGAGATGACCCGTCCGGAATTATTGCATGTTGAACTGTGCATTATGACAAAACGTTTATGCATAATGACAAGTACAAATTGCATCAGGGATGAGAGGGGAGACCCTGGCATCCTCCTCCTACAGTGTGAAGACCGGAGATGACGCGGGATATGAATACCATAACAGGGATTGCCGCCGGATCGGCAGGAAGAAAACCAGAGGTTCTATGAAAAAAACGGCCCTGTTTTTCGCCGGGATCGTCTCGGCTACGATTCTCGTGGTCATGGGACTCGGGATCCTCCTGACCGGCTCCTTCTACTTTACGCCCTCGATCACAATAGATCCCTTCAGCGACAGGGATATCGATGGAAACGGCATGCTGGTGCTTACCGGCACGACAAACCTCGGACTGAACACTCACCTCCTGGTGAACCTCTCGGCAGGACCGGGACAGGTTGCAGGTCCGGACCGGGGATACATAACTGAGATTGTCCAGGTCCTGCACGGAACGGGGGGGCGAAACACGTGGAAAGCCGCCCTCAACGTATCCTCGCTTGCACCGGGTGACTATACGATCAGGGTGTCCAGCGTCACCTTTTCGGGTAACAACTGGACGGCTGCCCCCGGAACCGTAGTGGTCGCCAGGCAGTTCAGGCTCGGGGGCGAAACGGCCGGAGAGAATCGCACGCTTCCCGCAGCGTTCATCGTCGCGAATTTTATCGGGGACAAGGTTCCGGGAGCGCGTATTACCGTCAACGGGACTACGAGTCTTCCAACGGGGACCACCCTACTCTGGGATGTGTATCCGGGTCAATGTCCGGTAAACGGGACAGGATCCCCAGTCAGCGTACCGGCACCTCTCCTGACGGGCAGCTCCACGGTTGCGACCGGGACCTCCGGGGTCAACAGATGGGCGCTCCTGTTCAATTCGTCGGGGATGGCGCCGGGCTGTTACCTGATACGGTTCTCGGGGGAAACCCCTGAAGGGATGTTTTCAGAAGGTGCGGCAGAGTTTGTTCTTTCGAATACGGCGAGTCCCGAACCCCAGGGCCCGGGTACGTTCATCACCATCGATACGCTCCCCGGCCTGAAGGTGAACAGCAGGGTCGTCATTACCGGGACGACCAGCCTCCCGGAACATGATGAACTTTTGATCGAGATCTCACCTGTCACCCGGGGAGGGTACGACTTCCTCGTGAACCCGCGAGACATGTCCCAGGGTGCAATATTTGCCGGGGTGGCCGGGACGGCGGTAATAGTCGCCGGGACGGACGGGGTGAACCTCTGGGCGATGGACTTCGATACCTATCACCTTCCCCCGGGAGACTACGCGGTGAACGTCCACAACACGAACGTGAACCTGACAACGTTCCGGGCCGAACCCGGGGATGTATCCGCCATCGGGACGTTCACCGTTCGGGAGGGTTCGCCATGACCCGGAGGGTGAACACGGCCTGTTCAATTTCCACGGAATCCCGTATCGAAATACTATCCGGATGGACCGTCGCTCCAGGATTTTTCACAGTGCGGGGTGAGAGTCCGTGAACCGCACGACGTACCTGGTCTGCGCACTCCTCACTTCGGCCCTCGTTGCGGCAATGGTCGGGTGGTCGGTTGCCGCGGGTGCATTACTTGTCCCGGTCATCGCGGTCCCGCTCGGCATCGTGGTCATCCTTGCCTGCCGCCAGCAGGTGAAGGGGGTAATTTCTGACGAACGATCGAATCGAATCCGGTATCAGGCTTCATTCCGCACCATCGAGATCCTCCTGATACTGGGGGTGATCGGTACGGTAGTCTTCTCGTCGTACGCCTATTCCGCTCCGCTGGCACCCACGATAAACGGGAAGGTGACGATCAACGAGGACGGCACACGGTCGATGACGATCACGATCTCACGGGGCGGGGACCCCGGGATGCCGGGAGACGTGATCAGGTCGATCACTATCAGGAACATGGACGCCATGAACGAGACCGAAGCGTCGGCATACGCTGCCTTCTGGCAGGAGGGCCTCCGGCAGTACAACGAGAGTGCGATCACCGCCAGGACCATCCTGTACTGCCTGATCGTGCTTATCGTGACATTCGGGGCGTTCTACCTGTATTACGCCAGGAAATACTAGAGAATCGCGAAATTACCATGAAAAACAGGATACGGGTCCTTCGGGCAGAAAGAGAGATAACGCAGGAGGAGCTCGCGGAGTTGGTCGGAGTGACGAGAAACACCATCACATCCCTGGAGAAGGGGAAGTATTACCCGTCCCTGAAACTTGCATTCCGGATTGCGGATGCGTTCGGGGTCGGGATCGAGAACGTATTCACGTATGAACGAGACAAGGACGGTCCCGGTTCGGGTGATGACCCATGAACCGGGGGTTGCTGCAGGCTTCTGAACACGGGTGGCGCCCGGATGGGTTCCATGCCTGCCATCGCGTTTCAGGGAAAGGTGCAGGCATACGTCACAGAATGGACTTCGTTCCTGCCGGCCCTTCGTATCTCCGGAACACCGGACACGGGACGAAAGTCATGCAGAAGGAACGTGGTTCGCGGTCCGTCGGGTCGGGCAACGGCCCTTCCCCCCGGGCCGGGGGTCGGATCTTCCGTACCTCGTGCAGGTCGTTACGGGGTGATCCGGCATGATCGGAAGAAAGGAGAGTCTTATCCTGGTTTCCGGCGTCGCTATCGGCATCGTGATCGCGATAGGGCTCCTCGCGTTCGTCCAGGTGCTCTCGCCCGGGACGGGCACGCTGCCTCTTCCCGACCTGACCGGGAACGGGGACACCCTGCCGCTCACCCAGGGGATCGGACAGTTGCCCTCGGCAGAAGACGTGAGGAATTTCATCCTTTCCCACACGGAGACCGAGACCCAGTCCGGGCAGGAAATGGTGCCCATGACGGTGCAGGAGACATCCCCGGTCCCATTGGGAGAAGGAGTGCGGACGTGGCGGTACGAACTGGATACTGCGACCTTTAAACCCGATGAGTACATCGTGACCGTCTCCGGAATCCAGGTCTCGACGAGCGCTTCGGCATTGTTCAACCTTCTCGCGGGGCCTTCCGGGGGTGTCGTAACCCAGCAGGTCATTCACGTGCCGGTCAGCCAGAGGGGCGGCAGCGACAAGCTCTTCATTTCAATCGACCCGATCGGGGACCATTACGTCGGAGAGAAGTTTGCCATTACCGGGACCACGAATCTTCCCGCAGGCGAAGACGAGATCCTCGTCGAGGTGGTTTCTTCATCCTTCGCACCCACCCAGAAGACACAGTCAGGGGAGTTCTCGGGCTCGACAGGGACCATACACGCTTCAACCGGGGGGGCAGGGGCCTTTTACACACCGGGGGGCTATTGGCAAACGCCCGTTCCGACCCCCGCGATGACCCTCGTTCCCACTACCTCTGCGGACCGTGAGTACTCCACCACGAACGTCCAGGTGAAGGAGGTGGACGAGGCCGACATCGTCAAGACCGACGGAACGTATATTTACGTCGTCTCGGGCAACGAACTTAACATCGTCCGTGCCTACCCGGCAGAGTCCGCCGGTATCATCTCGACGACGGGGTTCTCCGGGACCCCGGTATCCCTCTACCTCTACGGGGACAAGGTCGCCCTGATCTGCAGGGACTACCGCCCGCCGGAGTACTGGCGATGCGAACCCGGCCGGTGTACGTGGCCCGCAGGGAACGGCGAGAAGACCGTTATTTACATCTTCTCCGTCAAAGACCGGGCCATGCCCACGCTCGAACGGGAAGTGGAGATCGACGGCGGGTACACCGATTCCCGGATGATAGGGCAGTGGCTCTACTTCCTCACGTCGACCCCGGTGAACCCGCACTCCGACGACATCACCTTCCCGGCGGTCCGGGACGGGGTGGCAGGGACATTCACCCCGGTCGCCTATTCCCTCGAAGGGACCGACAAGGCCTTCGCATTCACCACCATCGGGTCGGTCGGTCTCGATACCGATGCCCCGGTGAGGGCGAAGACATTCCTGGTCGGGACGGCCGGGACGGTCTACGTCTCCCCGACAACCCTCTACTTCGGCGTCCACTCGATGGGTGAACCCTCGCCGCTCCGCCACGTCGACGCACAGGGACGTGAAGTCGGAGGAACGACCGATCAGACCGCGATCTACTCGTTCTCCCTCCAGGATGGAGCGATCCGGTTCAATGCGGCCGGAAAGGTGGACGGGACCCTGCTCAACCAGTACGCGATGGACGAGTACAAGGGCAACCTCCGCCTGGGGACGACCGTCACCGAGTACGGGTATACCGGGAGGTCCACGCTCTCCAGCACGGTCAGCGTGCTCGACACCCGGCTCAACACCATAGGAATGGTCGCCGGTATTGCGCCGGGCGAACGGATCTACGCCACGCGGTTCATGGGAGACCGGCTCTACCTGGTCACCTTCATGCAGACCGACCCGTTCTTCGTGGTCGATCTCTCCGACCCGGCGCACCCGGCGCTCGCGGGAGAACTCAAGCTTCCCGGCTTCTCGAATTATCTCCATCCCTACGATGCCACGCATATCATCGGGGTGGGGAAGACCGCGAACTTCGGGGCGGTGAAGCTCTCGCTCTTCGACGTCTCGGACATCTCGAGACCGGGCCTCGTGGACAGCGTGGAGCTCGGCGAGGCGGGGAGCAGTTCCGAGGTGCTGAACGACCCGAAGGCGTTCCTCTTCGACAAGGAGAAGGATATCCTGGTCCTGCCCGTGGAGCTGGCCGGACTCTACCGGACCCAGCCGGCGGGAGGGAACTACTATGGTACCCGGGATGTCTGGGGCGGGGCATATGTCTTCTCGGTCGACCCGGACCGGGGCTTCTCGCTGAAAGGGACGGTGAAACACTACGACGAACACTCAGGGGACCAGGTGCAGGTGAAGAGGGCGCTCTATATCGAGGATACCCTCTACACGATCTCGCCGAGAGTGATCTACATGAGCGACCTCGCCAACGGGGTGAGCTACCTTAACAATGTGAGGCTGGGGTGAACGAGCAATACTATTTTTTTTGATTCCCCCGATTCCTGCAGTTTATGCTCACAATTTTACTCTTATTCCCTTTTTGTAACCATTGTGCCGGGGTCAATGCATTATACCCTTAAGAACTTCATGCGGTTGAAAAAATAATCGGCGTTTTTCCCGAAAAAAAGGCAAATAAAAGTTTATACCTGATAATCCACCCCGGCCAGGATCACCGAAGTATTCGAGCCTGTGTCCACTGGGGCGAATCCGGATATGAATGTGCCATATTCATCGGTATATGGCCCGATCCCGATCGGTCCTGTAACGGGCGTTTTCAGCACCTCAGGGGGATTAAGATATTCCTGCATGAACAAGGGAGCCCCCGGTTCGCCCTGGTAATTGGTGACGATAAACACGACTGTACCGTTCTTCTGCTCGAGCACATAGGCATAGAAGACCTGCGGATTGTCCGCCTTGAAAGTCTGGAGTTGAACGAGCACGGCCGCGAATGCCGTGGAGTTTTCGCCTTCTTTTAGTGCGGCGGAGAGATTCTGCTTATCGATGGTGGTTGCCAGCGTTTCGGCCATGGCCATCATTTCGGTTTTCAGCGTCTCGTTATCTGCCGGGGGAGTGGTGACAGGAACAGTCACCTGGGGGGTGGCAGTCGCGGTTGGTGTCACGGTGGTTGTGGGGGCACCCGATGGCTGGGTGCATCCTGCTACAAGGAGAACGAGCACTAAAAGCAGTGCTCCGAATGCCATTGTACGAGTACGTTTCATAGGTTGATCTTCAAGTAAGACAATATAAAAATAATTCTCGATAGGAGGACAATCCAAGGAGATAGATTCCACCGTAAAGTGGAGCAATGACACTGCCACGGTCACTCTGATTCCCCCCCCCGTGCAACCACAAAGAACTTGGACTCATTGCGTCAACCTTTCCTTCATCAATAGTTCGGGTTTTTTCATGAACGACCAATATACGGGGTGCGGTCAGCCGCATTCTCTTCCTTTGCAACAACTCGGCTGGACGGACGAACACGAAGACGCCTACGCAAAATATGACGGTCCCTACCGGCCCGGGAGAGTTGCCTGCCGGCAGAAGACCGTGTGGGAAGTCCTCACCGAAGACGGACAGGTGACGGCGGGGATCTCCGGCGCCATGCGAAAGCTCGGCCGCTACCCGGCGGTAGGGGACTTCGTGGTCCTCCTCGTCCGGCCGGAAGCCGGAACCACCATGATCGTTGACATCCTACCCCGAAAGACTCTGTTCTCGCGGGGAGCTTCCGGGCGCGAAGGGACCGACCAGGTCATCGCTGCAAACGTGGATACGGTCTTCATTGTGACCGCCGCCGGGCACGACCTGAACGCCCGGAGGACTGAGCGATACCTGGCGATCGCCCACGCATCCGGCGCCCGGCCGGTGGTAATCATCAACAAGGCGGACCTCGCCGAAGACCCCGCCTCGCTCGCGGAAGGAGTCGTCCCGGCATCGTCCGGGATCCCGGTCGTCACCCTGAGCGCCCTGACCGGCGAGGGGATCGACCGGATCGAACCGTTCCTCGCACCCGGAAAGACTATCGTCCTCATCGGCTCCTCCGGCGTGGGCAAGTCCACGCTGATCAACCGGCTGCTGGACCGCTCCGTGCAGGAGACGGGAGGTATCCGGGACTACGACGGGAAAGGCCGCCACACCACGACCGTCCGCCAGCTTTTCGTATTGGACGGCGGAGCGCTGATGATCGACAACCCCGGGCTCCGGGAGGTCGGTATCGGGACCGCGGTCGCAGGCCTCTCCGACACCTTCCCCGACATCCAGGAACTGGCCGCGGGCTGCCGTTTCGCGGACTGCCGGCACGAAGGCGAACCGGGCTGCGCCGTCAGGGAGGCGGTGGAGCGTGGGGACCTCTCCCCGGCCCGGCTGGAGAACTACCACCGTCTCGCCCGGGAGCTTGTCTTCGAGCAGGAAAAGGCGGAGATCGGCCTCGTCCGATCCGAGCGGAAACGCTGGAAACAGATCAGCGGCTATGCAAAACAGGTAAAGGAACACAGGGACCGGTGGGAGTAGGGCTGTGGGGCGGTGAGTGCTCGAAACGGAAAAAGAGGATTGATAGCATCCCTGCCGGACTTTTGAGATGACCTGGGATCCGGCGATAATTGTGAATACTGTCGACGCTCGATCCGCCACGGTTTACGGTCCGGGATATGCAGGTTCAAATCAGCCGATTGACTGTCCTGAATATACAAGTTCAAATCAGCCGCTTCACGGTTAATCCGGCTTCATCACGTACTCTTCGATCAGGCTCCATGGTGCACCGCCGACCGACATCTCGTTCTTCCAGGTCATTGCGTTCGGATCCTTCGCGTCCCAGGTGAACCGCAGCCTGACCGGGACATCCCCGAGCGACTCCATCACCAGCCGGTCACCTTCGATCTTCCCGTGGAATATGAAGGCGAGACCGTTGGTGTCGGCACCGACCGCCCGGTATTCATTCGCGATTCGATCCCACCCGATGATCCACTTCGCCTTCCAGGTCAGGACCTTCCTGCCTTCGGCGAACTGGTCCTGTTCGAAATGGCAGGAGAGCCAGAGCCCGTCGAGGACCCACTCGCAGGTCGCTCTTCCTTTGCCCTCCATTTCGGGTGATCCTGGCCCCATCCCGTTCGCTTCAACCGTGCCGGTCCAGGTCCCGTTCCAGAGGAACCGTGAGAGTGCCTTCGTCTCCGGGCCGGGAATTACTTTCGGGGGTGTCCATGTCATGATGGAGGAGGATGCGTGAAGGGATATATGAGGGTTGCGGGGAGTGGGCAATCCGGACAATTCCATTGAGCCAATCCGGATGATTCCATTGAGCCAATCCGGATAATTCCATTGAGCCAATCCGGATAATTCCATTGAGCCAATCCGGATAATTCCATTGAGCCAATCCGGACAATTCCATTGAGCCAATCCGGATGATTCCACAGAGTTAATCCGGGTGATTCCGTAAAATCAATCCGTCTCTTCCGGAGATCAATCCCGATAATTCCACAGAGTTAGTCCGGGTGATTCCGTAAAATCAATCCGTCTATTCCATTGAGCCAATCCCGATAATTCCACAAAGCATTTAATGTAAACATTCAAATGTTGACGGTATGTTTCTCACAACGGATGACAGGCAATTCGGATTCTGGGCATTACGCCGGAGCGGCGAGTCCAATATCGGGATTGCCAACCGCTTCGGCATCTCGCGCCAGGCGGTGTCACGGGCGCTCCTTCTCATGAACCGGAAGGTTGAGGATACTCTGCGCGGGATGGCGGATGCGAACCAGATCACGGTTGAGAAGATTAATCCCGAGAAAGGAGTCCTTCTCGGAAGGTCGGTCCCCTTCCAGACCACGGCCATCGTCTTCGTGACAAAGAAATCCGGGGTGCAGGTGTGGTACGAACACGAGGGCGACTGCGGGACGTGCCCGCGGTATACCGAGTGTTGCGAGCTGCTCTGGGACTATGCCGCCGAGCTCGGCGTCCGGATCGGGAAGACTGCCGACCCGACGACGATGGCGGACGAACTCTTCAGAAACGTGAAGGCGATGGTCTGATGGCACGGTTTGCCTCAGTACTCTGGGACACCATGGGCTGGTGCCCGATGGAGGAAGCCTTTACGAAGCCGGCCGTAAGAACGAGTGGGATCGTCGGTCAGGTGCAGGAGTCACGCAGCCACGGCCGGATCAGCCGTCGTTCGCCGCTCCACATGCGTCTCGCCTGGGGGGTCGTCATTCTCTCCTGGGTCGTCGCGTTCCTCGTCCTGCCGTACCTGCCGGATGTTATCGAAGTCCACTGGGATGTCCACGGGGTGGCCGACGGGTTCGCCGACCGTTTTACCGGTGCGTTCGGCCTGCCCCTGATCATCACGCTCGTCATGGGGATCCTCATCATCCTGCCCCGGTTCGACTCGATGCAGATTAAGCTCACGCCACTCCGGGACATCTACGCGTTCGTGATACTTGCGGTCATTTCGATGTTGTTCTGCATCGAGGTGATCACGCTCGCGGTTGCGCTCGGAGTCGACCTGCCGGTTGTGACGGTCATCCCGGTCGTTTTGGGTTTCCTGTTTGTAATCCTTGGAAGAGTCCTGCCCTTCATCGACCGGAACACCACGGTGGGGATACGGCTTCCGTGGACGCTCGCGAGCGAGGAGATCTGGAAGAAAACCCATGAATACGGGGGAAATCTCATCACCCTCGCAGGCATCCTCATAATCTTCGGGAGCCTGGTCTCCGGGACCTGGGCGATCGCCCTGATGCTCGTCATCATCTTCGGGGTGTTCCTGTATATCAGCGTCTGGTCGTACCTGCTCGCAAAACGGGAGAATGAAGATAAGTTCCCGGGCATGTAGGAAAAAACCCGGAATGTACTCGGGTATGGGCCGAACCGTTCTCCCGGGGAACTCTCGGCCTCGCTTTTGGGCCACCCCCTATTAATCGAATTTCCAATTTTGTTAAAAAAATTATGGTTTCCCTCAATCTTGACGATTTTTTATAACAAATGGATAATAGATTGAAATCACCTTCACCCCGCCTACCTTCATCTTATATCAATTCCCAGTTCCAAAACAAACATAGATGAAACTCATCCACATCGCCGATACCCACCTCGGACACGCCGCTTTTAACAGGCTCGATGCGGAGAGCGGGGCAAACCTCCGCGAGAAGCAGATTTATGATAATTTTCTCTCTGCCATCGATCGGATCATTGCGGAGAAACCCGATGTTCTGGTCCACGCCGGGGACCTCTTCGACCAGGTGAAGCCGAAAACCGCGGCATATAAAACGGTCATGGAGGCGCTCGACCATCTTCACGCCGCCGGCATTCCGTTCGTAGTGATTGCAGGAAATCACAGCATGGTGAAGACCCGGTACACTGTATCGCCTTTTGCGGTCCTGGATTACCATCCCGGGGAGATGACCGCGGCATACTCGTTCCGGTACGAAAACGTGGAGATCGGGGACACTATCTTTCACCTTATTCCCAACATGCTCCGTCCCGAAGATTATCGGAACGCCTTTGACCAAATCGAGCTCTCCGGGAAACACCACAACGTGCTGGTTACGCACGGGCTTGCCACGGGATTAAAAGATAAACGGCTCTCTACGGTGGCGGAACACGAGTTGGACAACACTATTCTTTCCGACGGGTTCGATTATATCGCACTCGGGCATTATCACGGCCAGTCGGAGATAACAGGGAACGCCTGGTACTCCGGTTCACTCGAATACATCACTTACGGCGAGATCTCTGATGAGAAGGGAGGTCTCCTCGTAGACCTGGATAAGACTCCGTCACCGGACACGCCCCACGGGGAAGTGAATATTCGTCACTTCGACCTCCCCAAAACGCCGATGGTGGACCTGGGGACCATCCTGTGCGAGGGTATGGCACCAGGCGAGATTACCGAGGAGATCATCTCCCTCGTTGCCAGAAAGAACGTGCCACTCCAGGCGATGGCGCAGGTGACCCTCAAGGACCTTTCGCGTGAGCATGGGAAAGGCCCGGATACAAAGGACCTCGCCAGTGTGCGTGAACAACTGCTCGACCTGAAGATCCGCCAGGTCTCCAGGGACCAGGGCGGAGAGGCCGTCCCGATCCAGCAGGACGTGCGGGCGATAGATTACCTGCAGGAGTTCTCTTCGTTCCTCGGCAAACAGCAGATCAGTGCGAAACAGAAGGAGTACGTCGCGTCGTGCGGTCTTGAAGTCCTGAGGACCGTTATGGACCGCCACCGGGAGGACTCGGAATGATCCCTGCCGGTGAAAACCGTGTGATCCCCGGAAACACAATGCCAAGCTCAACGGGGGTCTCGCGATGATCATAGACCGCATCGTCCTTAAAAATTTCAAGCGGTTCAGGGACCAGGAGATACGGTTCAGGGATGGGATCACCGGGATCCTGGGGAACAATGGGACCGGAAAGAGCAGCATCGTCGAGGCGATCTTTTTCGCCCTGTACGGTGTGCAGGCAACCGGGATCTCGTCGGAATACATCGTTTCATCGTTTGCGTCTCCCAAAGACAGATGCGAAGTTCGTGTGGACTTCAGGATTGGCGGTGACGAATATACCATCCTCCGCACGTTCAAAAAGGGGAAAACTGTCCAGCATGATGCACAGTTTAACAAAGGGCAAAAACTTTTAGCGAAAGGCGTCAGCGACGTAGAGATCCAGGTGAGAAGGGTTCTGGGGATGGGGCCTGTCGACTTCCGGAACACGGTATATGCAGCCCAGAAAGATCTTCTCACCCTGCTCGAAAACACTCCCGGTAAAAGGAAGGAATGGTTCCTCAAAGCACTCGGCATTGATTACCTGAAGACGGAGAGCGATCGGCTCCTGAAGGAGCGGACCGATGCAAAAGACCGCGACCTGAATCTCCTCGAAGGAGAACTGCAGGGGCTCATCGCCCGGCACGACCCCGAAGAGCTGAAAGCCCTGGAAGATTCGAAAATGGTGCTCTGCACTGCACTTCAGGAACTCGGTTTGCGAGTGGAACACCAGAAAGAGAAAAGAAAACAGGTTGCAGCAGAATTGCTGCAGTTCTCCGATAAAAAAACAGAATACACGCGTCTTGTTGAACGGAAGACGGCACTTGCGGCGGAGGCTCAGGGGCTAGTCCGGCAAAGGGACCTGCTTGCTCTCCAACTTGAAGGTCTTCCCGCTCTGGAAGAAGAGTATCAAAGACTCGGAAGATCTCTGGCGGCCCTTGAAGGAAAAAAGAACGCTCTCGAAAAATTACGGATAACGAAATCAGATTTCGAGCACCTTAAATCGGAACAGAGGTTCGCGGAAAAAGAATTCAGTACTTTGAAAACACAGGAGGAAAAAACAAGGGCAAAGATTGAACTCCTCGAAAGGGACTCGGTACGGCTGGCATCGTTGCGAAAAGGAGTCAGGGACCTTTTACATATCGGCCAGGGGATCCCGGACCCGGATCTTGAACAGGCTGCTCTCGCAAGAGAAGGGGAAATCGTTCATTCCCTTGGTTCGCTCACGGCGAGGCTCGAACATTTGGTGGATGAAAGAAAAAAGCTCGTTTCTGACTGGAAAATCATTGAAGATGCGGGTTCCGATGGAGTATGTCCCCTTTGCCGTCAGACGCTTGGGGCTCATTTCGGTGAGATCGAAGAGGAATTTTCGTCCCGGCTCGATTGGATCGAGCAGGAAGCAATGCGGGTAAATGATGAAAAGGACAGGATGATCGCTGAGAGAGACAGGATTCATCAACAAAAACCGGCATTTCAGGAGATACGGAATATTTCGGAGAGACTGAAGAACCGTGAGTCTCTCGAAGCAGACCTCCACGACCTGTTGACACAGATCCGGGAAAAAGAGGAGGTCAAAAAGTCCCTTTCAGCCCGGTTGCTGAAGACGGGATATGACGAAGCCATGTACCAGCAGACCGTGAAAGATATCCTGGAACTGGAAAAGGTCCAGGTGCGTCATACGGAGGTCGGGAGAACTATTGCTCATGGTACGGCGCAAAAAACCCAGCTAGCAGAACTCGGTACCAGGATCGTGGCGAAACAGGATGAGATCGGCAAGTTGGAACTCATGATCGTCCAATCGGAGTTCGATCCAGAGATCGGGAGAGGCCTTGAACGGGTCCTGGAAGAAATCGATTCGAATCTCCGTGCTGCCGGAGCAGAGATCGCGGCAAACGAGGAACGTGTCCGGGGTAACGAGGAGAAAATTACAAGGCATAAACAGGACAAGGCGACTATTGAAGGACTGAAATCCCAAAAAACGGGTCTCGAAGAAGAGATCGGAATGCTACGCCTGACACGCTCGATGATCGGAGAATATGTGCTCTACCTCATGCAGGTCGTCAGGAGCCATATTGAAGGGGAAGTCAGCAGGATTATCGATGAGATCACCGGCGGCCGCTACGAGCAGGTGCTTCTCGACGAGGACTTCAACCTCCTCGTCCGCGATATCGACAATGATTACCCCATTGATCGTTTCAGTGGAGGGGAGCAGGACGATATTGCAGTCGCACTCCGGATTGCACTCTCCCGATACCTTGCCGAACTGCACCAGGTACACGAGAGTACGCTGCTCATCTTCGACGAGATTTTCGGGAGCCAGGACGAAGAACGGCGGACAAACCTCCTTACCGCGCTCAGGACCCAGGAGTCCCGGTTTCCACAGATCATACTCATCTCGCACATCCCGGATATCCAGGGAGAGTTCTCCAATACCCTCATGGTTGAGATGGGGACTGACCTCTCGAGCAGGGTTCAGGAGGTGACGTGATGGCCCGTGATCCGGACTATGAGAAGGCGTTAGATGCCGCAGTGGGCCGTATCCATGCAACCGTCCCCGCCAATCTGGTCGAGAAATTTCGAAAAGAGGGGGGCATTTCTCCGGAGGATTTCCAGTCCTGCACGCCTGTATCCTGTGGGGAGGTTTGTGCGGTAGACGGGAGCGATGTCCTGATCCTTGAATCGGGGAGCATGGCAATTGCATTGTTCCGTGCAGCCCAGAGTACGTTCTTCAACATGGAGAGAAGCAGGAGATCGATCTCTTCACTGGAATTCGGGATCATCGGACCGGGGGCGGAGAACGAAGATTTTACCAGGGTTTACCAGGACTGTTTCGATGAGGCCCCCGGGACCCCGCTTGCGAACGAAGACCGTGTCCGGACTGCGGGTATCCTGCGTGACACGGTGGAATACCGGGTCACCGAAGAGATGGCACAGTCCCTGGGAGGGGGAGCCATGCTCCTGCGCGATGGGCCGCTCAGAGTCTCCCATGCAAGTCATGACCCGGTCCTGACCAGGATCGAACAGACTTGCACGGCGAGGAAGGTCGATCTGGCAGGGGTGAGTAAACAGACCTCAGCGACCTGGGGTGGCGGGCACCCGATCCTTCCGTCAGTCGACGGCCTTGCGTCGGCATTCGGGATAAAAGCCCCCTGGTGGATCAGGATCGACCCTGGAATCCTCGATCACACCCAGTTTCCACGGTGGCAGCACGGGAAGATGTTCGTCGCCCGCCTTCACTCCAGAGCGAGGTCGCCCCTTAAGATCGAATTGATAAAGGATCTTCCTGACTCACACGCGGAAGGAATTATGAACCGCCTTGCGGCATGTTCCGGGGATGGAAGGATCCCCGGATACCCCTACCCGTTATTTGACGCCCACCGTACCGTGGTGCTTAACGAGGAGATTGTGGAACAGGCCCGGTCTGACCTGATGCGGAGGATCACCGAGGCCGGCATCGAACGACAGACCTTTGAGATCCTGTTTGGAGATTACCATGATGAATTTGCGCGATATTGAACCGAACGACCCTTCAAAATACAGGCTGATCGGGCGCAGCGTCCTCTCGTACCGATTTATTGCACCCTATGACACCACCCTCTATATCGGAGACATTAAAAAAATCACCGACAATACGAAGGGAGTTACGTTTTTTGCAAAGATCACCGATCTCTCTCACGATAGCAATTTCGCTGATACCCGGTGGGACACACGGGTTTATGCCGAGCAGTTCTATGGTCTCGGAGAGGATGTATTCATCACCGTAGATGCCGTCCCTCTCGGTTTTGTCGACAATGCGAGCGGAAAATTCCATAAACCCCGGACGATCCCCTCGAAATTCTCCACCGTCGGAGATCCGGACGCAGAGGACTTCCGGTTTTTAACTGAGCAGATGGGAGAGATAGAGGTGGGTCTTATGCGGAGCGGCCAGGACGTGATCAAAGACGTTGCCGTCCGCATCCCGAGCAAAGTGCTCCCTCAGCATATGGGGGTATTTGCGACTACCGGAATGGGAAAAAGCAATTTCATGAAGACCTTTTGTGCTTCGTGCATGAAAGAGAAGAAATTCGGTCTGCTGATCGTGGACCCGCACGGGGAATATGTCAGCGGCGGCAAGTCTTCCATCGGGGAACCCACAAATGGGCTCGTCCATTATACGGCGGGAAAGGACGGGCTCTCGATCTTTACGATCCGTCATGAAAACGACCGGAAAAAGTACGGAATGAATCGGTTGTCTCTCGAATACGATGATTTCAGGATCGGCGACCTTTCCATCCTTTACGACCTTTCTGCAGCTCAGCATGAAATTCTCGAAGCCTTCGCCAACGAGAAAGGCAAGGATGTGATTGAGTTCTTCAGGAGTACAGACCCCGAGATCTTCCCGATAAGGGATCCCGAGGCCGCGGGGGTCCGGGAGGGGAGCATGGCCTGGAGGATCCGGAATTCCATGGGTGGGCCGGTAAGAGTATTAAAGAGCCATATCGAGAACATCGTCAAAGGAAACGAGGCATTTTTCAGGCCCCAGGGCTCTTCGATCCCGGATATTATCCGGGACCTTCATGATAACCGGGTGGTCCTGGTCGATATCCCCGATATGAGCGAGAGAAGCGAACTTTTCGTTCTTTCCATCATCACCAGGAGAATCATGGAGCGGCACAGGCTGGAGGCGAGGGGTTTCGGGATCGATGACCGGCAGGAGAATTCTCACCAGGTACTGATTACGATCGAAGAGGCCCAGCGGGTTCTTGCCAGCGGAGGGTCTTCAACCCAGGTTTTCAGGGAATGTGCGATGGAAGGGCGCAAGTTCGGTGTCGGCCTCTGCGTCATCACGCAGCAGCCGAAAAATGTTGATCCTAAAGTCCTGGCACAAATCAACACTTTTGTGGTCATGGCCCTCGGGGATCGGGGAGACCGGGACATCATCATGGGAAGTGCCAAGCAAGACCTTTCGAAGATGGAGATCGAGATCCAGACCCTCGACAGGGGCGAGGCGATTATTAGTACCATTGGAATCCCGTTCCCTGTGAGCACCCGGATCCACAAATTCGAGGACTACATCAGTGTATTGAACAGGGAAAAGAAAAAATCAATTTCTGAAGGACTGGATTCAGGGTTCTGAAAAATCACATAAAGACTTTACAATCTTTTGTGAAAGCCAATCCCCCTATCCCCCTTCAATAATTCTCCCCTTCGTCCCCTCTTCTCGCGATCAGTCCCATGAACAGGCACTTGTCCGCCGCAATCGACTCGATCCCCTCGAAATCCCCGATCGGGACATCGAGCCCCCGTATGACCGCCGCCGGGGTGCATTCGTCCGCCTCGCCCATGACGATCTCGGCCGCCGATGCGAGGTTGTCGGCGAGCGCGAGCTTGGTCACCTCGAGCTCCCGCCCGAAGAGGTCCTTCCTTCCCCGGGCGTCGATGACCGCGAGTATCCCCGAGCACCCGATGGCGACCCCGCTGCACCCCGACCGCATGGCATGGGTCCGGCTGTCCGCGACGATCACCCCTATCTTCGCCCCGCAGAGCCGGAATATCTCTTTCCGGATACGCTTCGCGCTCCCGTCGGGGTCCCGGGGAAGGGGGACCACGCACCCCGGAGGGGCGTTCGACCCGTCCACGCCTGCGTTGGGGAGAAGGGTCCCGTTGGTCATGGAGAGCAGGAACCCGGGGATACCCCCCACGATCTCGTCGCTCTCCTCCCGGACCACCTGCACCAGGCGGGGGTCCATGTCGTACCGCTCCCCCATCGCGATCGACTCCTCGTCCGGTTCCACGCAGTCGAGGCAGGTGACCCGCTCCTCGGCGGTGGCGAGCGCGGACTCGGCAATCACCAGGACGTCCCCGTTGCGAAACCCTCCCAACGACGACTCGAGGGCCGCCCTGAGGAGGATCCCCGCCATATCGTCCCCTTCGCGGATGAGGGGAGTGCGGAGCCCCGTGGTGGTAAACGATCCCTTCATTGTTCTCTATTCTCTCCTGCACCTGCTTGATGATTCCGATGGTCCCTGCCCCGGACCCGCCCGGCCTGGTAAACGGCCTTCTCTCTTCGCGTCACCCCGGGATCTTTACGGAAAAGGCGAATCATTGCGCGGCCAGGGGATCATTACGGGAAAATGAATCATTGCGTGACCCGGGGATCTTTTTCGAAAAAGGCGAATCATTGCGTGAACAGTGGACTTTTACAGGGACTGTGACTTTTGCCGGGAGGAGTGCAGGTTTTTTCAGGAATCAGGTATGTCAGGCGAATTCGTCCGATGCGGGAATTCGTCCTATAATTGAAAAAGGATGTTCTATCCGTTCCCAGGGATCTGTCATACCCCGTGTTCGTTCATCCGGGACACCACCCGGATCACCTCTGCCGTCTCGGCCACGTCGTGCGCCCGGACCATGTCGGCTCCCTGCCGGAGCAGCAGCGCGGTCATGCCAAGGGTTGCCGGGAGCCGTGCTTCCGGTCCCTGCTCCGGTGTGGCCCGGAGGAAGGTCTTCCGGGAGATCGCGGCGAGGAGCGGACGGTCGAACTCCCTGAACCGGGAGAAGTTCCTGCAGAGCTCCCAGTCCATCTCCACCGTCCGTGCGGGAGTCCAGAGCCCGATCCCCGGGTCGAGGACGTATTCCTTTACCCCTGCGTCCTCGCAACGGGTGACGATCTCCTGCAGAGCCCGGACTGTCATCTCCACCCCCAGGGCATCGCCGGGCTCCATGCACGCCGCCATAAGGATCGCGGGGAGCCCCGCCCCGGCCGCCATCGCTGCGTACCCGGGGGTCGAGAACCCCCCGATATCGTTCACCGCGTGGAGGTCGTGGGAGAGGCAGGCATCGAGCACCTCGGGGTAGCGGGTGTCCACCGAGACGGTGATCCCGCTCCCGTCCAGCTCGGAGAGCGCCCGGGTGATCCGCTCCGTCTCCTCGGCGACGCTGATCGCCGGGCTCCCGGGAGCGGTGCTCCTCGCGCCGAGGTCGATGATATCGGCCCCGGCATCGGTCATCGCCTCGGCCCTGGACCGGACGTCAGCGGGCCGGGTAAAGGAACCGGAAAAAAAAGATTCGGGGCTGCAGTTGATCACACCCATCAGCCGGACGGGCGCCCCGCCCCCGACGGCCATCCCGTTCACACGACACGGGAACATATGATCCTTTTCGCGGCCGTGAAGGTGTTCTCCATCAGGGTGGCGATGGTCATCGGCCCGACGCCTCCCGGCACCGGGGTGATGGCCGCCGCCTTCTCCGCGACCCTGTCGAAATCGACGTCGCCGCAGAGCTTCCCGTCCACGTGGTTGATCCCCACGTCGACCACCGCGGCGCCGGGTTTCACCATCTCCGGCCCGATGAACCGGGCCTTCCCGATGGCGCTCACCAGGATGTCCGCCCGGGCGAGTTCGCCCGCAAGGTCCTTCGTCCTGCTGTGGCAGATGGTCACCGTCGCGTCCCGGTTGAGGAGGAGCGCCGCCATCGGCCTTCCCACGTCGATGCTCCTCCCGGCGACGACCGCGTGCGCTCCGGAAATATCGATCCCGTACTCGTCCAGGAGGGTGATGATGCCCCGGGGGGTGCAGGGGGCGAACACGGGGTGACCGGAGAAGAGTTTGCCCAGGTTGAACGGGTTATAACCGTCCACGTCCTTGCCGGGGGCCACCGCTTCGATCACCTTCTCCGTGTCGATCCGGCCCGGCATGGGGAGCTGGACGAGGATGCCGTGGATATCCTGGTCCCTGTTCAGCCTCCGCACCGCGTCGAGGACGTCCTCGGTGTTCGCGGTCTCCGGGAGCTCGATCCCCACCGAGCCGATATGCACCCGCTCGCAGGCACGGTGTTTCATACGGACGTACATCCGGGACGCCGGGTCGTCACCCACGATGACCGTGGCGAGCCGGGGGTACAGCCCGGACTCGTCGATCTCCTCCTTCAGGAGGTCAAGACGTTTCTCCGAGACTGCTTTTCCGTCCAGTATCATGTCACTCGGGATAGAGGGGGTACTTCCCGGCGAGCTCCTTGACCTGCCCGCCGATCTTCGAGATCGCGGTCTCGTTCCTGATGTCCTTCAGGATGGTGGCGATCCATTCGCCTATCTGCCGCATCTCCTGCTCTTTCATTCCACGGGTGGTGACCGCGGGGGTTCCGATGCGGAGCCCGCTGGTCACGAAGGGGCTGCGGTTCTCGTTCGGGATGGTGTTCTTGTTCACGGTGATCCCCGCCTTCCCGAGCGCGACCTCGGCCTCGAGCCCGGTGATCCCCTGGGCGGTCAGGTCGAGGAGGATGAGATGGTTGTCCGTCCCTCCGGAGACCAGCCGCAGGCCGTGGTTGTCGAGCACCTCCGCCATGGCCCGGGCATTCTTCACGATCTGCCGGTTGTAGTCGGTGAACGAGGGACGGAGCGCCTCCTTGAAGCACACCGCCTTTGCCGCGATGATGTGCATCAGGGGACCGCCCTGCATGCCGGGGAAGACCGCCTTGTCCACCATCTGTGCGTTCTCGCTGCTGCACATGATAGCCCCGCCCCGCGGGCCGCGGAGGGTCTTGTGGGTGGTGGTGGTGGTGTAATCGACGATGCCGACGGGGTTCTCGTGGATCCCGGTGGCGCAGAGCCCGGCGATGTGGGCGATGTCCGCCATGCAGCGGGCGTCCACCGAATCGGCGATCTCCTGGAACGCCTTGAAATCAATGGTCCTCGGGTAAGCGCTGGCCCCGCAGACGATCACCTTCGGGCGCACCTTCTTCGCTATCTCGGCCACCGCGCCGTAATCGATGGTCTCGGTCTCGAGGTCCACCCCGTACTGGGTCACCTTGTAGAGCTTCCCTGAGAAGCTCACCGGCGAACCGTGGGAGAGATGTCCTCCCTGGGAGAGGCTCATGCTCATCAGCGGGTCCCCGCACTCCATGGTCGCGAAATAGATGGCCATGTTCGCCTGGGTCCCGGAATGGGGCTGTACGTTGGCGTGTTCGGCACCGAAGAGCTGCTTCAAGCGGTCCCTCGCGAGGTTCTCCACCACGTCGTGGAACTCGCACCCTCCGTAGTACCGCTTGCCGGGATACCCCTCGGCATACTTGTTGGTCATGATCGAACCCATCGCCTCGAGCACCGCCCGGCTAACCAGGTTCTCCGAGGCTATGAGCTCCAGCCCGTACGTTTGCCGCATCCGTTCCATATCTATCACGTCTGCGACATCGCGATCTGTGGTGGCCAGATAGGACATGTAGATAAGAGTCGACCTGATCAGGTAATACTTTTTCTTCCCCCCGGAAAAAATTCCCCTTAATATGGCGTTTATTTATCGTATCGCACCGGTAACGCGGCTGATTTCCACGATCGCGGACACCGCCCGGCTGTTCCTTAGGATCGTAATCACCGGGATTCGGGAAGTTACAGGTGAAAAATGGCCGGATTCCCGATACAAAGCAGCATAATTATTATAGGGAATAACTCGCATGATTATCAATATGGGCTCTAATATTGCCGGATGATGCCAGGGGGTACTCACAGAGGGGAGCTCACGAGGAGAAAGAGAAGGATATGGAGATCATAAAAGACAAGGAGAATGCAATCCCGGTGGAGGACCGCGTCGCCAGCCTTGAAAAGAAGATGAAGGATATGGAAGCGCTGGTGAAGGGACTGACCGAGGAGTTGCTGGACTTAAAATCCATCGCCATGCGGCTGAACAAGGTGAGCGAGGAGCGCAGGGCCGAACTGCGCATGTCCAAGGCGCCCGCCGCGGCACCCGGAGGGCAGAGCACCGTGGTGGTACCGAGGAAACCCGCCACCCCGCCCCAGGTCAGGACTCCTGCGGCTCCCCCGGTCGAGCCCGAGAAGATGGACATGATCATGCAGCCCGACGGGACCCTCAAGCCCGAGAAGAGAAAATCGAGCGATTACATCGTGGCCTCCGCGGCGTACACCAAGAAGAACAAGCCGGGCCAGTCCGGCGGAAAATCCAGTGATCTTATCGTAGCCGAAGAGGAAGAGTCAGAGAAGAAGTAGGGGAGCCCGGCCATTGCATATCACCTCGCTGGAGATTGACAACTTCAAGTCATTTGTAAAAAAGACCAAAATACCCTTTTACGATGGCTTTACGGTAATCTCCGGCCCGAACGGCTCGGGAAAAAGCAATATTATAGACAGCATTCTCTTCGTCCTCGCGCTCTCCGGTTCCCGCACCCTGCGGGCGGAGAAACTCACCGACCTCATCAACCTCAACTCCGGGAAGAACACCGCTGAGGTCACCATCACTTTTTCGGACGGCACCAGGATACGGCGCCGTATCAAGCGGACGGAGAACGGATATTACAGTTATAACTACCTCAACGACCGGGTCTGCAAGCAGGCGGACGTGACCGCGTTCCTCTCCCAGTTCGGGATCGTCCCCCACGGCTACAACGTGGTGATGCAGGGGGACGTCACCCGGATCATGGAGATGAGCGATTACGAACGCCGGAAGATCATAGACGAGATCGCGGGGGTGGCCGAGTTCGACGCCAAGCGGGACCAGGCCCTCCAGGAACTCGAGGTGGTCCGGGAGCGGATCGAACGCGAGGAGATGATACTCCACGAACTCGCCGAGCGGATGGAAGAACTGGCGAAGGAGAGGGAGCAGGCCCTCGCGTACCGGGAATGGCAGGAGAAACTTGACTATTACCAGTCCTGCCGGGCGGCAGCGAGCCTCCGGGACAAGGAGAAAGAACTCGGGTCCCTCGCCAGGCTGATCGTCGATCAGCAGACTGCGCTCTCGGGAATTCTCTCGGATCGGGCCCTCGAGGAGCACGAGATCTCCTACCTCCGTGCCGATCTGAAAGAGATCGACGACCAGATCAACGAGAAAAGCGGCTCCGAGTACCTGCGCCTGATCGCGGACCTCGAGGAGGCCAAGGGAAGCATAAAGGTATCAGAACAGAGCATCTCCCGCCTGGAGAAAGAACGGGGGACGGTTCTCGAGTCCATCAACCGGTGTTTCGTGGACATGAAGCGGGCCGAGACCCGGGTCGCGGAGCTCACCCAGTCCATCCGGGAGCTCTCCATCGACCGGACGAACCTCGCCATGGAAGCGGCTACCGCGAGGGCGCGGGTGGAGAAGATCCAGGGGGAGCTCGAGAAGGAGAGCAAGGACACCGAGGGGGCGAGGGACGAGCTCTTCGCCCTGATGAAGGAGGTGGAGGAGAAGAGAGCGGGACGGTCTTCGGTCCTCCACCAGCAGGACATGCTCATCGAGAAGAGCCGGATGCGCACCTCGGAGAAGGAACGGCTGGAGGAGCGGCTCCGGGTGCTCGACGAGGACTCCGGGGCCCAGGCTGCCCAGGCGGAAGAGTTCGCCCGCCAGGTGAAAGCCCTCGAAGAGGAACGCGAGGACCTCGACCGGGAGCTCTCTGCCCTCGAAGGCGCGGTGTTTGCCCGCCGGTCGACCCTCGAACGGGCGAGGAACGAGTTAAAGGTCGTCGAGCAGGAGGTCATCCGTCTGGAGGCCCAGCAACAGGCCCGCGGGGAGGGAGGCTCCCGGGCGATGGAGGCGGTGATGGGGATGGAAGGGATTTACGGCACCCTTGCCCAGCTGGGAAAAGCCCCGCCGGAATATTCCACCGCACTGAACGTGGCTGCGGGAGGAAAGCTCCAGTATGTGGTGGCGAAGGACGACGGCAGGGCGGCCGGGGCGATCTCCTACCTCAAGGACCAGAAACTCGGCAGGCTCACCTTCCTCCCCCTGAACAAGATGCGGCCGCCCGAACTCCCCAGGCTGAAGGAGGAAGGGGTGATCGATTACGCGGTCAACCTCCTGGAGTTCGAAGCCGCCTATGCCGATGCGTTCCGGGTGGCGCTCGGCGGCACCGTGGTAGTGAAGTCGCTCGACCGGGCCCGCGCCCTGATGGGGAAGTACCGGATGGTCACCCTGGAGGGCGAGCTCGTGGAGAAGAGCGGCGCCATGACCGGCGGGTCGTTCAAGCGGCCCGTGAAGGGGTTCGGCGCTGCGGTGGAGGACGAGATCGGCAGGCTCCGCGCCCAGCTCGCGGAGATGGCGGAAGAGGTCCGGGAACTGGATCAGGGCGTGACCCGGGGCACCGCGGCGATAGAGGAGCAGCGGGCGAAACGGAACGAGATCACCCAGAACCTGGACCGTTCCCGTATGATGCGGGAAGAGTTCACCCGCCGAAGGGAGGGGTATGCCGGGGAGAAAGATGCGGTCAATGCCGATCTCGCCCGGATCGCGGAGGAGGTGAAGACGGGTGCGGCGGAGCTCGCCGCGCTCGAGGCATCCCTCGACGCAATGACCGAGGAGATCACCCGGGTAGGGAAGAAGATCGACCAGATCAAGAAACGACTGGACGACACTGCCATTCCGGCCCTCACCGACGCGCTCGAGAAGAAGCGGAGAGAGCAGGAGGATGTCGAGCGCCGTCTGCGGAACAAGGAGTCGGACATCGGCGACCTCTCCAGGGAACGCCAGCACTTCTCTACCCGGGTCGAGGAGCTCCGTGCGGAGAACGAACGGTATAACGAGAAGAACCGGGAGATCGATGCCGAAGTCGCGGGGGCGAAGGAACAGATCGAGGCGGCGCGGGAGAAGATCGGGGAGATCGAGGAGCGGCAGAAACAGTTCTCGTCGGAACTCGCGGAACTCCGGGCCCAGCACGACCGGGTCGCGGAGTCCATCGGCGCATCGGAGAAGAAGATCCTGGAGTTCGATGCGGCGGCAGAGAAGGTGCGGATCCAGGTCCAGGCGCTCGAAGAGCGCCAGGCAGCCCTTGCCGCCGAGATCGACCTCCTCAGGGCGGAGGTGGGTGACATCACCACCGACCTCACCCTGCAGGAGATCGAGGACCACGTCGCCGAGGCGAGCCTCGCCATCCGGAAGATCGGGGCGGTGAACATGCTCGCCATCGAGGAATACGACCGGGTCCGGGTGCGGGTGGACGAACGCACCGAGAAGAAAGAGGTCCTCTCCCGGGAACGCACCTCGCTGATCGAGCGCATCGAGCACTTCGAGAAGATGAAGTACGAGGCGTTCATGGAAGCGTTCCGGGCAATCGACGGGAACTTCCGTGAGGTGTTCGCGAGGCTGACCAGCGGGAGCGGGCACCTGATCCTGGAGAACGAGGAAGACCCGTTCGCGGGAGGGCTCTCGTTCGCGGTGCAGCCCCGGGACAAGCCGGTGCACCTCCTCTCCGCGCTTTCGGGCGGGGAGAAGTCGCTCACCACGCTCGCGTTCATCTTCTCCATCCAGCAGTACATCCCTGCACCGTTCTATGCGTTCGACGAGGTGGACATGTCGCTCGACGGGTCGAACGTGGAACGAATAGGGGATATGATCAAGGAGCTCTCGAATACCTCGCAGTTCGTGATCGTCTCCCTCCGAAAACCCATGCTCGAAGGCGCCGACCGGTTGGTCGGGGTGACCCTCCTCCCGGACAAGAGCACCTTCGTGACCGGCATCAAAGTAAATGACTGAAGAACCGGTTGAGATCCTGGTCCAGATGGCGGAGCGGGGCGAGATAGACCCGTGGAACATCGACATCGTCGAGGTCACCGACCGGTTCCTCTCCGAGCTCGAGCGGAGGAGGGAACTCGACCTGCGCATTTCAGGCCGGACCCTGTTCTTTGCTGCGATCCTCCTCCGGATGAAGTCCGAGGCCCTGGAGATGGGGGAAGAGGAGGAAGAGGGCGAACCGCTGGAAGACGAAGACGGGGACCTCTTCTCGTTCGGGGACGATGACGAGGAGCCGGGGACCTCACGCGAATCCGGTCCCATCGACCTCCTGGAACGGGAGATATCCCGGCGGCTCGACCGGAAAAAGCTCCGGAAGAGCCCGATCACGCTCTTCGAGCTGATTATCGAACTCAAGAACGCGGAAAAAGAGCAGCGTCGCCGTCACCGGTTCCGCTCCCCGTTCAGCGAGCTGATCACCGCGGAGGACGTGGTCGCCATCGCCCACGACGAGGAATACAAGGAGACCGCAGAGGCGGTGATGGAGCAGTGCGAGGACCATCTCGCAGGGGAGGAGGTCATGACCCTGCGGGAGATCGCTGCGCTGCTCGGAAAAGGGCTGCTTGACATCTACATCCCCCTGCTGTTCCTGATGTCCGAGGGCCGGGTGATGCTCTGGCAGGAGGAGTTTTTCGGTGAGATCTTCGTGCAGGCTTCCCGGGTAGAAGCAGAGTGAAGAGGGGGGGCCTCGGCCGGAAACGACCTCTTTATCATGGATACAAATCCGGCCTCTTCCTGATGCACCTTTTTTCATCATGGTCACCGGGGAAGCTGGACTTCTCGGCGGCATTCAGGTGAATCATCTTTCACTCTTGGGTTGCAGGTATGGAGAATTTTTTTCTGATTTCTCTGAACCGGGATTTTACCGCTACGAGTGTAACGACAAGAGCCGGGAGGATAAAACAGCCTCCCGGGATGGGACAACCTCCGCACCCGGCGCCACACGAACCCGGCAGTAAAAGTGCAAAAGGAGATACCGCGCTCGCGACAACGAACGCCCAAAACCCTCGGACGCTGCCTTTTCCCTGACCCGGGGGTGTCATCGTTTCCTTCCGTATTCATATGCCGCGTGTGGGCAGGCATTCGTGCATTCCTGGCAGGCGATGCATAAATGGGAGTCAACGGATTTATCGGCCGATATTGCCCAGGTCGGGCAGAAAACTTCGCATTGTGAGCAATTTTGGCACCTTTCCGCGTTATGGAATACCCGGTACATCCCGGCCCGCTTGCCTGCGGAATGGGACAAGTTCGAGAGGACACCGAGTGGACAGAAAAAGAGACACCACCCCCTCCCACCTGACATAAGAACTCCCCCAATGACCAGCCATGATATCAGGGCAATAAGTGAGCCGGTATGCCAGTATGAAACGGAGGATAACTGGCCGGTGAGGCCATTGGCGATGTTCTGGAGCACTGACGAGGTGCAATAACGGCAACACACACTGCTAAGGGATGCAATCCGGTACCCCACGATTACCGATACCGCAACGAACCCGGCAAAGAATCCATACCTCAGTCCCTTCGTTATCAGGGGATCTTTGATCCTGATTCTGTAATAATCGGGAAGCGGCGTTATCCTGCTTAAACATTCGCTCAATGAACCTACAGGGCAAAGCCATCCGCAGAATACCGGGCCGACAAAAAAAGCAATCAACACGACTCCAAGGATGAATGCAGCCGCGACGGATCCGAGCAAGGCATACCACCTCCCTCCAAAAAGCCAGTCTATTGGCATCCTGTAACACATGGTGTGAAGTGTTGGAGATGCCATATTGCCGGTGACACCGTAAGCAAGTCGTGCAATCACTGCGAAAGGCCCTACAAACAGGAAGAAACCCAGGATAAGTGCGAGATACCGCCAGCGGTTGTTGCGAATTGTACTGACGGGATTCCTCAATGACATTCGCCTCCTGTCGTATTTACGGTGTCTTTGCCGTTTACAATGGTTATCGGAAGGAAAGTGAGCATTTCGCCGCTGTCAGCATCGGAAAAGAGCAGGCCGCCTTCGCACACCACTTCGTTATAAAGCCGGTCGCCCGGTATCTGGAAAAACCAGTCGATTCCAAGATTGCCGACGGATTCCCCGGGGGGGAGCGGTTCCAGGAATGTGCGTGTATCGGGGTCGTAGGGAAGATTGGCGCTCATCTCCCAGCGTACCGGGATCGAAATATTCACGAGTTCCACCCTTATCCTGACAGGTGTTTTCCCCACATTGGTAATGGTGTGAGTTGAAATTCCCTCGATGTCTGGATTCAGGACTTTCTTCAGGTTGCCCCGCTGCTGCAGGTCTATCATGATCGGCGCCATCTCGATAGGTGCTCCTCCCCCCCTGACGATGGTGGACTTGGAGATAACACCCCCTGGTACTGCTACCTTGAAGTGGACCATCTCAGATTTCCCAAAATCGCTCGCATACGCTGCTGCTCCGAGAGTGAGAAAAAATGTGAATAACACGGCGATAATGATAATGCCAAATTTTTTCATGTCTTTTCCTCTTCGCAAAATTCACTCCGACTGCTCGGCACTGGAGGGCTTCATCCGGTTTAACTAAAAATAAGACAGAAATTATATAGATATTTCCTGGAATGCGGATATGCGTTGGGCGATATCACTCCCCGGATATACTATCAATCTCCGGGAATAACCGCGATGCACACCTCAATGAAGAATTCTTACCGGGCGGACGACTGTCGAACTACCCGGCAAAGCGTTGTTGAAGTCTTTATTCCGCAGGACTTCCTGATGCCGGAGTGGCGGGTGCAAATCTGGCGGGAGGAGTGTTTCGGGGGGATCTTCTTGCACACTTCCCGGAAAGGAGATCAGGATAACTCGAAGAGGGGGCCGGGTGTAAGAGACGGGCGGGTCGTTCCGGTTCGGAACATGATGCCGCTGCAGAGTGAGGATTCCGATTCCGGTCGCCCTTGTTTGTTTAATCCGATCTCCGGCATCCGCTCCGACCGAGACAAAAGGGGAAAAAGGAAGAGATTTTCAGGCCTGCTTGAACCACGCCTTGACCTGCGGCTGGAACAGGTACCAGAGGATGATGATGTCGATGATGATCCCGATGACGGCCGAAGCGGTGTTGGAGAGGATGGACAGGAGGTTGATGATGACGCCGATGATGGTGAAGATGACTCCCACAGGCCAGACCCACGGCCAGCCCTTGAAACAACCGATACCCAGGAACAGGAAGACGAGGCCGATGACGACAAAAATCACGCCGACCGCGGCACCGATCGCGCCGAGTCCTATAATCGCCAGTGCTGCACCGCCGACGGCTCCTCCGATGACGGTAAGGATGCCGGCAATAAACCAGAGAATTCCGATAATCGTAACCCCGAGGGGGCGAGCTTGATCTGCCATACAGCAGAGAGTTCATTTCCCTAATATATATAGATATGACGTGTTTTTCGAAGATATCGGGATGAGGGTCCTGAATTTATCCTCAAATCCCGTTGGATATGCGATCCGTGACTCCGATCCGTCTCAAACGAAAACGGACTCCGGGGCCCGGAAGCCTTGCAGGCTACGGGCTCATTCTCCCGCATTTTCTGTCAATCCCGGATCCTGATTTTGAGGCAGGCACCAAAACGGTTCAAGCGTTGCATCCTGCATGCGTGAGGTTCCTGCACACGCACAAATTCAGGAGATCAGGTTTCACGATGGAAGCGGGGTCAAAATATGGTTTTCCGACATCCCGGATCAATCTGGCGGAAGTTTCCATATCCTGGTAAGGCCTCCTGTTGGTGGCAAAGGCTGGGGGCAGCACTCTGAAAGGTCCGCCCCACCGGCCCCCGGGTTATCCGGGAAGGGAGACGCCGCCCTGGACGGCCGGGTCCCGGTTTAGTCCGGGACCGTGTCACCACGTCGCCTGCGGGGGAGCTCTCCCCGTCATCCGGGACTCGTGGGGGCGGAGCGTCATATTGCCTGCGATGCGGACTCCAGAGCGATCTGCGCGAAGACACGTGCCGCCGCGAGGTCCCCGCGTGCGCGCGAGGAGACCTCGTGCATGCGCGGGATCGCCGCATTGGCCGGAAAATTGCTGTCGGGACACTCTACTTCCCTGGTTCTTCCGGCGCCCGGGGGTCGGGAGACCCCCTCAAGGATCGCGGTTTCCGGGGAGATATCAATGCAGATTATCTGCGCGGGAGAACAGGAACTGCGCCAGGCCCGTTGCCGGCCTTCAGGCAATTTATCACGGATGTGGGTTCCAGATCATCACAGTTCCCCCCATAAAATGGAAATTTCCGATATCAAAGCAAAATTCTTTGATTTTTCCGCATCAACCCCAAGTATCAAGACTTATATACCAGTCGTGAGAACATAATATGGCTCCGGGGATGTCTGGAATACGACGCAATATGCGCCGTGTTTCGGATTCCGGATGAGGAACGCGTTCGCAAGGTTAATAACCTTCCGCGGACAACATGTGTATCCTCAAGTGAGTGAGGAACGTGGTCGCAAAGGTTAATAACCTTCAGCGGACAACATGTAGATCCTCAAGTTGCGATGAAGAACCGGATGAACAAGGACGATTCCGGCTCTGATGCATGATTCACCGTTCGCGGTGAACAAGTCCCGAACCGCGCTCCGTTCAAGGATCGCGGGGAGGATCAGGCCCGCCCGGAAACGGGAAAGGGAATGATTAAATACTCACAGCACTAACACTATTACCCTCTGTGATGGAGAACCAAGCTCCCCGGCAAGACCGGTTTTGGTTCTGACGCTGGTACTGGCAATGCGGAAATTTGTTTAGTAACCGCTAATTCCTCGAGAAAAAAAAGTACTTCAATAGTGTGCATTTACATTCTGGTTGATCCTGCCAGAGGCCACTGCTATCGGGGTTCGATTAAGCCATGCGAGTCGAGAGGTGTAAGACCTCGGCATACTGCTCAGTAACACGTGGACAATCTACCCTAAGGAGGGGGATAACCCCGGGAAACTGGGGATAATACCCCATAGGTTACAGATGCTGGAATGCACTGTAGCTCAAAGGTCCGCCGCCTTAGGATGAGTCTGCGGCCGATTAGGTTGTTGTTGGGGTAACGGCCCAACAAGCCTTTGATCGGTACGGGTTGTGAGAGCAAGAGCCCGGAGATGGATTCTGAGACACGAATCCAGGCCCTACGGGGCGCAGCAGGCGCGAAAACTTTACAATGCGGGAAACCGTGATAAGGGAACCCCGAGTGCCCGTAAATTCGGGCTGTCCACCAGTGCAAATAACTGGTGAAGAAAGGGCCGGGCAAGACCGGTGCCAGCCGCCGCGGTAATACCGGCGGCTCGAGTGGTGGCCACTATTACTGGGCTTAAAGCGTCCGTAGCTGGGTTGTTAAGTCTCCTGGGAAATCCACCGGCTCAACCGATGGGCGTCCGGGGGATACTGGCAGCCTAGGGACCGGAAGAGGTGAGAGGTACTCCAGGGGTAGGAGTGAAATCCTGTAATCCTTGGGGGACCACCTGTGGCGAAGGCGTCTCACCAGAACGGCTCCGACAGTGAGGGACGAAAGCTGGGGGAGCAAACCGGATTAGATACCCGGGTAGTCCCAGCCGTAAACGATGCGCGTTAGGTGTATCGGTGACCACGAGTTACCGAGGTGCCGAAGGGAAACCGTGAAACGTGCCGCCTGGGAAGTACGGTCGCAAGGCTGAAACTTAAAGGAATTGGCGGGGGAGCACCACAACAGGTGGAGCCTGCGGTTTAATCGGACTCAACGCCGGAAACCTCACCGGATAAGACAGCTGGATGATAGCCGGGCTGAAGACTCTGCTTGACTAGCTGAGAGGAGGTGCATGGCCGTCGTCAGTTCGTACTGTGAAGCATCCTGTTAAGTCAGGCAACGAGCGAGACCCACGCCAACAGTTGCCAGCTCGTCCTCCGGGATGGTGGGGACACTGTTGGGACCGCCTCTGCTAAAGAGGAGGAAGGAATGGGCAACGGTAGGTCAGCATGCCCCGAATTATCCGGGCTACACGCGGGCTACAATGGACAGGACAATGGGTATCGACACCGAAAGGTGAAGGCAATCTCCTAAACCTGCCCTTAGTTCGGATTGTGGGCTGCAACTCGCCCACATGAAGCTGGAATCTGTAGTAATCGCGCCTCAACATGACGCGGTGAATATGTCCCTGCTCCTTGCACACACCGCCCGTCAAACCACCCGAGTGAGGTCTTGATGAGGCTGCGGTATACGCCGTGGTCGAATCTGGGTTTCGCAAGGGGGGTTAAGTCGTAACAAGGTAGCCGTAGGGGAATCTGCGGCTGGATCACCTCCTAATGAAATTTCGGGGAGCGGTTGCTGAACAAACCGTAAAATAGCCGGTATCAGCGAGAATACGAACAGGGGGCTCATAGCTCAGCTGGAAGAGCGCGGCGTTTGCAACGCCGAGGCCATGGGTTCAAATCCCATTGGGTCCACTTTCGATGCACCTGGAGATGCGAGTCACCAGGGAAGGGTTGAGGGTCATCTGACCCGACGAAGCCGTGTAAAGGTTTGCACTCAGGACGTTATATGGGTTTGACGGAATACCAGTCTAAGCCTGTCAGTGGATGGCTCGGTTCGAGTGCCGAAGAAGGGCGTGCCAAGCTGCGATAAGCTCCGGGTAGACGCATGGAGTCTTTGATCCGGAGATCCCCGAATGGGACATCCCAACACTTCGGTGTTGATCCGTTGAGGATCGGTAACGCCCCGAATTGAAACATCTTAGTAGGGGCAGGAAGAGAAATCAACCGAGATATCGTTAGTAGAGGCGATCGAACACGATAGAGTTCAAACTGAATCCCGCAAGGGAGATGTGGTGTTATAAGCCCACCGTACGATACCTGAAGGTCAAGCGGAAGTCGTCTGGAAAGTCGCACCATAGAGGGTGACAGTCCCCTACGCGTACGCCAACAGGGTCAGGTGGTGTCTTGAGTACCGCGGGTCGGAATTCTCGCGGGAAATCGGGGGTCATCAACCTCCAAAACTAAATACAACTCGAAACCGATAGCGAAATAGTAGCGTGAGCGAAAGCTGAAAAGTAACCCTGGAAAGGTGGTTAAAAGCGCCTGAAATTGACAGGTGACGGTGGGTTACGGCATGAAAGGATCTTCCACACGAAGAAACCCGTCGCGAGGCGGTAGTACGGGTGTGGTTGCCGATGTCGTAACGTACGTTTTGAAGAACGGGCCAGAGAGTTTATTCTATAGGCAAGGTTAACCGCAAGGGGAGCCGAAGGGAAACCAACAAGTCCGTAGCTTTTGCATGGGACGACGTATTAAAAGTGCGTGGAGTCTATAGGATAAGACCCGAAGCCTGGTGATCTATGCGTGGGCAGGTTGAAGCGTGTCGAAAGGTGCGTGGAGGACCGCAAGCGGTTTTGATATGCAAATCATTCGCGTGACCTGCGTATAGGAGTGAAAGATTCATCGAACCAGGCATCAGCTGGTTCCTCCCGAAACATGCCGCAGCATGACCTGGCCGGAGATAGATGGTGAGGTAGAGCACTGATTGGGGGAGCTGGGGGAGAAATCCCTCACCCCCCTGCCAAACTCCAAACTCCCCATCGTCCAAGAAGGCTGGAAGTCCGGGCTACGGGGTAAGCTTGTAGTCCGTAAGGGAATCAACCCAGACCGTGGTTAATGTCCCTCAATGTAGGCTAAGTGTTAACACTGAAAGTGGTCCTAGGCCAAAGACAACTGGAAGGTGAGCTCAGAAGCAGCTATCCTTTAAAAAGTGCGTAACAGCTTACCAGTCAAGGTTTAGGGCGCTGAAAATGGACGGGGCTAAAGCCTACTACAGAGACCACGGAGCACCGAAAGGTGATCTCGTAGGGAGGCGTTCTGCATGGACTGAAGCTGGGGTGTAAATTCCAGTGGACCGTGTAGAAATGAGAATTCTGGCAGTAGTAGAAGCATAGTTGGGTGAGAATCCCAACCGCCGCAGGGGCTAGGATTCCTCGGCAATGTTCGTCAGCCGAGGGTTAGTCGGTCCTAAGTTACGCCGTAACTCGAGCGTAGCGAAAGGGAAACAGGTTAATATTCCTGTACCGTCCGTCTGTAACAACTTCGGTTGTCCTGACGCTTCGGGATATGTTGAGCAGGGTCGTCGCCCTGTCTAAGCATCTAACTCCGTGGAGTACCGTAATGGTGAGAAGCGGATGAAAGTGTGATGGAGTAATTCGACAAATTCCTGGAGCCCATGAAAAGGGAGACGGCGTCCGTACCGAGATCTGACACAGGTGCCCCTCGCTGAGAAGGCGAAGGCGTGTCGGTGATAATTGTGTTAAGGGAACTCGGCAAATTGGCCCCGTAACTTTGGGAGAAGGGGTGCCTGCCTGGAGATCAGGCAGGTCGCAGTGACCAGGGAGCTCTAACTGTCTAATAACAACATAGGTGACTGCAACTCGGAAACGACTAGTATAGTCACTGATTCCTGCCCAGTGCGAGTATCTGAATCCCGGTTTCAACCGGACGAAGGACTCGTAAACGGCGGGGGTAACTATGACCCTCTTAAGGTAGCGTAGTACCTTGTCGCTTAATTGGCGACTTGCATGAATGGATTAATGAGAGCTCTACTGTCCCTAACACAAAGCCGTTGAACCTTTTGTCCTAGTGCAGAGACTAGGGACTCCTATTGGGAAGTGAAGACCCCGTGGAGCTTTACTGCAGCCTGTCGTTGAAATACGGTATTACATGCGCAGCGTAGATGGGAGATGTTAATCCGTCCCTTGCGGGGGGCGGGGAGTCAACAATGAGACACCATCCTTGTTCTGCTGTATTTCTCACTCTTACGAGGACATCGATAGGTAGGCAGTTTGGGTGGGGCGCCACACCCTCGAAAAAATATCAAGGGTGCCCTAAGGTCAACTCATGTGAGTCGGAAACTCACAACGGAGTGTCAAGAGCAAAAGTTGGCCTGACGCGATTACGAAAAGCAAGTAATCGCGAGAGGAAACTCGGGTCTAACGAACCAATACGCCCTGTTGATGAGGGCTATTGACGACAGAAAAGCTACCCCGGGGATAACAGAGTCGTCGCCGGCAAGAGCACATATCGACCCGGCGGCTTGCTACCTCGATGTCGGTTCTTTCCATCCTGGCCGTGCAGCAGCGGCCAAGGGTGAGGTTGTTCGCCTATTAAAGGGGATCGTGAGCTGGGTTTAGACCGTCGTGAGACAGGTCGGTTACTATCTAATAGGAGTGTGTGGAGTCTGAGGGTAAGAATGAAATAGTACGAGAGGAACTTTCATTCGGCGCCTCTGGTCGATCGGTTGTCCGACAGGGCAATGCCGAGCAGCTACGCGCCAAGGGATAAAAGCTGAAAGCATCTAAGCTTGAAACCCGGCCTAAAAAGAGACTCCGTTGAGGACATCAGTAAAAGACTGGTTTGATAGGCCTGGGATGTACGCACGAAGGCAACGACGTGTTCAGTCCGCAGGTACTAACGTCCAATTACTGGTATTCACCACGTCAAACCCAGACGAAATTCTGAGTGCAAACCTTATAGCCAATGCTATCGTAGAGTATAGGGCTATCACGCGGCTGCCAAGGTGGCGGAGAGGCTACGCGGTTGACTGCAGATCAACTACACTCCGGTTCAAGTCCGGACCTTGGCTTTGGGTGATGGCGGCCATAGCAGTCGGGCAACACCTGGACTCATTCCGAACCCAGAAGTTAAGCCGACTCACGTAGAGTACTGTACTGAGGTACGCGAGTCCTCGGGAACTACTCCACGCTGCCATCACCCTTCTTATTGCATCGAAAAATCCAATCAGTTCTGCATGATTATTCCGTGAGCATACATGCTCGCGATAGTTTCTGAAGTGCAAACCTTTGAGCGGACACGCTCCCGGGATACTATGATCTTTCCGCCATGACCTTACAGGCAATCGGATCTTTTCCCGGACGCGGAGTTCAATCGCACCTGCATCGCAAGGGATGCCGGCAGGTTCGCGGCCTGCGGTGAATACTCAAAATTATAATTGCCAGTATCCGCAAAATTCTACCAGGAATTCCAGAAATTCCGGTTCATACCCGGGACCTGGTGTCGGGCGACGGCGGCCATAGCAGCCGGGCAACACCCGGACTCATTCCGAACCCGGAAGTTAAGCCGGCTCACGTAGAGTACTGTACTGAGGTACGCGAGTCCTCGGGAACTACTCCACGCTGCCGTCACCCTTCTTTGAATCAGCCTGAATTATGAATTAATTCTGGAAGGCTTTTCTCGTGGGAATATAGGCTCACGAAATTGCGTATTTTCTGAAGTGCACACCGGGTAGCGGATGCGTTCGCGGGGTTCCAGGATCCTTTCGGCCTGATGACAGTCGGGTTTTCTCCTGGAGAAGGAGGTTTTATTGCCTGCATCGTAAAGGATGCCGGCAGGTTCGTGGCCTGCAGCCGTAGTTTGGAAAATTATCCACAGAAAGCCAGTTGTTCTCCTGTATACAATTTCGCGGACAATGCTCCCGGAATCGTTATAGAGTTGATTGTCATCGCAACGGTTTCGGATTAAGGAAAAAGGTGTTTGGCCGGAGAATTCTCGATCCCGGCATTATTAATATCCTGGACTTCTGAGAATCTGACAAGAACCCGGTGAAAACCGTCATGCCGTATTATTCCGAATCCGAATCAAAAGAATTAAGGGAAAAATTCGAGGAGATTGTCCTTTCCTGGCCTGACGTAACGAAAAAGATGATGTTCGGCTCTCCGTCCTATGCACGCGGGGGAACAATTTTCGCGATGCTTGTGAGCGGGGGCATCATCCTTACGCGCCTCGATGAAGACCGCAAAGCGGCCCTGCTGAACGAGACTGATGCGGAGTATTTCGTCGGTCATGGAAGGGTGATAAAAAAATGGATTCATATCAGGATTAAGGATATTTCAGATGTCGATCGGTATATCCCCTTTATCGAGGCGAGTTATCGCTCAGCAGAAGAATAAAAAAGGGGCCGCAAATCGGGTATGATACCCTTAATTGATGCTATTTCCACGTTCTCCTGGACCTACTCTCCCAAACTGAACCGGATCGCCCGGTCATGAATGATGTCGTCGTAATCGGCACCGGAGGCCGTGTGCGGATTGAGGTAGGCCCGGTAACCGATCATTATCGGGTCATCGAGCCCGAGACAATAGCCGGGCTCTGCACAAGGATGTTCCGGGGTCGAGGTCGGCACCACGACATAGTATTTTTCGTTCGTGTCTTGAGGCGGCTGGCGTAGCACCTTTACCGCGTACAGGTAGGGAGCCATCGGGTCCCCGGGGATATATTCCTCTGCGCTCCCGGTGAAAACGTGACTGCTCATGCCTGTCACGCCGTTCCAGCTGCGGTCGCCGCACCCGAACACGTACTGCATCGGGTTGTCCTGGCACGAACAGGTGATCCAGTCTCCGTACACCCCGAAATTGGAATAGGTAGCCAGGCCGGTTGCCGCATGGTTGACCCCGTAGACCACCACCATATCGTCGTTTCCCAGCACGAAATTGGCCGCCTCGCCGGAGAGCGACGTCCGCAGGTAGGGCGTGTCGGAGCCTTCCCCGGCTACGAACTTGTGGTAAAGGGGCGAGCTCGGGTCGGTCTCCTCCAGCACATCCCTTGAATCGGCAAACCAGCGGATGGATTCATAGGATTCGTACGAGGCATTGGGCGTCTGGGCGATGATGGCGTTTTTCAATCGCTCCAGCCCGTTTTCCAGGTCGGGATAGAGCTCGCGCTCGCTCTTCCATTTACGGACCCGCGGGTCGGGCGTGGGGTAAGGGTCCAGTACCGGCGCCGTTTCGGGCGTAACCCGCCATACCCTGGCATAGTGGTTATCACTGAGGTATTGGTCCCCTTGGGTCTTGCTGACGAAGTTGGCCGTGCGCAACAGGATGATAAACGAATCGGCGAGCGGGGTCTCGGGATACACGCCGAGGTTCAGCAGCCCGGAAGGAATGATATAAGGATTGATCATGGATTCGGGATAGCCGGCCTCCCGGGCATGGGCCGCTACGCGTTCGTAGACACCCCTGTCCGGCGTGAAGATCACCATCGTCTGTTGGCCGAAGGGTGTGCCGCCCCCCTCGGTCTTGATCAGGGCGTTGTTGAGCGGGTCGTTCACGGCGGCGTTCATCCAGTCCCCTTTGGGAACGAGGCTGTCTTTGTGGCGGACCCAGAGGTAGACCGTGAAGCTGAAGTAATCGCACGGCGGGGGTGTCGGCCCCAGGTAGATCACCCCCTCGTCAGGCCTGAGCCGGAGAATCGTGATCCCCCTCTCGAAGGGATTATCTTCTCCAAAAGGCGAGACCGGGACCATCAGCACTTTGTAGGGTTGGCCTGCGTTGTTGCCGTTGGCCGAATCGCCGATGCCGGAGTCCAGCAGATCGACGATCGGATCGACGGGTGTCATTTGGCCGCTGTTGACAATAAATCCGTGTTCCTCAAGGGTTGCCCGAAAGATCTCAGCCCGATGCTCGTCGCTCATCTCAATCAGGGTGATAGGTGCCAGGACCTTCACTCCACCAGCCGGAACCGTGACGTTCGTGCTATATTGCGCGTATCCGGCGAGGGTAAGGGTGAGGACATGGTTCCCTGCGGGCAGATTGTTCACGAACCGATCGGTGATCCCGCTTATGTTGCCATCGATACGGATGGTTGCATCTTTTGGATAGGAGGCCACGTACAGGGTCCCGGTCTCCTCCGGCGATGGTCCTCCTTTGATGAGGGTGATGGGTGCCAGGACCTTCACTCCACCGGCCGGAACCGTGACGGTCGTGCTGTACGGCTGGTATCCTTCTTTCACCAGGGTCAGGTTCTGGTTCCCTGCAGGTGCGTCCGTCACGAATTTGTCGGTCATGCCGTGGTCGGTTCCGTTAATGAGAATCGTGGCACCCGACGGGTACGAGGCAACATACAGGGTTCCGGTGACCTCGGGCGACGGTCCTCCCCTGGTGAGGGTGATGGGAGCCAGGACCTTCACTCCACCGGCCGGAACCGTGACGGTTGTGCTGTACGGCAGGTAGCCTTCTTTCACCAGGGTCAGGTTCTGGTCTCCTGCAGGTGCATCCGTCACGAATTTGTCGGTCATGCCGTGGTCGGTTCCGTTGATGAGAATCGTGGCACCTGAAGGGTACGTGGACACGTACAGGGTTCCGGTTACCCCCGGCGACGGTTCTCCCTTGGTGAGGGTAATGGGAGCCAGGACCTTCACTCCGCCGGCCGGAACATTGACCACGGTAGTATATGGCTGGTATCCTTCTTTCACCAGTGTCAGGTTCTGCATACCTGCGGTAATGTTGGTGACGAACTGGTTCGTGACCCCTTGTTCTGCGCCGTTGATGAGGATGGTCGCCCCCGTTGGGGAGGATGCGACATACAGGGTCCCTTCCGAAGGGAGAGCAGTTGCTCCTGTGATAAGGATACAGAGGAATAGAACCAGAATTATATAACGAAATTTCATGAGATTCCACCTATATTTCGATCTTTTGGAGTTACAGATAATCTATTCTACCTTGGGTTCTGAAGGTGTAACTCAATGTTTTGGATAAAAAAGATATGCCCGTGTAGCGAATGCCCCAATTCACGTCATGATCCATTTTTTAGTGCCGGCAGGGTCACGACCCGGGATGGTTCACTCGTCGCAATATACCTGCGTCGGCTCGAGAATTCCCGGGAACTTCTCCCGGCAGGACTTCCGTGCAAGGTAGCAGAGGTGGCAGGCATCTGCAACCGTCGCCGGCGGAGTATACTCCAGGTCCCGGGCGAGTTGTGCAGGTCCCCCTTTCAGAAGCGGTCCGCAGATCGGATGGTTTTCTGGTGAATAGTTCCTGACGAGTTCTTCGAGCGGGTGTTTCCAAACATTTCCCATGCATATCCCCTGGCATATCTGGACATTCCCGAATGCATCCACGTGTACCCGCGAAGGTTCCCGTAAGTCCTCGTAGGGACAGGTCCTGAATTCCTGCCAGTCGCGGGCGTCGGCATACTGGCTCAGTTTCGCCGCAGCCCGCCCCCGGAACATGATGCTCCCGCCGGTGACGACTCCTTTCTTTTCCTCTCTCGGAGATCCCCTCATTTCCGGACCCGATGCCCCCGGCTCCAGGGCGAGGATTTTTGCCGGCAGCCCCATCTCCTTTGCTGCCCGGAATGCCCGCCGGGCGGCATTTTCCTCCCGGATCTCGTAATGGAAAACGTCTTCGCTGATACTGAGATCCGAAAGCCCGAGATTAGGAAAAGGTTCCAGGAAACACCGGGCGTTCTCTATGGAGGTGGCAAAGTACCCGTTGGTCACGATACCGACGGCGTATCCCCGGTCTCTGGCCTGACGTATGCCATTGAGCATAACCGGATAGAAGAGGAACGGTTCGCCGCCTTCGAAGTAGATCTTTTGCACGGTCCCCAGGGCATCGGTCTGATCGAGGAGCGTGGTTATCTGGCTGGGGGTGAACGTCCCCTCCGAATACGGGCTGCTGCAGACGAAACAGTGTTCGCACGACATATTACACATGTAGGTTGTAAGGATATGCACCTGGGTTATCATGACCTTGGAATCTCCGGAAATGAGCAGGATTATATCCGTAGGCCTTAAAACAGCTTGTCTTCGGGAACGTTACTAGTATGCACACTCGTATCGCAAAGTCAGAGTGGCTTATGTGGGATTCTATTATCTCTAAAAAATATTTGAAATGACCTTAAAATGATATGAGGTGTTACCTCATCACTCCCGCAAGCCTCCTCTCCACCTCGTTCCAATTCACAATATTCCAGAACGCCTCGACGAACTTCCCACGGTCGTTCCGGTAATCGAGGTAGTAGGCGTGCTCCCAGACGTCAAGGACCATGAGGACCGGGTAACCCGGGTACAGGTTGGCATTGTGTTTCTCGATCTGCACGATGAGCGGTCGTTTTGTCTCGGGGCAGTAACTGAGTACTCCCCAGCCTGATCCTTCCACGCTCGATGCGGCGGCAGAGAATTCCTTCTTGAACCGGTCGAATCCGCCGAATTCTTCGTCGATTGCCTTCGCAAGGTTTCCCTTGGGGAGTCCCCCGCCTCCTTTGCCAGCGGGCGCCATGTTCCGCCAGAAGAGGTCGTGGAGTTCGTATCCTCCGACATGGAACGAGAGTTCTTTCAGGGTCGCTTTCACATCGAAATCTGTCTTTTCTTTTCGGGCCTTGTCGAACTTCTCGAAGATGCCGTTCGCCCCGTTCACATATCCCTGGTGGTGCTTCGTGTGGTGCAGGGTGAGTTGGGTTTCCGAGATATACGGCTCGAGCGCCTTGTAGTCGTACGGAAGTGTCGGAAGCGTGTAGAACTTTTCCATGGTTACCACATTCCTTTATTCCCACGGTCATATTAATGCTATTTGTTACAGTGAAAAATGCAGTGAAAAAGAGGGTGAAGATGAAAGGACTTTGGATAAAATCCATATTAGGCACATAGGCTCGTATCAAATCAAATTAATCAGTACTACTATTCGAGCTTTACCGGAACATTACCCGTGACTTCGACCGCATTCGAGCGTGACATCTGATATCCGGCCTGACCGGACAGCCATCTCCCCCTTTTCTCGATTTAAGAACTAGGAGAACATACCCTAATGGCGGCAAGGTATTTAGTCCCTAGATCAGGAATACCCCCCGCGGAATCAGTTTAGTTTGGGTTTCAATGTAATCAAAAAATGGGTATTGCATTTTATTTATTTTATTGAGTAAACTAGTTAAGTAGTGAGAAATTAAATAAAAATGATAAAATTGTCATTTAATGATATAGAATTTGGTTTAGCCGCAGCAGAAAATGAAAGATCAAATAAACCCTATCTTTTGCTTAAAGGATTTTTGGATTCAAATGGATATATTGATCAATTAATGAATGGAGATAAATTCTTGGTTTTAGGCCCGAAAGGTTCAGGAAAATCGGCAATAGGGTCGCGAATTGAACTTCTATCCGATAGTCGTACCGTTTTTGTTAAAAGCCATTATTTAGAGGATTTTCCATTTAATCGGTTTAATGAAATTATTCCTGGTCGGGAAGAACCTCCTGAGGTTAGATATCCTTCTCATTGGGAATTATTAATTCTAATTAGTTTTATAGAAAATTTTTATTTAGATCGTGATATTGAACCCTATGAGAAATTAACAAAATTACAGTCAGTGCTCTCAGAATCGGGTGTATTGCCGAGTAAGAATTTATCTGAAATGGTGACAAAAGCTACAAGAAGAGAGTTCAAGGTAGGGCTACCGAAAATATTGGAATATGCATACACTGCTGAATCTGGAGGAAAAAAATTAGATATTAACTATCTAAATAGTGTACTGAAGGATATTTGCTATTCAATCAAAGGGAAAAATCAGCATATTGTAATCATTGATGGTTTGGATGATGTATTAACAAAAAGAGATAAACAATATGTATCTTTATCATCTCTAATCCTTGCAGCAGACAGAATTAATCGAAAATTTAAACAAAATTCAATAAGAGCCAAAATTATCATTTTATGTAGAACCGATTTATTTGAAAAACTTCCTGGAACAAATAAAAATAAAATTAAACAAGATTCGGCTCTTGTTTTGGATTGGTATCAAGACGTAACCGATATTAAATCTACGAATTTAGTAAAATTAATCAATCTAAGAGCATATGCATCACTAAATCGTGAAGTTGATGTATTTGATGAATATCTCCCCCATTATTATAAGGGAAATACAACGGTAATTAGACAAGTGTTTGATAATACCCGACACACACCGAGAGATATCATTCAATTACTAAATAAAATTCAAGAGCATTCTAAGATACAAAATCGAGAAAGACCTAGTGTTGAGAACATAAAAAATGGATTGAGAGGTTATTCATTAGATTATCTCGTACCTGAAATAAAAGATGAATTGGTAGGGTATCTGTCAAATGAAGAAATTGAAAAGATAATATTGTTATTGTCTGCAATGAGACGACCCACATTTTCACTACACGAAATCGAAGCTTTTTCACAATCAGATGTATCATTTTCGGATTTAACTTTAACCAAAATTTTACCAATATTGTATGATTGTAATGCTATAGGAAATATTGATAGAGCGGGTTTCGTTTCTTGGAAATATAGAAATAGGTATTCCAGCTTTGATCCGCATTCAAATATAATAATCCATAAAGGTTTAAGAAAAGGGTTAAGTCTTCCTTGAATTAAATATTTTGAGACCTCTTTGCCTTCCACCTTTTATCGAGTTCTGTAAGTATGTCATTCCTTTATGAGTCAAAACATAAAAAATAAAATTTAACATTCCTAATAGAGATTCATTGGGTTACGTTGCAGTAAAATGATTACGATGAGGAAGGTTATCAGGGTCATTTCATTGCCCGGTGTCCGGCCGAATCAACGTTTTCCATGCCAAATAACCACAATTAGCCCCAGAATTGCGAGTAAGGGAGCAATTACAAGAGGAATTTCCTGACTTGTCGAGGTAGCGCCTGGTGAGTCCTCCGCACCTTGTGAAACCTGATCAACAGATATAACCGGAGTAACAGTGGTAATAGGAGTAAACGAGGGCGTTTGTGACACTATCCCATCGCCAGTAACCTCATAACCCGCCAGTTTCGCGAGATAGATCTTTCCCGGTATATTTCCCAGGAAAAGCAAGTATTCCAGACCCGCCTCGTCCGCTGTAGTCCCGAGCACGATATATCCTCCATCGGGGGTTTCATGGACCTTTATTCCTTCATTGTAATTAGCTGCTGAAAGCGTGGAAGTCCAGAGAGTATTGCCCTGAATATCGGCCCTGACGAGCAGGATACCTAAATTGTAGGTTGTATTTTCCCTGATTTCAGCTGGTTCCTCATTAAAAATGGCAATTGTCCCGATCGCCAAAAACCCGCCATCCGACGTCGCCTCGACCGCCCGGCCCAAGCTCCAGTTGTGGGGTGGCGGCATTGTCCATTCCGGCTTCCCGGTGGGATCGGTCTTTTGGAGTAGGAGGAGTGGATACCGGTTCACCTGGGAGGGTGTAACCCCGGTGACAATCGCACCTCCGTCCGGTGCGAACCGGGTGTCAGCCAGAATCGTATCGTTATACGCCGACCAGATCACGTTTCCCAGTGCATCGGTGCGAACCAGGGCCGGTGCCCCGTAGATATCGAGGAGGTAACCCTCACTACTCGAACAATCGAGTGATCTCACTCCGCCGGGATCCCCCTCGCCATACGTTCCCGGAAACAATTTTTCCCACAGGATCCCGCCATTCTGGTCGGTTTCGGCCAGATATCCTGCTCGACCCCCGTAATCCTGGCCCTGGTCGGTCTCGCCGGCAACAATGAAATTCCCGTCCGGAAGTGCGCACACTGTATGAAGTGCATCGAACCCGGGGTTCGAATCGTAGTGTTTCTCCCATACCACATTCCCGGCGGAATCGGTCCGGACAAGGTACGGTCCGCATCGAGGTGATCCGGATCACTCGTATATCCGGCCAGGATGAAACCTCCATCCCGGGTTTCACCCAATGCATATGCTCCGTCGCTTGCGGAACCACCAAAGGTCCTGGCCCATAGTTCATTTCCATTTTCATCGGTCCGAATGAGAAACGCGTCGGAATTCTGGGGAGTCAGTTCGTAACTGGTAGTATTGTACGAACTATCTGAAACAAGGGTGACGCCTGCAATTGCATACCCGCCCTCACCGATCAGGACAATATCGCGGGCCTGGCTCTCAAGGCCGAGCGAATAGGTCCGTTCCCAGACGACCAGAGGTGCCGGAAGGGAGGATGCGAATGTAGGAGGGGCAATAAGGAAGGACACCAGGAGAATTACAGGGACAAATCGATGAATGTACATGACGGATCGATATCAGATAATCCGGGCGCCGAAAAGTAAAGATTCCGGTTTTTATATTCTGATTAAAATAGAAGATGCCCTGTTCTTTACCGCTGATCGCGGTTCTAATCACCTCTTTAAAAACTCTATCAGCGCCCTGTTCGCCTCGTCTGCATGGGTCCAGATCAGGCCGTGCGGTCCGCCCTTGATCACCGCAAAGGTGCTCCCCTTGATCGCGTCGTGCATCCGCTTCCCGGTGACCGGGAAGGGACAGATCCGGTCCGCATCGCCGTGGACGATCAGGGTGGGAATGGTGATCCGTGTGAGATCCCCGCGGAAGTCCTCGAGCCAGGCGTTGACGCATTCGTAGCTCGCCCGGGCAGAGGCCCCGGCCGCGACGTTCCAGGAGAGCTGTAGTGCCTGGTCGCTGATCCGCGTCCCCTTCAGGAGGTCCGCATTGTAAAAGTTCGCGAAGAACTGGGTGAGAAACGCCGGCCGGTCGGCGGCGAGACCCGCCTGGATCTGGTCGAAAACCGCCTTTTCCACCCCGGCAGGGTTATCGGGGGTCTTTAGGAGGAACGGCGGGATCGCCGAGATAAATACCGCCTTTTTCACCCGGTCGGGTCCGTAGGTCCCGAGATAGCGGGCGACCTCTCCGCCACCCATGGAAAACCCGACGATGGTCGCGTCCCGGATGTCGAGCTTCTCCAGCAGCGTGTGCAGGTCCCGGGTCATGGTATCGTAATTGTAGCCCGCCCAAGGCCTGGCCGATCGGCCGAATCCACGCCGGTCATACGTAATCACCCGGTATCCGGCGCTGATCAGGGCCGTGATCTGCTTCTCCCACGATGCACCGGACAGGGGCCAGCCGTGGATCAGCACGACCGGCGTTCCCGTACCGTGATCTTCATAGTACAGGTCGATATTTCCCGAATTTTCCTTCCCGACGGTAATATATGGCATGCGTTCTTCTCCTTCTGATGAACCGCATGCCCTTACGCAGTATCGATGATATAAGTATTGGCCGCAGGATAAAAATAAAAAAAAAGGTTACCTGGGAAACGGCCTCCCCCTAAGGTACGGCTCCCACCAGGCGAACCGCAGATCTCCTTTCCTCGAGTCGTAGTAGGCGATGTGCGGGCGGTTCTTGCTGTCGACCGCGATGGATGTCCATTGGGTCGGGGTAGTGTCGACCACCTGGGTGTACCATTCGGTGCCGTTCTTCGACGCATACTTCAGCTGCGCTCCGGTCGAATAACTGATGTGCGGCTCGTCGTTTAGGTCGATGACCAGCGAACTGTATTGTCCGGCCCCCCGCGTGGTGTCTATCGTCTCAATGGTCCAGTTGGAATCCTTTTTGGATGCATACTTGAGCACACCCCCGTCGTAAATTCCCTGGTAACTTATGTGGGGGTCACCTCTGCTGTCGTAGGCGAGCGAACAGTACGTCCCTGCGGGCGCGGAAGATCCGTCGACGACGTCATGGAGGCCCCCGTAGCGGAGATTGATATATTGCAGGGTCCCGTTGATATTGTCGTACCAGCATTCCCCATAGGCTACAAAGTTCCGGACATCACGTGCAATCGATTGACCTTCTCCTCTGTTGTTGCTGCCGACAACCCGGTTCTGGACCGTTGTCCCGTTGCAATTCTGGTTCAGGGGGTCAGTACAATTGTGAATTGACATTCTGCTCAGGCCTGGTGTCTGGAGATACCCGTTCAGATAGAGTATGTCCGTTACGATAGTGTAGGTATCATAATACCTGGAGATCGAGGTCGGGCCGGCGGCTATGATGTACCTTGTGGTCTCATCGGTCATCGAGATGATATAAGGGGCGTACCCGTCGCGCCCTGCCGGCCGGAACCCACCCTCGCCGAGATAAATATGGAATGAACTGTCCACGCAGGAGAACGCAAACCTCCTGCCGGTATCATTCACCCAGAGAGAGACCCCTTTTCCCAGGGTGCTCCCTGCAGGGGTTATCCGGGACCACGCGAAATACGGTTTGCCCGAGGCAGAGGCGGAATCCCACGAATATGGTTCCCATGCGAGGTGAAGACTATCGTCCGTCTCGGAATAATACGCGATGTACGCCCTGTCTTCCTCATCTATCCGGAGCGAACAATAGTAACCCAGGTCATCCCGCTCGGTGTCGATCGACCTGCTCTTCCAGAAGCCTTCGTCCGCCACGACCGGAGCGGCCAGCGCTCCGCAGAATATCATCGCGACAATCAGCGATACAAATCTGAGATCCATGTTTAATTTTCCCCCCGATACTATGGGTGTGTGATAGTGACTCAGAGGAGGTAAACATAATTTTATCGTTAGTATCCTTTAGAAAATATTCAATTTTAGAAATTATTCAAGGGAGACTCTTCGTAACAGAAGCTGCAATCACCCGATCTCCAGGTCTCTTTAGGAGTATGTTGCGTTCAATGATGTCTGACGGCTTTGATTCAGATCGACATCTCCCAGCCCTGCCCCATGTCGATCAGCGGGCGGATCTCCACAACATCGAAGGTCACGGTGGCATGCACCATGTCGGCCGCTTCCTTCCCCACGATCTGTTCCATCCGGGCCTTGAAGGTCTCGAGCAGCTCGCCCGAAGTAGCGAGCGCTTTCACCTTGAGGTAGACCCGAATCCCCTTCCAGTCCATGACCGTCTTCCCCGGCTCGATGATCATGAACACGGCATGGGGGTTCTGTTGCAGGTTTTCAAGGGTCCGGTTCGTCCCAAGCCCCATGACCACCGTCTTCGCATCGATCATTCTCGGGGAGCCGAATACGGCACTGTCGACGACTCCGTCTTTGTTCGCGGTGCTGAGCGTTCCGATCCTGTCTGTCCTGTTGAAGTACTCCATTAACTTGTCCGCCATCGGGGACACCTCCTATCCTGATCCACCCTTTAATGCGGGGGAGTAAATAGGCGTATCGGCCCGGATTTATTATGGCCCGGTGGGCCGGGTGAAAATTTTCATATCACGTTAGAATATCAAACGGGAGGCGTCAGGCAGGAATCGGGTCGCGGACCAGCCGGTACTAAAATCAAGTGGGAATTATCGTACCTGACCGGTTGTGGCCGGGGGATATGCCGTGGAATCCGTTTTATCACCGGGATCTCCGGCATATCCCCGGGGCGGAGCGGTTTTCGACCGGCCGGCTTTCTTACGTATGGACGGTGCCATCCCGCGGATACAACACGTATCCGGTTGAGACCCCTCCCGTGTACTCTTCCAGGTACCGTACACATGTTGCGAATGCCCCGGCAACCATCGCCGGGGCTATCCCCGGAACTCCGCATGAGACGATCCGGATATTGGTGGTGGCGGGAGTGACTTTCGTAGAATCCGAATCACGGTAAGGATAGACTGCGATAATCCGGGCATTATCGGTCATGACGACCTGGTTCTCCCGGAGGACGAGCGGTTTTTTCATCCCTATCCCGAGGAATTCCTCGCCATTCCGGGCAAACCGCAGTAAAAGACCGCCGGAGAGCGTATCGAGGTCGAACGCCGCTATCGGCACGCCGGATAGTGCGGATGCGAGGTTATAGGCGTCAACCGCAGTATTGATGACCGGGAGTGTTCCCCCTGTGAGGATCCTCCGCACCAGCGCCTCGGATGCGGGCCGGGTCTTTGTTGGATCGACTCCCACACTCCAGAAAAAGTCCCGGTATGCCCGGAATACCGGTTCGTTCCTGACATTTTCAAGGGTGTAACGACCTCGGACCCCCTCCAGAACCTGAATTTTTCCGGCCTCCAGGTCAGCCCTTTGCGGTTCGATGCGGACAGAACGGATGTCCCCTTCCGCAACACCGATACCGGGGAACGCTGCGAGAACTTCGGGCGAGAACTCCATAGATGAATCCCTGCACGAACTGACTTATACTTCCCGGTACCCCGATCTCCTATTCCGGAATGGCCCGTACCTTCGGTCCTGCAGTCATCACATCAACGATTGCGGGCCGAATGTGACCGTTCCCGTGGTCTCGCTGCTCCCTGCCGGGTTGGTGACATTCAGTGTCACGTACCACGTCGCCGCGACGGCCGGGTAGGAATGAACCGGGTTCTGCTCGGTCGAACTTCCCCCGTCGCCGAAACTCCAGGACCAGTGTGTCGGGGGGCCTGTGGAGGTATCGATAAACTCGACCGTATATGGTTGGGCCACGGTGGGAGGATTTGCGGTAAACGAAGCCCCAGGGGGTCGGTATGCGGGATTGACCGTAATGAAGTAATACTTGGTCTCCGAGTTGCTCCCGCCGGCGTTGGATACTACCAGGCTGACCGTGTAGGTCCCGGAAGCGGTATACACGTGGACCGGGTTTCGCTCGTTCGACGTGCTTCCATCCCCAAAGTCCCAGGCCCAATGGTCGGGTGAAAGGCTTGATTCGTCTGTGAAATGTACGGTGAGCGGGTCTACGCCTGAAACAGGGCTCGCGGAAAACTGCGCGATAGGGGGTGGGATCGATGCAGTCCGCGGGCTTTGCGTGGCAATGACGGTCAATTGCAAAGTGGTGCCTGCAGGATTGGGGGAGTTCGTGGCGGGCACTGTCGCGGGAGATGTCGGGACAGGGGAGACCGTGGGTGTAGCGGGACCGGTGGGCTGCGTGGTGCACCCGCTGAGCACGACGCCGAGCAGAATGAAGGAGATAACGCACACGGTCAGTGATTTCATAGCACCAGCTGTCCTGTATCGTTCTTAAATGTATCCCGTTTTTCCTGCGGCCCTCCGGTCCCGGCGATACCCCTGGTCCGAGGAAGGGTTGAAGAGCGTATAAAAAATGCCAAGAGTCTGAAATCCGGGATTGTGGGGGGGCGGAGAAAGGGTCCCACAACCGGGACCGGGGTGTCCCGGACCTGAGTCTTTGTTTCCGATCCCGGAGAGCGGAATCCAACGGGAAACGTTTATGGGGTGCCGGACAGAAGGACCGCTCATGGAACCACTCATCCTGGTTACGGGTTCGACGGACGGGATCGGAAAAGCGACCGCGGGGGCACTCGTCCGGCAGGGGGCCAGGGTCATCCTCCACGGGAGGAGCCGGGCGAAGGCGCGTGAGGTCCAGAGGGAATTGCAGGAAGTATCGGGCGGAGAAAAACCCGATATCCTCGTTGCCGATTTCTCCGCCCAGGACGAAGTCCGCAGTATGGCCGACGAGGTCGTTTCGACCTTTCCGAAGCTCGATGTGCTCATCAATAACGCCGGGACCTACCAGGAAGCCCGGACTCTTACGGACGACGGAGTCGAGATGACGTTTGCAGTGAACTACCTTGCGCCATTCCTGCTCACCGGCCTTCTCCTTCCCCTGCTCCGGGAGAGTGCACCCTCGCGAATCGTAAACGTGGCATCGAGCGCCCACGAGGACGTCTCCCGCATAGACTGGGATAACCTCCCTGATATGCCCCGCTACGACCCGTGGGAAGCGTACAGCCTCTCGAAATTCGGGGACATCGTATTCACCTATCTGCTCGCGGAAAAACTTGAAGGGTCGGGGGTTACCGTGAACTGTCTCCATCCTGGTGTGACCGACACAAAGATCCTCAACAACGCGTTCCCTGGCATGAGGGGCATCAGCCCCGAAGAAGGAGCCCGGACCTCCGTGTATCTGGCGGTCTCACCCGAAGTGGCAGGAGTGTCGGGAAAATATTTCGAGGAGATGCAGCCGGCCGGATCAACCGCACTCACGCATGACCGGGCCGTCCAGGAGAGGTTCTGGAAGATCGCGGAAGACCTGACCGGGCTTGAATGAACGGGATTCCCGGGAGATGTCACGGGGGGAGAGGCCGGGGAAGACCTGACCGGGCTTGAATGAACGGGATTCCCGGGAAATGTTATGGGGAAGAGACCGGGAAAGACCTGACCGGGCTTGAATGAACGGGATTCCCGGGAGATGTCATGGGGAAGAGATCGGGAAAGACCTGACCGGGCTTGAATGAACGGGATTCCCGGGAAATGTTATGGGGAAGAGACCGGGGAAGACCTGACCGGACCTAAAGAAAAAGATCCACGGATGCGGCCAGGAGGAAAGATCGTGGATGTATCCTTTTCAGGTCCCTGGTTTTGCCGGAATTCCGAGATCTTTTCGTGCGAGTCCGCGATGTAACAAATAGAGTGAGAGGATTACCGCAGGGACCAGGAAAAGTTCCGAGACGAACAGCGCCGCCCGGTATCCTTCGACTGTGATCACCGTTTCCGTCCCTGACAAGCGTGCAAACCCGGTGATCACTACGCCGGCGATGCTTACCCCGACGGCCGCACCTATCTGCTGGGAGGTGGTCAGGAGCCCGGCCGCGAGACCCTGGCGTTCGTGGGCCACCCCGGTCGTGCCGGCGATATTGAAGGAGACGATGGCGGATACGAGGCCAAGCGCCGTAAAATAATAGTACACCATCAGCAGGACGATCGACGAGGTGGTACCGATGGTCGCGAGTGCGATCACCCCCGTAATGAAGAGCACGAGCCCGCCGAGGATCATCAGCCGGTAGCCGATCCGCCTGATGATCCGCGGGGCAAGGGTCGCACCGGAAAGTCCGCCGAGTCCGGCGGGGATGAAGATAATGCCGGTCTCGAGCGGGGAAAACCCCCGGACTTCCTGGAGGAAGAGGGTGATCACGAAGACGAGTGCGGCGTTCGCCGCGAAGGTGAGGAACATCAGGATATCTGCGATTGCGATGAGGCGCCGGCGGAAGATGTCGAACGGCACCAGGGGGACACAGGCCCGCCGTTCCACGTACACGAAACTGGCCACGAGCACCACGGTCAATACCAGGAGGATCGCGAGGTGCAGGGGAGATTCCCCCGGGTTCGATGCCTGGGTAATGGAATAGATGACAAGGAGGAGCGAGCTCGTGATCAGCACCGCCCCGGTGATATCGAACCCCGCCTTCTCCTGTTTTGTTTCCGGTCCGGGGATGACGAGGACGCTCGCGATGAACACGAACGCCCCGATGGGGACATTGACAAAGAACACCCAGTGCCACGAGAGGGCACTGGTCAGGATACCTCCGAGGATAACCCCGGTGGTGAATCCTATTGCGGCCATCGAACCGAAGAGACCGAGGGCCGTGTTCCGTTCCTGTCCCTCGCGGAAGGTGGTGGTCACCAGGGACAGCGCGGTAGGGGAGAGCATGGCGGCACCGAGCCCCTGGATCGCCCGGGATACGAATATCATCTCCGCTGAAAAGGCAAAACCACCCAGCAGGGACGCGAGTGAAAACACGACCAACCCTGCGAGAAAGACATGCTTTCTCCTGAACATGTCGGAAGCCCGCCCTCCCAGGAGCAGGAACCCGCCGAAGGTCAGGGCGTAAGCACTGACCACCCACTGGAGGTTGAGAGGGGCGAGCTGGAACTGGGCCTGGATCGAGGGAAGCGCGACGTTGACGATGGAAAAATCGAGCACTATCATGAGTTGGGCGAGGGAGAGCAGCCCGAGGATGAGACGCAGCCGTTGCGGGGAGTCCGGGGCTTCATCCGACACAGGATACCATGAGAGAGCGGCATATATATAGCGTGTTCCCTTCTCCACCGCACCTTTCTGAAGGGGGCCGTCGGTCTAAACCCGGCCGACCCCGCATATCCCATCAGGGAATTCACCGGGGACGGCCCGGATGTGCGAAGGAGATTGCAAAAGCATGAAGGCGGTGCGGAATGCCGCGGATATGCGGATCCCCCGGGTCGGGAATGAACGGGTGGATGCAAGGGGGATCGGTTCGGTGCCGGTTCACGCAAAACCCCTTTTGAAAAAAGGAATAGATTCGTTTACCCTTCGATATCGGGGAACGACCGGCCCTGCTCCTGGCCCTCGTACGGCATGGAGAAGTGCAGCTGCTCGAAGATCCATCGTGCACCGGTATTCAGCAGTACTGCGGTGAACCTCCCGGTCATGGAGAGTCCGCATCCCTTGAACATCGCGTCGAACGTGCAGAGGCCCATCACCCAGACCACCCTTCCGTCGCCGTTGATGATCAGGTCGCAGAAGGTCACGTTTATACTGTCTGCCTGTGAGAGGTCCCTCCGGACCGCTTCGAGAAACTCGCTCCTGGAGGTGCTGATCTCGTCGACTCCGGTTCCGAATCCCATTGCATACTGGGAAAGGAGCGCCTTGAAGCCCTGGATATCGCGCTTCTCGTAGCACTCGGCATAGCGGGTGAAGGTATCCATGATCTCCTGGATTGTCTCTTCAGTGAATTCCATGAAGGGTTGTCGGCAGGAGAGGTTATCAATATGGCGGGATTCGACCGGGCGGACGGGGCCGCGGGCCATGACTTGTAAATAAATCGCACCTAACGCCACGTTTATCGAGGCCCGGCTCCAACGCTGCTCGCATGAAGAAACGGATTGCGGGAACCCTCGCCCTGGCGGCGGTTCTTCTCAGCGGAGTCCTCCTCATGGGGTGCAACGGATTCGCCCCCGGGCCGGAAGCCACTCCGGCGGAAGGAGGGCCGACAACGCCGGTACCGGGGGCCTTTCCCTCTCCCGGTTCGGAGGTGTACGAAAAAGCGGTCGTGGACGCGAATAACCGGTTCGCATTCGACCTTTATCACAATCTCGCGAATGATCCCCGGAATGCAGGAGAGAACATCTTCTTTTCCCCCATCTCCGTGTCTTCGGCACTGGCCGTGACGTACGAAGGGGCCCGGGGCACTACCGCGGAGGAGATGAGGGCGGTGTTCCATTTCCCGGAAAACGATACAATGCGGCGCGAGGGATTCCTCGCGGTCGGTACCGGCCTTTCCACTGTCGGCCGGAACTATACGCTGGATGCCGCAAACGCGCTCTGGGCGGAGAAAACATATCCTTTTCTCCAGGAATATGTCGATATCGCCCGGATCTACTACTCGGCAGACGTCAATAACCTGGACTTCATCGACCAGCCTGAGGCATCCCGCGAGATCATCAACCTGTGGGTGAATGAAAGGACCGCGGGAAAGATTGCGGATCTTCTCCCCTCCGGGTCCGTCGACCCGAGGACCCGTCTGGTGATCACCAATGCCGTCTATTTCAAGGGCGCCTGGATCCTTCAGTTCGATCCGGCAAAGACGACGGAACATGAATTCCGGACCGTCGGGAACGGGACTGTGACGGTCCCCATGATGTCGAGGACCGACGAGGATGCAGTCTACGGGTATACCGAGACCGACACCCTCCAGGTCATCAGGTTGCCCTATACGGCAGGGTACGGGCGAATGCTTTCCATGCTGGTCATTCTCCCGAGGGAAGACAATCTTTCTGCCGCCGGGGAGGTGCTGGATCCGGATGGCATTGCCAGGCTGCGAGAGTCCCTGACCGGGCGGCAGGTGAGGGTATACTTCCCGAAATTCACACTGGATACCGGATACCGCCTCCCCGGGACGCTTGCAGCGATGGGAATGCCCACAGTATTCACGATGAATGCAGATCTCTCCGGAATGGACGGCACAAAGAATCTCTATGTGAGCGATGTCGTCCATAAGGCACACGTGGACGTGAACGAGGAGGGGACCGAGGCCGCTGCTGCGACAGGTGTGGTTGTCAACCTGAAAGCGGTTTCCCCCACGGAACAGGTACCGGTATTCCTCGCGGACCACCCGTTTGTCTTCCTGATCCAGGATGACGAGACCGGTAATATCCTCTTCATCGGGCGGGTGGCGAACCCGGTCGCCTGAGTTCCGGATTACCGCCGACCCCTTTTTCCGGGGCCCGGCAGGTCGTATCCGGGGTTACCCGCGGGGGCTATCCCCGGTCATTTCCTTTCATCGATGCGGGTGCGTCATCCCGGCCTGCAGGGCTTGTCCGAGTTCTTCGGCCCGCCCGGAACCGAGCAGGATCTTTTTTCCGTTATTTTTTGTGATCCGGACTCCGCGGTCTCCCTGGATGTTATAGGCCATACCCCCCCGCCAGCCGAACCTTATGCCCCACCCTCCGAACTCGCGGAGAGGATGATACGTGACCGCCTCGGCGTACTCGATCTCGGAAAAGGGGATCACTCTCCATTTCAGGTGCAGCGGGAAGAACCGGAATGCAAGCCCTTCACTGGTAACCAGGGTCTCCAGCTTCATCATGACGAACCAGATCGGAAAAATGACACCGAATATTCCCCAGATGACAATTACCGCCCAGTCGGGGGCAGGGTTGCTCCCTGGTGACTCGCCGAACACGATCTGGGCGAGGAAAAAATACCACCCCAGTGCAGCGATGAACGCGATGAGAATCCATACCCAGGCCTGGTGAAACCGCTGGACCTCGTGAAAACGCACTGTTTCTTCAGGCGGTCGATCTTCCATTGCTATATGATCGGTGCTTCCAGGTCAAATGGATAACGGAACATCCGGGGCCGGCACCCTTTACGGGCAATGAAAACCTGCTCCCGTCGATCGTTCCGGGCTCCTGCACAAGGAATTTTTAACAAAGGTCCGCCGGGAATTATTGTGTCGATCCTGTAATATGCCGCCCTGCGTTGTTTCCGGAGTGTTTACGGGTGCCCGCCCCGGGCTTCCGGGGACCGGCCCGCGTGACGGCCCGCGAAGAACCGGAATATCACGAGCCCGGCCACCGTAAGGGCAAGGAGGGGGCCGAGGAAGACCAGGATAAGATAGATACCCGTTCCAAGCGCTCCACCAAGCGCCGGGACGAGGGAGAAGAGGACGATTAGTGCCGAGGCGAGCGCCAGAAACCCTGCCATGTGCCGTACCCCGAGGATCGTCGTCGTTCCAGGAATCCCGGCAAACACGGAAACCGGCCGGTCGAGCCAGATCAGCAGTACTACAACGAGATAGATGAGGACCGTGAGCACTATTGTCGGGGCCGGGGGGATTCGCCCGGGCAACAGGAAGAAGAAGGCCAGGAGGTAGAGCACGGCAAGATAGAGGAGCGCGAGGAAAAGCCCGTATTTTTTGAGTGAAAGTGAAGATACCGGGAAAAATCCCCCGGTCACTCCTGAGACGGCCATGTACAGGATCGCAACAATTCCCGCGCTGATCAGGAGAGTCGTAAGGGCTGCAGCCCCGTTGAAACCCGAGTTCATGGAGAGAAACGCCGCCCCGATGAGTGCGACCCCCGCGAATAGTCCGAAGGAACGCCTGCCTTTCGCGAGCAGCCACCGGTGACCGGGCAACAGGGGGGAGTCCTCGCGGGAAGAGGAAGAGAGCACTTCGAATGCAAGGAGCGGGAAGAGGAACGACATTACAGGGTGCCAGAAGAGGACGATTACCATGAACTCGGCGGGGGCGAACCCGAGCACGGTCCCCCACCCCGGTTCGGATCCGATGTACCCCGCCCAGGTCACCTTGGTGATCCAGGACTCGTACATCCCGAAGATCACCCCCCACAGGTAGAGAGAGGTGAACGAGGTGCGCCGGAACATCATGGCCAGGCTGAAGAGGAAGACCAGGTGGACCATGTAGAGGGGAAATGTGACGAGCCAGCCCCAGGCGGTGACGAACCAGAGCACCGAGGCCCCCGAAAGGACCTCCGCGAAGAGCATGGAGAGTGATCCTGCAAGGAGGACACAGAGGATGACCGCCGGAACGGGGAGGTCTCCTGAAGTGCTGCGGGTTTCCCGGAGGTCTTCCATGATGCGGTAATTTAGGGTATCATTGGTAATGTGGGTTGGTACAGGGGACGCGGGTATCAGGGTGTTCCGGTCCCGGCAGCGAAGGTCCCGTTACCCGATCGGAACGCACCGCCCTCTTCCGGTGGAGCGTCCTTCATATCCAAAGGATCATATAATGGAAGATAGTGCTGTTCACAGCAAGAGGAATGTGGCAAGATGGGAACACCTCCGGATTCCGGTAAACAGACGGGGATAAGGATTCTCCAGGGAATCCTGCCGATCGAGAGGTCGCAGATACCCGTGGAGATCCTCGCCGGGATCACCTTTGCCGCACTGGCTATCCCCGAGGTGATGGGGTACACCAGGATCGCGGGGATGCCGGTGGTGACCGGGCTCTACACCATCCTCTTCCCCATGCTGCTGTTTGCCTTTCTGGGATCCTCGCGCCACCTCGCAGTGGGGGCGGATTCGGCCACGGCGGCGATCATCGCGAGCGGCCTGGTGATCCTGGCGGTGCCGGGTTCACCGGAATACGTCGCGTATGCGTCCATGATCGCCATCATGGCCGCGATCTTCCTCTTCCTCGCCGGGATCATGAAACTCGGGTTCATCGCAGACTTCCTCTCCCGGAGCGTCATGATCGGGTTTCTTACGGGAGTCGGGATCCAGATCGCAATCGGCCAGCTCTCCGGGATGACCGGTCTTCCGGTGAGTTACGTGGGAGCCGGGCAGCAGCTGATCTCGTTCTTTTCCAACCTCTCCGCGCTGCAGCTCCCCACGCTTGTGCTGTCACTTGCGGTGATTGCAGTCACCCTTGCGGGGAGGAGGATAAGCCGCAGGGTCCCGGGAGCGCTGTTGGCCGTGACGGGGACAATCATCGTGAGCTGGGCGTTCGATCTTTCTGCACGCGGGATCGAGGTGATCGGCCCTGTCCCCGGAGGCTTTCCGGCAATATCGTTCCCCACGGTCCCCCTCGCCGCGTTTCCCGATCTTCTCGGGCTGTCTGCGGCATGTTTTATCGTCATCCTGGCCCAGAGCGCCGCGACTTCCCGGGCGTACGCTCTCAAATGTTCGGACCGGTTCGACGAAAACACCGATCTCATCGGCCTGTCCTTTTCCAATATCTCCGCGGGACTCACCGGGACGTTCGTGGTGAACGGAAGCCCGACAAAGACGGAGATGGTAGTGAGCGCCCTGGGCAGGACGCAGCTGACCCAGGTCGTCGCGGCGATCGTCGTGCTTGCCGTACTCCTGGTACTCACCGAGCCCCTTTCCTACCTCCCGGTCGCGGCATTATCCGCGATCGTTTTCCTGATCGGCCTGCGCCTCATCGATATCCGGGGTATGATCTCGCTCCGCAGCCGGAGGCCGGTGGAGTTCGGTGTCGCGCTGATCACGGCGGGAGCGGTGATCTTTCTCGGGGTGGGAATAGGGATTGCCGTTGCGGTGGCACTCTCCATCATTGCACATCTCCGGCACAGCTACCGGCCGATGGACATGCTGCTGGTGCCCGCACCCGGCGGGGGGATGAAACCGACACCCCTGGCCCAGGGGCAGCAGGCCGTTGAGGGGCTCGCGGTCTACCGGTTCGGGGCCGACCTGTACTTTGCGAACGAAACGAAGTTCACCGAGGAGATCGTGAACCTTGCACGGAACGCCGAGCCTCCCCTGAAATGGATCTGCCTCTCCGCCGTGAACATAAGCGACGTTGATTACACTGCGTCCGAGACGCTCAAAGCGGTCCATGCGGAACTGCAGAAGTATGGGGTGACTCTGGTGGCGAGCGATCTCTCCGAACTGGTGAGGACCGAGTTCGACCGGGACGGAATAACCTCGATGATAGGGACCGATCACATCTTCGAGACCGTCCACGAGGCCCTCGCGGCATACAGGATGCAGTACCGGGAAAAATCCGGAGGGTAGCAGGAACACCTGGAAGAGCATCGTGAGGATACCCCGGGGTCTTCCCCGGGAGGGACATGAGGTCGCGGATATTCCGTGAGTGCCGCGAAGAAGCTGCCTTCGGGTGAAAAATTAACCCGGTCTCCGGCAAATGACCGGGCGAACCGGGTGCGCTTCCCTGGCAACCCCTATACATGAAGCATGTGACAGGAAAGCATTGCGATAGAGAGGAAGAGAAGAGCCATGGGGATGGCATGAATAAGCGCAGCGGCACCGATCGCCCGACGGCTCCGGGATACCAGCCCGGCACAGCGATCCCCCGCCATTCTCTTCATTATTTCCGTATAGTCCATTTATCCTCCTGGAATGCGCTATAAAAAACCGCATCCGCCATTCAGGTAGGAATTGATCTTAAAATATTCGGGCAATGAGCCGGGTGCCAGGGGTGAACTCCCGGGGTATCCTTCCTGACGACGGGCAGTATGGGTTAAACCTGGAATTTCATTCCCCCATCCGCAGGAAACGAACAAAAATGCTGAGGTACCCGAACGCATCCTGGTTTCCGGGAAGCCTGGCGGTCCCGGAGCGGGATTTTTTTCTGAGTTCCCCGGACCCGCGGGAAGAGAAAGGGGGTTATGCCCCGGGCCCTCTGAATTCCCTGAGGGTTTCGGCCATCTCCGTGAGTTTTTTATCCACCAGGAAGTTCACCGTGTCCTTATCAAACGTTCCGTCGGCACGCCGTTCACCCGCTTTCACCCCGGTGAGCACCTCGATCCCCTCGTCGATGGTGCTCACCGGGTAGATTGAGAACTTCCCCTGTTTCGCTGCCTGGATGATCTCATCCTTTAACATCAGGTGCTCTACGTTGCTTGCCGGGATCATGACCCCCTGTTCTCCGGTCAGGCCCTTTGCCTTGCAGATATCGAAAAACCCTTCGATCTTCTGGTTGACACCTCCTATCGCCTGCACGATCCCTTTCTGGTTCACGGACCCGGTGACCGCGAGCGATTGCCGTATGGGAATGCCCGAGAGGGCGGAGAGGATGGCGTAGAGCTCCGTGCTGGACGCGGAATCACCGTCGACTCCTTCATAGCTCTGCTCGAACACGAGCCTCGCCGAGAGGGAGAGCGGTTTGTTCCTCGCATACTTGTCTGAGAGATACCCCGAGAGGATCATCACTCCCTTGGTGTGTGTTGGGCCGCCGAGCGCCGCCTGACGTTCGATATCGATGATCCCGTCCCTGCCCACGCTGACACTCGCGGTGACCCGCGACGGCCGCCCGAACTCGATATCTCCAAGACCGATCACCGAAAGCCCGTTGATCTGGCCCGGGGTCGAGTTTTTGGTATCGATGAGGTAGATATCCCTGGTAATGAACTCCTGGATCTTCTCCTGTATCAGGTTCGAGCGGTGGATCTTCTCTTCGATGGCCTTCTGGACGTGTTCGCCGGTGGTATATTTCGCCTTGTCCTGGGTGGCGTAGAAACTCGCCTCCCTTACGATATCGGCGATGCGGGCGAACCGGGTGGTGAGTTTCTCCTGGTCCTCTGCAAGCCTCGACCCGTACTCGACTACCCTGGCGATCCCGGTGGCGTCGAGGTGCTTCAGGTTCTCATTCCGGCACATGGTGCAGATGAACGCAGCGTATTTTTTGGCGTTTCCGGCGTTCCAGTCCATGCTCGTATCGAACTCGGCCTTGACCTTGAAGAGTTCCGAGAAATCGGGGTCCTGGGTAAACAGGACCTGGTTTGCGAGGGGTGTGCCGATCAACACCACCTTGATGTCGAGCGGGATCGGTTCCGGCTTGATTCCCTTGGCGAAGATATATCCCATCCGTTCGCCCGGCTCCTCGATGGCGAGTTTCCCGGTCTTTAATGCGTTCTTCAGTCCGTCGTACGTGTACGGAGTGCGGAACAGGTCTTCCACAGGGATGACCATGTATCCCCCGTTCGCCTTGTGCATGGACCCCGGACGTATCATGGTAAAGTCGGTGGTTACGACCCCGTACTGGACCTCCTTCTCGACCTTGCCGAAAAGGTTGGGATAGGACGCGTTCTGCTCGAAGATCACCGGTGCGCCTTCGCTCTCGGAGTTATCCACGATCACGTTCACCTCGTATTTGCGGAAGATCATCTGCCGATAAAACGGGTTCATGAGCGGAGACTGCTGCTGTTCCTGGGGAGTCTGCCCGGGCTGGGTGAGGAACAGTGGGAGGTTGTCCAGGATGTCGGTGGAAACCGCGGTGAGGTACTCGTTGATCTCATCGATACCGCCGTACGGGTCCTTCAGCTTCTTCAGGGCCGGGCTCATCGCGTCGAGGGAAACGTCTTTTGTCAGTTTCTCGACCGTTTCGTTCTCTTTCTGGTCGAGCTCCCGCATCAGGCGGAAAGCCTTCCGCATCTCCACGGCGAGCTCCTCACGCTGTTCCTGAAAGCGCTGCTGCTCCTCTTCCGGGAGGGCCATGAACTCCTCCTGGGAGAGGGGTTTCCCGTCTTTTGTGGGGATGGTCAGGATGCCGTTCGGGCTTCCCTGGATGGTGAACCCCTTCTCGTTGGCCTTGCTGTTGATCTCCTCGAACAATTTCGCTTTATCCTGCTCGATCTCCCGGAGTGCGGCCTGGCGCCGGTTGGCGTAGTCCTCGCTCTCAAAGACCTTCGGGATCACCCGCTGGACCTCGGCGACGAAATCGGCCATGCTTGCCCGGAACTTCTTCCCTATCCCAGCCGGAAGCCTGATTGCATTCGGCTCGTACTGGTCGCGGAAATTGTTCACATAAATCCAGTCGTTCCCCTTCGGCTTGGATTTGGCGAGCTCTTGTAAAAATTTGCACACAGCGGTCTTTCTTCCGGTTCCCGGAACCCCGGAGATGTAGAGGTTGAATCCTTTCTCCTCGATATTGAGCCCGAAGGTGAGCGCCCTCAATGCCCGCTCCTGCCCGATTATCTCCTCGACAGGGGTGAGATCCTCGGTGCTCTTGCAGGAAACGTCCTTTACATCGTAGGTTTTTCTATAGCGGCCTACTGGCAGTGGTTCGATCATAGGGTCTCCTCATAAATAACGCAATGGACGCTAATTATCGCCGGGACATAAAAGGGTTTTGGGTCGGATTCGACTCCCTGAAGGGTTTTCTCTTCCGTCGGGCGGTACCGTACGCCGACACCGGCGTACCCGTTGTCCCGGCCTCCGCAACCATTATCATGGTCATGGACCCCTCACCGGGTTGAGGATGATGCAGAAAATACGCATTATCGCCAGAGTCTTTGCCGCCCGCCCTACGGTTGAAGGGGCTGGAGTACACCTGAAACGGGCGCTCGGGTATGCCCAGGCCCCCCGCCTGGACCCGTTTCTTCTGCTAGACGACTTCCACTCGAACCGGCCTTCGGAGTACCTCCCCGGGTTTCCCTGGCACCCGCACCGGGGGATCGAGACCGTCACCTATGTACTGCATGGAAAGGTGGAACACGGCGACAGCATGGGGAACCGGGGGGTTATCGGCGAAGGCGACGTGCAGTGGATGACCGCCGGGAGCGGGATCATCCACCAGGAGATGCCGCGGGGAGACGAAAAGAATCTCCTGTGGGGTTTCCAGCTCTGGGCCAACCTCCCCGCATCCCATAAGATGATGGACCCCCGCTACAGGGGAATAACCCGGGAAGAGATCCCCGAGGTGATCACGGGGGAAGGGGCCCGGGTAAAAGTGATTGCCGGCGAGGAAGGGGGGATACAAGGTCCGGTGCAGGGAATCGTCACCGACCCTTCTTATCTTGATATCACAGTTCTGCCGGGGAAGACCTACAGGAGGTCCGTTCCCGCGGGCCATACCGTGGCGGCGTATGTGATCCAGGGATCAGGGTCGTTCGACCCCCGGGACGACCCATTCGGCTACGTGGTGGAAGGGGATACCTATTTCACTGATCTGCGGAAAGGACCGGGGATAGAGAAGGAGCACCTGGTCCTCTACGGCGACGGGGACGAAGTCATGGTGGAGGCGGGCCCGGAGGGAGTACGTTTCCTGTTGTTCTCGGGGAAACCTGTCGGGGAACCCGTGGCCTGGTACGGGCCGATCGTGATGAACACCCAAGAGGAGCTGAAGGTGGCCTTCGATGAGCTGGACAAAGGCACATTCATAAAAAAACCGGGAAACCGTCCCGGGGAACGTTGAGAGTGAGAATCACCGGCGCTAGGGTGGAGATCACCAGGTGGAACGAGAATTTCCGATCGTCGAATTAGGGGCCAGTTTACATGACATTTCAGCTGTATCCTGTTGGAGCACTGCAAGGGACGTGAGCAGTCCCTGGAGCGGCAGATGCTGCAGGTTTGTATTTTTCAGAATATCACCGGCGAGGCCTTTTAAAAGAGGTCCGTCAGAGATCCGCATAACCGAAGGAGATCGGAGATTTCAACAGAACTAAAAAATAGAGTTCATTAGCCCCTGCGAATCAGGAGGCACTCACATCGATTTTCAGATGGTAGGTCTGGTCGCCGGGCAACACTCCCTCCCAGGGCCGGATGTATGCCGCCGAGAACTCCTGTGTCCCGGGTGTCAAGGCCCGGAGAATCCACCAGTGCGTTCCCCCGACACCCACCATGCCCGAGGCATGCGCATCCTCCTCATACGTTTCGTTCACCAGTTCCAGGCCCGGAGATATCGTTGCGTTCCAGGAATACCCGGTGGTCGGGTTCTCCGCAAGGGAGACCGCGAACATGGAGCCCTGGATCTCCTTCACCGTAGTACCGTTGTCCGCCTCCGTGTAGGTCACCAGTTTCTTCCCCGGAGGAGTCTGGACCTCGCCGGCGATAATGGTGAGGGTCTGGTCTGACGGCGTCACCCCTTCCCAGGGCCGCATGTACACTGCAGAGAACTGCCCGGTCCCCGGTTCCGGCATTTCGACTACCCAGTAACGGGTCCCCCCCGCACCGGCGAGACCCGCGGTCTCCGGATTCCGGGTATATCCTTCCGCGGTATTGAGCAGTCCGGCGTTGAAGGTGGCGTTCCAGGAATAACCTGTAGTCGGATTTTCCCCAAGCGCAATCGCGATCCGCTCCCCGGGAGAGACGGTTATGGTCCGCCCGTTGTCACTTTCGTTATAGAGGGGAAGCCCTGTCCAGGGGACCTGGACGGGGGTTTCCGCGGGCACAGGGGTGGTGGTTGTCGGGGAAGGCGTCGGAGGCCCGCCGGGTGACATGGTGCAGCCGGCAACCACCAGGGCCAGGGCGAGCATCCCTGCAAGCAGGAGGGCCCAGGGCGTCTTTTTTCTTACCGTTGCAGTATACATGATCTACACTACACACACAGACGAGAAAAAAATGCCTTTGAGTGGAAATTTTTTCGCAGTGTTCGCAGTGACCGATATGACCGGATGCCTTGGCTTAGGAATCGTGGAACACACCCGTAATTTCATGGAGTGTGCCCTGAGGTGTCGCGGGATATTGCGATGGGCGACGGTCCCCCGGGTAAATGACCGTCTTTTTCTCATGTCCTGGCGATAACAGGGAATTATAATTCACGGATCATGGGACTTCCACCACTATCCCGTAACAGGCACACGGTACATGGTGAAGTGTGATCTTTCCGGCGACCCATCCCTGGAGTCCGGGCAGAAATCGTTGATCAAATTCCATTGCCGGTGGATTTGGAAAAAAGTGGAAAAGAGTCCCTGGGCTTATCCGATCAGCCCTCTTTCACAAAGATGCTCAACCGGTAGGTCTCCGCCGGCGGGCCGCTCTCGAACGACCTGGCGTAGTAGGCGTTGAAGGTCTGGCCGCCCATGGATATGGCCTGCACGATCCATGTGTGGGTGCCTCCGACCCCGGTCATCCCGGGAGCTGAGGTGTCCGGTGTGTAACTTTCATTGACCAGTTTCAGCCCGGAGGTCAGGGTCACGTTCCACTGATATCCCGTGGTGGGATTCTCGGGCAGTTCCACCGCGAAGAGGGATTCGTCAATAAGTTCCTTTGTAGTGTTGTTATCGGCCTCCGTATAGGTGGCGACCACCTGGTCCTGGGGCGGGAGGACCTGCTCGACCAGCACGTTCAACGTGAAGGTCTCGGCGGGGGGCACGGTCTCGAACGGTCGTGCGTACATCGCCGTGAAAGACTGGGGCCCCATCTCGTTGACGCCTTTTATGACCCAGTAGTGGATGCCTCCTGCACCTGCCATGCCCGGAGCCGGGTTCTGCACGAAATCTTCCGTGACCAGCTGGAGACCCTGGGTGAGCGTTGCATTCCAGATGTAGCCGGTGCTCGGGTTCTCGTTTAAGGCAACGACGAAAGTTTTTCCCGGCTTGACCGCGACGGTGGCGCCGTTGGAGCTTTCATTATACAAGGGGAGCCCCTCCCAGGGGGCCTGGGTCGGGGATACGGTGATTGTTGCCGTCGGTGTGGATGTCGCGGTGGAAGTCGGGGGGCCGCCGGGGGTCTGGGTGCAGCCGGCAGCCGCGAGCATGAAGACAAGGACGCCTGCGATCGCAAGGCTTCCGCAGAGCTTCAGATACGTGCGTCTATCAGGTTTCATGGATCAAGATAGAAATACCGATTGATAAAGCTGACCGTCAGTATCCCGGGTGACCGGTAGAGAGATTCCCTCGTTTTACGGCGGGTGCCCTGAGGGAATCCCGGGTTGAAAACCGACCTGTCACCCTGGATATCCGTGACTCCGGTGAAGTTTATTCAGGGAACTTTACGGCAGACTCTTCGGAACGGTTCCCGTGTCGCCTCCGGATTTCCCGTGTCCCGGGGTCGCAGAGATATTTTTGCGGATATTGCAGGAGGTGGAGTGCGTTGATCTTCATCCCCACCAGCTCGCCGAACCCGAAGAGCACCTCCTTCACCCCCGAGGGGGTCTCGACCCGGAGGAGAATTCCATTTTTCACCCGCTCGGCCCCTGCGATTCCGTCCATGGGTGGAATTTGGAAAGGCAGCTCAAAATGATTTGGGCGCCTTCCCCGGGTCGCCGGAAATAATCCCCATCAGGGGTCGTCTCTGTGAGTTCCCTCCCGGAACACCATGAGAGCCAGTGCTCCTCCCAGCGCTCCCGCAATCGCTGCAAGGGACAGCGGGGCAGGAGTGGGGGAGGTTGCCGCGGCCGAAGTGGGAGGCGAGGTCTCCGGAGAGGCGGAAACAGTCGGAGTCGGCTGCAGGGAGACCGGGACGAGCGCGACATTCACCGAAGTGGTCTCCCCCGCGACGACGGTCACCGTACTGGTGGAGTTCGCGTAGCCTGTAAAGCTTAGTACCACGAGGTGCTGACCTTCGGGGACCCCGGTCAGTTCGACCGGGGAAGTCCCCTGGAGAACGCCGTCCACCACGACCCCGGCACCGGCGGGGACAGACTCCACGACCAGGGTTCCGGTGGGCGGGACTTCGATCGTCGGGAGGGTCAGGGTGATGCTTATGCTGGAATAGACCGCCCTGGAAAGGTCATTTCTCCCCACGGGGGTGGTAGAGACGTAGACGGTATATGAACCCGCATCAAGGGTTCCTCCCGTGCTCCCGGTATACCAGGTATACTGCCACTGGCCGTTCGAGACAGGAGCCTGGGTGAATGTTGAGGGAACACCGGTGACGACCTCGGCGGTGATATCGTCGAGACGGACGCCGTTCGAGGGCAGGTTCGGGCCGGTGAGGAAGAGATAGACCGTATCGGCCACGGGAGCGGCCCCGGAGAGCGGAACCGGGTCCCCAAGCGGCACCGTGATCCCGAAAACCCCTGGAACGAGAGCGATGAGAACCAGGATCGCGGAGAGTGCGAGAAATGCATGTGTGCGGATCATGATGGATCCATGCGGCCCGGAATAAATAATAGTACCTGTGTGCTCCGGGATTGACCCGATACTTCGTGCGGACAGGGCAGATTTTCCGGAGGAGGTACCTTCGGGAACGAAATTATATAAATTTTTTTATACGAGCGGACATTTGTTCGGACCTCCATGACCTCGCCACCGGAATTACGGAAAAATGTCTCGTATGAGAGCGTTTTGACCGATAATTTCATGTGCATAGAACATATCAACCGGATCATCAGGTGAATAAAAAATCGTGAAATCTCCTGCCATCGTCCTCACCACGGATGAGACCATGATGAGCAGGTACCGGGGGGGAATATTCGTCGGTTTTGCCACCTGTATCCCGCAGGGAGTTATACCGGACTGGATTTTTTTCCATGCGGTGGCCCCCCCGGTGCCGCGAAAGAACGGGAGGGCGATATTTGCCGACCAGGGGACCAGGATGATCGAGGCGGCACTGCTCGAATCCGGATTTGGAGAAGACGAGGTGGCAGTGGTGCATCCGCGGGATCTCCCGAAGATGGTGGGCGAAAATACCGGTATTGTGTCGGTAAGCGGCCACGACCTCCTGGGAATCAACCCCCCCACGTCGACGTTTGCCGACCTGCTCCGCACAGGACCGCCCTATAACCGGGTCATGTTCCTGGAACTCATGAGGAACCCGGTGTTGAGGAACGTGACCACCGTGGTCGGAGGGAAATCCGCGTGGCAGGTCGCCGAAGAGGGAGTGATGGATCGGCTGGGGATTGACCATGTCCACCTCGGCGAAGGAGAGGTCTCGGTACCGAAAGCGTTCTCCGCAATTCTGGCCGGGGAGGAGGTCCCGAGGGTCATCCATGGAGAGGAAGTCCCCCTGGAGAAGATCCCCGTCCTGAAAGGGGCGACAATCCACGGGCTGGCCGAGATCTCGCGGGGATGCAACCGCGGCTGCAAGTTCTGCACTCCGGGAATGCAGAAGATCCGTCATAAGCCGATCGACCAGATCGCCGCGGATGTCAGGCTCAACGCGGCGGGAGGTAACTCGTGCGCCATCCTTCATGCCGAGGATGTGCTGGCCTACGGTTCGAAAAAGATCGAACCGGAGCCTGAAAAGGTGGCCGCCCTCTTCACCCGTGTCGCAGGAATAGAGGGCGTGAAGGGAATCGGGCTCTCACACCTGGCACTGGCCACGGCCTATCATAATCCGGCCCTGATCGAGACCATCGCGGATATTATCTACACGCTCCCGAACCAGAACTTCATCGGGGTGCAGACGGGCATCGAGACGGGGAGCCCGAGGATCATGGAGATGTACATGAAGAGTAAATGTGCTCCGTCCTCTCCGGGAGACTGGCCCGATATCGTAAAGAGCAGCCTCGGACTTCTGAATGATCACGACATTATCCCGGCGTGCACCCTTATAGCTGGGCTCCCGGGAGAGGAAGAGGAAGACGTGATCCTGACCATCGAGATGATGGAGGATATCCGCGACACCAGGTCCCTGGTGGTGCCGCTCAACTTCGTATCCATGGACCCCGCGGCCCTTTCGGATAAGGACTCGTTCACCGCAGAAAAAATGACGCCCTCGCACTGGGAACTCCTCGGCGTATGCATAGACCATGACATGCGCATGGTCAGGAGGATGAACCGGTACATCGTTGAAGGAAATATGGTGCTGACCGCGATAGCCCGCCTCGCGATGAGGTACATGGTCAGGGGTGCCGAGAAATACTCCCGCGAGATGAAGCAGGGTCAGCCGCCGGCGGGGTGGGATATCACGGCCAGGAATTACCTGGTCCCCGAGTTCTGATGCACGGACCACGGAGCGTGAAAACCAGGCATATTCCGGGGATCCGGGGATATGGCTCATATTTTTCATGGTGCCGCATCCCTGCATACGTCCTTTTAGGAAAAAATTATTCAGGGTTACAATGAGGGTATATTCGGGATACCCCGGATATCCGGATCGGCAGCAGGAATGCCGGGAATAGCGCGAAGGGTCTATAGTGAAGCTGCACCGCTTACAGACCCGCCTGTTCGCACGCACTCTTTTTTGCATCCGACCAGAGTTGCCTGTTCGGCGTCCCGGAGCGTGACGGACCGGTCTTCCTGCCGGTGCCCTTGAAGAACGTGTAACAGAACGTCCCGTCCGGTTCCATGGTCCTGTAGAGGTCGGATATTCCTTTTTCCCAGGTTTTTTCATCGATAAGCCCGAGGGCACGTGCCTCTGTCTCCACTCCCTCCACCATGGCGGTGAACGTGTTTTTGGTAAATCCTTCCACCAGGGCGGGCCTGCTTTCGTCGACGTAGACCATCCGGGGCGAGACCCTGACCGACCGGGCCCCCGCCTCGTTCATCAGGTGCCAGAGTTCCCTGCCTATGAGTGCGTTCCCTCCCGCTCTCCGCTGGACCTCCACAAGGCACTGGATTGCTTTCGTTGCCTCGTCGCTCCGGGGATAGAAGAAGGCCGATCCGTGGTCTCCCTCGATGACGGTGATCGTCCCCCCCGGCCTAAGCACGCGTAAAAGTCCCTCCAGGGCCCGTACAGGGTCGGGAAGATGTTCCAGGAGAAAGCAGACGAATACATGGTCGAACGCCCCGGGTGCGAACGGGAGATGGTATACATCGCCGGTCCGGAACGAGATGTTGGTGTATCCTTCACGGGCGGCCCGGTCCCTGGCTCTCCCGACGGAGTCCGGGGATATATCGATCGAGGTGATAAGGGCTTCCGGGCTGTTCCTGGCGAGGATGACCGACTGGGCACCGACCCCGCATCCTGCCTCGAGGACCGTGCTCCCCGGGGGATACCGGGTATCGTGATGCAGCAGGTCTTCGAGGGTTGCGGCCTGGTCGCCGAGCCGCATGGACTCGCGGTCGGAGCGGCCGTGCACGTACGGCATGTCTGCAGGAGGTCTGTAGTCGGTCAATCCGGATTCTCCGCGGGAGAGTATCGAACTCTTCGCACAAAAAACACATGGATCGACCGTGTTGAGGACGGGACCGGGAAGCATCGGGTTTCCGGGAACCTGATCCCGCACTTTCCCGGGGATTGCCCCCCGCGTCATAAGGAAGGATTCGCGGACCCTGTCCACGGGGCCACGGTCACGGCGGAGCCCGGCCCGTCCCTGAGTCCAGGAGAAGCGGATCGGATAGTTCAGGGATTGATAACCACGATCTCGGGAGTGGCGAACAGGCGGAGCTCCACCTCAAGGTTCGAGGTTCCCACCCCCCTTGTGATATAGGTCCTGGTGCTGTCGTCGGTGACCAGTCCGGAGAGCCTTACCAGGCCGTCAGAGGCGAGCCCGTCCACTCCCGGGGGAATGAACTGGCCACCGTGGGTGTGACCGGCAAGGATGAGATCCGCGTCCCAGTCGGCCCGGCACTCAGGCTCGTGGATCATATAGATCACGAAACCGTCGCCTTCGGGGTGTGAGGGGGGGTCCGCCATCCCCGCCCATCCGTCGTCGACTCCCACGATGCAGAGCGTTTTCCCGTCGATTTCCATCTCGGTATATTCGTTCCGGAGCACGTGGACGTCGTTTTCTTCAAGCACCGCGGTGAGGGTGTCCGCATACGCGTATCCCTCGGGATCCTCGTCCTTCATGCAGCCGAGGTCGTAGTGGTCAGGGTCAAGGTCGGCGCCACGGAGTGCGAGTGTCTTTTGGATTGCGCCGGTTCCCGAATCACCTGATTTATAGTCGTGATTGCCCAGCACCGCGTAGACCGGGGCATCGACCTCTTTCCATACTTCCTGGAGCGCGAGGTCCTCTCCCTCGCCGTACACGAAGTCGCCCCCGATAAGCACCACCGACGGGTGGAGCTCATTGATGGCGGCGATGACCTCGCGGATATGGTCCATATTGGCATCGCGAAGGTGCGGGTCGGCGATGAACACGATCCCGTGCGGGGCATCGGGAATGGTAAGCACGGTGATCTCGGTCGACGAACCCTGTTCGTACATGACCCCCACCGAGACCGGGATCAACGCCATGATGAAGATCGCGGCGAAATACCGGTTGAATGTCATCCGGGGGAGATGTGGTTTCTTCAAGAAGATCGAACAGTATCCTCCCTGGTGCTTAAAATTACCTCGTATTCCGGCAGCTGCGGGGTACCGCGTAATTGTGCCATGTATCCGGGAGTGACCCGGGGTTTCAGAGAAAGAATGAGAGTTTTTAGAGATCCGAAGTGCATTCGCCCGGGTGTCGGGATGACCAGGAGTTACCCGACGGGTTCTGTCACGGTGACCCTCTCATGCCCCATTCCGGCCACCGAGACCGTGCAGAGGATCGGGCCTTTGCATCGGTGACGCCTTCCGGGGTGATATTCAGCAGTTCCTCTCCATTCATGGAAGACCCCTCCGGCCATTCATCCCCTCGTTTTTCACCCTTATGCGAAGCTATGTCAAAATGCCGGGAGGAACGGGATCACGTAATACTCCCCATGAACAGCGAAAGGGCGATTCCTGTTATCAGCGCGACAAGGGCGTCCGTTGCGAAATAGTTCAGGGATAAGAGCTGGTCGATGGGAATCCCTCCCCAAAAATACCCGAGGATGAGGGAGAGCATCCCGCCGATCAGCACCGCGGCCCCAAGGTGGCGGAGCCCCCGGTAATAGTCGCGGTAGGTCAGGCGGACGAAGATCAGGCTCGCCAGCATGAACCCGCCGAAGAAGATCAGCCCGGTCTCGATATTGGGAGCGTGGGTGGTCTTGCTCGAGAAGACTCCGAACTCGGCGATAATGATATAGGCGACCACCGCCCCGATCCTCTTGTCGTTTTTCAGGGCTCTGAGCGAGAGCTCGTCCTTTACCCTCGTCCCAAAACTCTCCTTCATACCGGTTTTCTCCCGGGGTGGGCCCGGCGGCACGGGGGGCGGAGGAACCGGCGGTTCTTTCCCGGCTACGGGTTCCTCCGCACCGGCTGTACCTGGCGCTGGCGGCTGTCCTGCCCCTTCATCAGCCGTGGTCTCTTCCGGGAGTTCCCCTCCCCGCCGGAAGACCCGTATCGAGTGCAGCGCGACATAGAGGGCGATTGCAAACGCCGAAATTCCTATCACGAACCCTACGATCCCGAAGACCAGGGTGTCCGAGGTCCATCCCTCAAGCCTGATCTTTTCGAGCAGGACAATCAGGAACTGGGTAAAGGCAAGCCCTACCACGATGAGGAGGAAGATCTTTTTCAAGACCTTCACCAGCACGGTGGTCAGTTTCTGGATCACCCAGATAGCGATGTAAATCAGGATGAAAAAGATGAGGATCGCGAGGATGTCCCCCTGGAGGACCAGTTCCGGAAGGGAGAGAAAATACTGTATGATATTTTCCAGCGGGCCGGGAGCCTGGAAGATAGTCGCGGGTTCCACCATAAGGACGCCTGTTGGTAGAATTATGCTCAAAGGCCAAAGTCGTTTGCGTAGTGTCCGGGGGGGCCTTGCCACCCCCCGAAATGATCTGCCGGGACTCCGTCGCACCGTTACCGCTGAGTGCTGACCGGGACGAACAGCTCTTACGTCAGGTCTTACGCCATGGGACGGGTCGCTCACCTCACCCCCGCATCAGGTCCGGGCAGCAGGTCGACCCGATGCGTCTGCTGGCCGTATCGGTGGTGAAATGTGAGGAGAAGCAACGGCAGTGGGCCGATACGGGGGCGGGATTCATCATCTCCCGTGCAGACCTCCTGTACCAGAACCATGACGTCCCGCCGACGCCTCTTCATCGCGGCCCTGATCGCCGGGGGCATGTTCCGGCTGGGAATTCCCGGCATCGCCGACCTGGTCTCGTACGCATGGGCCCGTGCCGAGCCGGTATCCCGGAGCCTCCTCCCCGGCCAGGAGGGACTGATCGCCCTGGCAGGCATCGGGATCCTCGCATTCGTTGGGTATCTCAACTACGATATCTTCTTCAAAGGGGCAAAAAAAGGGAAGAGGGGGTTTTTACTGGTAATCTATGGGTTTCTTGCCGGTTTTTTCCTGGCTTCCGCAGGCATTGCCCTGGCAGGTCTGGGCTGACCTTCTCAGGCCTGCCTGCGTGGAGCCGTGATTCCGACCGACCGGGCGGACCCAGACCCCGGCGGACACATTCGTTTCCGGGGACCGCTTTTCCCGGGGAATGACGCCGTTCTGCCCTCACGGATCTTCAATTCAGGATTCAATGGGAAGTCTTCCATCCGGAACCATCCGGAAGATTCCGATACACGGCCTTATTCCCCGGCTGCGGGCGAATTTGCCTTTTGCTTCCCTGCCATTCCGGACCAGATCCTCGCATAAAGGATCCCCAGTACCGGAAAGCCTATCAGATCGGTGAACAGGCTCCCGATAAAGAACCCCGGGGGGTAGGTCATCGAGGTGTAGATGACGTAGAGGCTCGGGACCATCACGAGAAGGATCATGATCAAACCGAAGTGCAGCCCCTGCCGGATATCGGGCCCCTCGAGCGAGGTACGCACCATGCCGAACACTATCGCGGAGGTGAACGAGAGGACAAAGGGATAAAGGAAGAAAAACGCCAGGACCGGATCGGTTTCGCCTCTCATTCCGCCGATAGTCATGATATCGTACGGTGCGGTCATGGTCCCCGCGTTGCTCCCAAGATACGTCATGATGAAGAGCCATATTCCGCCGAGGATCCCGGCGGCAAGAACAGCTTTAACAGGTATATCGCTCATTTCCCTGATGTTCGACGGGCATGGCCAAAAAGGTGCGGGGAGTGATGAAAAATGAGTCTTCCCGGAACACGGCTCGTACCGGTGTCCTTTCCCTTACCCCTGAACCCCGGGGAGGTATCGGGAACCGGAACCGGAACCGCGATCGCGTGACTCCCGTGGCTTCCGGAACGGTAATGGGTACACGGGTAAAAATGAGTGACAGACGCGACTACTGGTGATACTCCGATGGCGACACTCTGGGAATTTACGGTACTGCTGATCCTGATACTGATTAACGGGTATCTCTCCATGGCGGAGTTCGCCCTGGTGGCGGCAAGCCCATTCCGGCTGGAAAGCATGGTCCTGGAGGAACGTAAGGCCACAAAGGCTGCCCGGACGGCGAAGTCGGCGAAAGCGGCGCTTGCCCTCAAGCAGGACCCGAACCGGTTCCTCTCTGCCATCCAGGTCGGGGTCACCCTGGTGGGAATATTCACCGGGGCGTATGCGGCGGCTTCATTTTCGCCGCTGCTGGTCCCGTTCTTCTCTTTGTTCCCCCTGACCGGGCCGTACGCAGAGACAATCTCGTTCGTGCTGGTCCTGGTGCTGGTCACCTACATCGCCCTGGTCATCGGGGAGGTCGCCCCGAAAAGGATAGGGATCCATAACCCCGAAAAGATCGCCGCGATGGTGGCCCGGCCGATCACCGCCCTGACTGTCGTCACTGCTCCGGTGGTTGCGCTCCTCTCAGTCTCGACGGATGGAGTACTCTGGCTGCTCAGGATACGGGAACGCCCCGGCCCCCGGGTGACCGAGGAGGAGATCCGGATTCTCGTCAGGGAAGGGACGGAGGAGGGGGTCCTGGAACGTGAAGAACAGGAGATGGTCGAAGGGGTGTTCAACCTCGGGGACCGGAAGGTCTACTCGGTGATGACCGCCCGCCCGGACATCGCGGCCATAGACCTTGCCGATCCCCTCGAGCAGAACCTCCGTGTTATGGAGACGAAGCGCCACTCCCGGTACCCCGTGTACCGGGAAAACCTCGACAATATTCTCGGGATCGTCTGGATTGGGGACGTGCGTGCCGCCGAGATCCGGGGAAAGGTGCCGGACTTCCGGGGTATCCTCAGGGAGCCGCAGTTCATCCCCGAAAATGCGCCGGTGCTCCGGGCCCTGGAGACGTTCAAGCACACGGGCGCGGCGTTTGCAGTGGTAGTGGACGAATACGGGGGCGTCGCCGGGATACTGACCCCCCACGACCTGATGGAGGCCATCGTGGGGGAATTCACCACCCAGGGGTCGCCGGATGAACGGATGGTGGTACAGCGGGAGGACGGGTCGTACCTGGTCGACGGGCTCTATCCAATCGACGGGGTGCAGGAACTGCTGGAGGCCGGTCCGCTTCCGGACCAGGAAAATTTCCATACCCTGGCCGGATTTGTGATGCTCAGACTGGGAAGGATCCCGGTCACGGGGGATCATTTCGACTGGGAGAAGTGGCGGTTCGAGGTGGTGGACATGGACGGTAGGAGGGTGGACAAGGTCCTTCTTTCACCGCTCGAGCCGGTTGAAACTCTAACCGCACCCGAAGAACGCAGCGAATAGACCGTTAGGAACGGGAAAGTACGGTCCCGGGGCCCTGCATTAGTACGAGGTTGAGGGTACCGCCGGCGTTCCTGCATGAACCCGGTGATTTTTCCCGTACAGGGCACACGTCGTATCGGAGAGGGCCGGCAGAACCCTGTGGTCGCGAACAAGGCGGGGGGTGCGGTCCCTCACAACACTTATCTCGCCGTCTCGTGCATCTTACTATCGGATTACGGCCTTTCCATGTCCAGACGGCGCCATAAACTTTCGAAGAAGGCAGGACTCCCTCCCGGAACCCTGGAAGTGACCGGTGAACCGAAGGGAGGACCGGTGAGAATCACGCTCTTCGACTACGATTCCGTCCATTTCGAAGAGCGGCAGGTGCAGAAGATCGAGGATTGCCTTCCCTACCGGGACACGGCCACGGTCACCTGGATCAACATCGACGGGGTGGCGAACGTCGAGGTCCTGGAAAAGATTGGGACGTATTTCTCCATTCATCCCCTGATCCTCGAAGATATCCAGAATACCGAGCAACGCCCGAAAATGGAAGACCTGGACACCTATCTCTATATCAACCTGAAGATGATCCAGGCCCCGCTCCCGGGAAAAGAGATCAGGCTCGAGCACGTGAGCCTCATAATCGGCCCGAACTACCTTCTTTCGTTCCAGGAAGACCCGGGAGACGTGTTCGACCCGGTCAGGGAGCGGATTAGGAAGGACGGGAGGATACGGAGGTTCGGTCCCGATTACCTCGCCTATGCCCTCATCGACAATATCGTGGACAACTACTTCCTGGTAATGGAGCGGATGGAGGAGCGGGTGGAAGACCTGGAAGAGGAACTCGTGGAGAACGCGACCCCGCAATCCATGGAGAAGATCAACGGGTTGAAAAAAGACATGATCTACTTAAGAAAGGCGGTCTGGCCGCTTCGTGAACTGGTCACCGGACTGGAACGTTCAGATTCTCCGCTCATCAAAGAAGAGACCCTGATCTATCTCCGCGACGTGTACGACCATATCATCCAGATTATCGACACCCTTGAGACCTACCGTGACATGGTGTCGGGAATGATCGATATCTACCTCTCGGGCCTCTCCTACAAGATGAACGAGATCATGAAGGTGCTCACCCTGATAGCGACCATATTCATCCCGCTTACCTTCATCGTCGGGGTCTACGGCATGAATTTTCGCAACATGCCTGAAATCAATTACCGGTACGGCTACTACGTGATATGGGGGGTCATGATCGGGATGGTGGCGATCATGCTCGGATATTTCCGGAAAAAGAAATGGATCTGAGCACCCCCTCTCCCGTATCGGGAATCCCCCGGAGGACGATTCCTAAACTATTTATTCCGGTCGCGCACCAATCCACTTCCCATACATGGACCTTTTCGTCCCGTTCCTGATACTGGCGATTGCACCCGGGTTGTTCTGGTTATGGTATTTCTATCACCGGGACAAGTACGAGCCTGAACCGCTCTCCTGGATCGCGATCGTGTATCTGCTCGGGATGACCATCACCATCCCGGTGGCCTTCCTGGAGGGGACTATCGGGCTTCTCCTGGGGGATTTCCTCATCGCCATCGCGATAGCCCCGGTGCTGGAAGAATATGCCAAGTACATAGTGGTACGGAGCACGGTCTACCAGTCGGTGGAGTTCAACGAGCCCATGGACGGGATCGTGTATTCGACTGCGGTGGGGCTCGGGTTCGCCACCCTGGAGAATATTATCTACGTGTTCACCTCGCTGGAGACATCGGCGGTATTTGCCCTCCAGACCGGGGTCATCAGGGCGATCCTCTCGGTCCCGGGCCATGCCCTCTTCTCTTCGATGTGGGGGTACGCGCTCGGCCAGGCGAAGTTCATGGCCCCCTCCGCCAGACCGGCGGTGATTGCCGGGGGGCTGATCGCGGCCATGATCTCACATTCGATCTTCAACCTCCTCCTCTTCTCGGATATCGGGGTGGCGGTGCTGGTCCTGGTATTCTTCCCGTTCATATGGTGGATCGCCCTCAGGCATATCAGGAGGGCCCTCGCACAGTCTCCATTCAACCACCCCCGTTAATGCATGACACGAGGGATCCCCCCGGCATAACTATCACAGGGGTCTGGGAATATTTCCCGAAAAACTACTCGTAGCCTGCCGTATTCAGGGAAAAAACCCTGTTCTCTTTTAGGAAGTCCGCGAGGGGATACATATAAATGGGATGAGGGTCCCTACGGATCCGGTAGTGGCGCGGAGAGTGGGGAATATTCTTGGTAGAAAAACGTACCTCGGGGTTTTTTTCCTAAAAAAAGGTTAATTCCGGCTTCTTTCTTCATTTTGATCGAAGAAATTATAATGTAGAAATATCATTGAGCAGTCCATGAATCGTTCTGAGAACATTCAATGGATGAGGGGTGGGATCATGGCCGTCCTTGCCCTCGCACTTTTAGCATGCATCGCTATGCCGGTGAGTGCATTGATTGACCCGGCGACTATTCCTAAATGGGAAAACACTATCACCGGCCCCCCGCCGGTATACGTCCCGGTCAGTCCGAACTATTACGAAGTGAACATGACCGTATTCTCACAGCAGGTCCTCCCTCCGTCGATGAGCCTGACCACCACGGTATGGGGCTATGGCGGGCTTGCCAAGGATGCGGTGACCGGGGCCCCGCTGGGGTTCGTGCGTAATTCACCCGGACCGAGCTTCGAAGCGGCCAAGGGGACGCCTATCAACGTTCGCTGGATCAACGAGATCAACACTCCTCACATGTTTGCGGTCGACCCGACCCTCCACTGGGCGAACCCCAATTCGATACCCATGATGCTCTCGCCCCCGTTCCCGCCATTCCCGCCGGGATTCGTCCCGGGGGCTCCCAACAACACCAACAATTACGATGCCCAGTCTCCCGTACCAGTTGTTGTACATCTGCACGGATCTGAAGTGACCGCCGCCTCCGATGGGGATCCCGACCAGTGGTTCACCGCGAGCGGGGTTCACGGATCGACGTACTATACCAATACCACCTTCCCCCAGACCGCGAATTCAGCGGTGTACGATTACCCGAACACTCAGCCTCCGGCTACATTATGGTACCACGATCACGCGCTCGGGATCACCAGGCTGAATGTCATGTCGGGGCTCGCAGGGTTCTATCTGCTCCGTGACCCTGTAGACCCCCTGGCCTCTTCCCTCCCGCAGGGAAAATATGAAGTGCCCCTGGTCTTCCAGGACAGGACGTTCAACGACGACGGTTCGTTCTACTTCTACACGGTAGGAAACGTACCGGACGTCCATCCCTACTGGAACCCCGAGTTCTTCGGCGATACCATCATGGTGAACGGGCTGGTCTGGCCTAAGATGAACGTGGACAAGGCCGCGTACCGGTTCCGGCTCCTCGACGGCTCGAATGCAAGGTTCTACACCCTCACCCTCTCGAACGGGATGAGCTTCACCCAGATCGGGACCGATGGAGGGTACCTGAAGGGGCCTGCGGTTATGAACCAGTTGACCATTGCCCCCGGCGAGCGTGCGGATATCATCATTGATTTCTCCCGCCTGCCCACCGGCACCGAGGTTATCCTGATGAACAGTGCAGCGACTCCGTTCCCGTCAGGTGATCCGGTTGATGCCAATACCGCCCAGCTGATCAAGTTCGTGGTCGGCCCAACGACCGGACCCCGGCCTGCCAGGCTCCCCACGTCCCTGAACCCGACACTTACGGGTAATTTCCCGAACCTCCCGGCTCCGACAAACACCCGGATTCTGACCCTCCAGGAGGTCGTGGACCCCGGCGACAACCCGATTGAGATCCTCCTCGACGGGCAGAAGTGGGCGGCGCCCATCTCCGAGAACCCCCAGGTCGGGACTACCGAAGAATGGGTCATCGTGAACCCCACCATGGATACGCACCCCATCCATCTCCACCTGGTCCAGTTCCAGCTCGTAAGCCGGCAGAACTTTAATGTCGATGCATATGAAGCGCAATGGCTCGCGGTGAACGGTCAACCGCCGCTGTCCAATGCGACCATACCGGTCGACCCGACACCGTACCTTACCGGTACCGCTACACCGCCGCGAGTGAGCGAGATCGGGTGGAAGGATACGATCCAGATGAACCCGGGACAGGTAACAAAGATCCGGGTGAGGTGGGCCCAGCAGACCGGGACCCCGTATCCGTTCGATGTGACCACAGGAGAGTACGTCTGGCACTGCCACATCCTGGACCACGAGGACAACGAGATGATGCGGCCGTACATCGTTACGCCGTAATCACCAAATCTCCTATTTTTTCTGAAATCTGTGCAGGCCGTAGCGTGAGATGCTGGCCTAACCCTGCCGCACACCGATCCCGCGGGGACCAGTTTATTTCCCGGTAATCAGGTTACCAGATGGAAAAGCTTTCACTCGTTACGCAGGGAGGCTCTCCCTTTCAGGATCTTCCAGGGGTACTTAAGGAGGAAGATCAGGAGCGCCGCGATGAAGATAAGCGCCGGGATAGGGACGAACGCTGAGATGAGCCCGTACTGGTCTGCGAGGTAACCGTTGACTGCCACCCCCACCCCCCCGGCTCCCATCGCGACCCCAAGCATGACCCCGGAGGCAAACCCGACCCGGTGGGGGGCCAGTTCGTGGGACATGGCGACGGTGATGGCGAAACTTGACCAGAGGAAGAACCCGAAGAGGATGAGTCCTGCGAGCGATGCCCAGCCGTCCGAAAAGATGAAAAGGAAGAACGCAGGAAGGGAGAGCCCCATCCCGGCCAGGACGAACTCCTTCTTTCCATAGACGTCCGAGAGTGACCCGCCGATCACCTGTCCGGCAACTCCGGCGAGGAGCATCAGGGTCACCGCGAGGTCCGCGACGAAGATGTCGTATCCCCTGGTCACCAGAAGCGGGGGGATGAAGGTTATGGCCGAAAATACCGCCCAGGCCCGAAACGTCGCCGCCGCGAAGAGCAGGGTGAGGGGTCGGAGTGATGCGCGTGAATTTTGCCCCGGGGACGGCTGAGGGACGGGGACCGGCTCTGTGCGGGGAAGGATTCTTTTGAGCAGCACCGCCATTACCACGGCAGGGACCAGGAGCACAAGCAGCCCCGGCAGGCCGAAGTACAGGACCAGGGCGCCGGCCAGGAAGGGCCCGAGGGAGTAGCCCAAATTCCCGCCCACCACGAACAGGGAGGTGATCCGCCCCCTGTTCTCCCCGGTCGCAATCCTGCTCACCAGGGAGAGGGCAGAGGGGTGGAAAGACGCATGACCGAGGGCTGCAATGGCGGCAAACGCCAGGAGGACGGCATACCAGGGGATAATACCCATGAACGAGATGAACGTCGCGGAGATGAGAAGGCTAATCCATATCTGGACCTGCCATCCCCTGTTGTCCGAGAGCCAGCCGAAGACCGGCTGGAAGAGTGAAGAGGTGAGGTTGTACGCCGTGACCAGGAGTCCCGCCATGAGGTAGGAATACCCGTAGGTGATAATAAGCAGGGGAATGACTGCCGATATCACCGGCATGTAGATGTCGGTGACAAGATGGGCCAGGAACAGGGAGGAGAGCGCCGGAACCTTGCTCGTCACATGACCCGCCTCAGCACCATGATCTCCACGGGGATCTCCCTGACCTCCCTGGTATGGAACGCGAAGGTCTTTTTTATCGGTATCACGCCCGCGACCACTTCATCCACCACGCCTCTCCCCTGCAGGTACGATGTGAGGAAGGAGCGGGACCCCGCATTGAAGATCCCGTACGTTACCGGTGCGAGCCGGAGGGCGGCATCGATGAAGGGCCGGTCTGCATGCAAAGTCTGGGCCCCGAACGGGGGGTTCATAACCACGGTGTCACCAGGGGGCAGCCCCGCGACCACCGCGGGATCCGCCAAATCCCCCCGCACCAGCCCGACCGTCACTCCCGCGCCGGTTGCATTCCTCTCCGCGACCTCGAGCGCAGCCGGGTCGATATCGATCCCTGTCACCTCGTCCGCTCCGAGGAGGGCTGCCCCCACCGAGAGCACCCCGGTGCCGCACCCCAGGTCGATTACCTTCTTTCCCTCGATATCCCCCCTGCTCCAGGCATGGAAGAGAAGCCGTGCCGCCAGGGGGGCAGGGGTGCGGTACTGCTCCTTCCCGGGATCAGGAGAGGAAAAGCCAGAAAGCCGCTCAAGTTTCATCTCCAGCTGCCGGAGCTTCACCTAGATCAGACCTCGTCTATGGCGTAATCTTCCCATTGGCGCACCCCGCAAAGGATCTCGAACTCCTGCGGGGTAAGTACCGGGACCGGGAACCGGACCTGGTCGTCGTACGAGAGGCGGGGGCATGCGGTATTGACGTACGCACCGAAGCCCAGGTTGAGAAGTTCGCCCGGATCGATCTCCCGGGCCACGACCAGAAACGCCCTGTCGCAGAGCCCGGCCAGGCGCTCTGCGAGTTCTCTCCGGCACTGCCCGGTCTTGGTGCTGACCAGGATACCGAAGCGGTCCGCACGCCGGGCTCGTTCGATAAGGGCGTGGCGGGTGCGGAGCAGGCGCGATGCGTCGATCACTGCCGAGGTCCCGGTAAAGGGGTCAAGGGCTACGACCCGTGCGCCTGTGGCGAGCTGGACCCCGAGGGGATGAAACACCCCGGTGCCGATGTACAGGATCTCTTTCACTCCCGGGACCCGTGCCGCGGAATAGGAGCATCCCAGGATCTGGCCGGGAAGCGGGGTACGTTCGCTCACCTCACCGATCCGTGCCTCGATCCCCCTGTCGCCAAGATACTCGGCCACGCGTGGGAGCTGGTGGGCGTGCTGGGAGGTGGTGACCAGCCCTACCAGGGATTCCCTGAGCAGCGGGATCGCGTGGTCCAGTGACTCGAGAGGAATGTCGACCTCCCAGGGCAGGAAGATTACATCGGGGTGCGTGCCGAGCGGAGTATGTCCGAAATGCACCAGCACGTCCGCAAAAGAAAGGGTGTCGAGGGCCAGGTCGCACGCGCCGTAACAGGGGTCGCCGCTGATCACCACGAAAAACCCTGCGGCCCTGAGGGTTCCGGCGATCTCTCCCGCCTGCCGCTTCAGCCCGGCCGGGAACTGGAGGGCGACCCGGCTGGCCCCACGCTCGTTGAGGAGAGTGACGAGCCTAGAAGTATCGGTCAATCACATGCACCCTGTCGGTGACCTCGATACTGACCAGCGACTTATACGGCCGGCCGATATCGGGGGAACCCCGCTGGATGGCAAAGCAGATGTCGGACACTTCGGCACCCGCGAGGTCGAGCGCACCGAGGATGGCTTTCATGGTTCCGCCTGTGGAGATCACGTCGTCCACGATCGCCACGCGGTCTCCCGGGGAGATGCCGTTCAGGTAGAGTTCGCCCTTCGAATACCCCGTGCTCTGATGGATGGCGATCTCCCCCGGCAGCTTGTATTCCCGTTTCCGCACGATGTTGAGGGGGATATCGGTCATGGTCGAGATAATCGAACCGATATGGATCCCCATCGCCTCGGCGACCAGGATCCTGTGGACCCCGTCGAGGTCGAGCACCTTGATCATGGCGGTGGACACCTCCCGGAGAAGGTCCGGGTCGACGACCGGGACCCCGTCGGTTATCGGGTGGATGAAATAATTATATTCGCCGCGCTTCACCATCGGGCAGGTTTCAAGAGATTTAACCAGTCTTTCAAGCATTTGTCTCACCAATATCCTTCAGGAATTTTTCAATGATGTCAGCGTGCACGTGGGGCATGCACACGATCCGCAGGTGCCCCCTGCGGGTCATCGAGATCCTCCATGGCGGGGGCACCTTCGCCGGGGAGAAGGTCGCCACGTTCACGTCCGGGGTCACCACCCGGGCGATGCCGTAGGCCTCCATACCGTCGATGAGCCGCAGGGTATTCTTCATGCACCCCCTGACGAGGGCCTCCATGCCTTCCCGGCCCAGGTACTCGAGTACCGCGAGCGCCCCCACCACCGGGGCCCCGGGCCGGGTCCCCGAGAGGGTGAACTCCTGCTTCACGGTGAGGTAGGGAGTGTCCACCGAGAGGGAGCATACCAGTTCCGGATCCCGGACAAGGAGGCACCCCGACGGGATGGTGGAAAGCCCCATCTTATGAGGATCCACCGCGATGCTCCGCACACCCGGGAGGGAAAAGTCGAACGGGAGGGGTCTTTCCAGGAAGGGGATCACCATCCCCCCGAACGCGGCGTCCACGTGCAGGTGGATATCGCGTTCCATCGCGAGCAGGGAGAGCTCGGTGAGAGGGTCCACCATCCCGTACTCGGTGGTCCCTGCGATCCCCACCAGGCAGCAGGTCTGGTCGTCCGTCGCTTCCGCGGCGGCCTGCACGTCCATCCTGTAGTGCTCGTCCAGGGGGATGCACCGCATCTCCATACAGAGTATTTCGCAGGCTTTTTTGAAGGAAAAGTGTGCGGATTCGGGGAGTACCACGTTAGGCCGGGTTTTCTTCGAGGTCATCTTCGCGATCCGCAGGGCCTGGATGTTGGACTCCGTGCCGCCCGAGGTGGCGTACCCGCAGGCATCGGGGTGATGGAAGAGCTCGCCCAGCGTCCGGATCAGCAGGTGCTCGAGACTCGAGGTGCCCTGGAACAGCCCGGGATCCCCGAGGTTGGTCTCCATGAACATGGTGTGCGCCCGCACCGCGACAGGGTGGGGGAGCGTGCACATCGACGAGAGGATGTACTCGTGGCAGGTGTCCTCTCTCTTTTTGGACGCGAGAAAAGAGAAGAGGTCTTCCTCAGTCCGCCCTTTATACCGCATTATTTCGTCTCGCGCTCTCCAGGATGATGCGCTGCTCGGTCCGGGCCACGGTCTCCCTGATCTTCGGGACGGCATCGATGTTCGCGGAAACGCTGGTGATCCCGTGCTCCACCAGCCATTCCACCATGGGGGGCTCGGACCCTGCCTGGCCGCAGATGGAGATCTCGACCCCGTACTCCCTGCAGACCTGTATTGCGTCGTGGATGAGGGAGAGCACCGCCGGGTGCTTGGGGTTGTACATCCCTGCAACGTTCTCGTTGTTCCTGTCTATGGCAAGGGTGTACTGGATCAGGTCGTTCGTCCCGAACGAGGCGAACTTGATCCCTGCCTGGACAAAATCCTCGATCATGACGGCGCTCGCCGGTATCTCGATCATGACGCCCAGGGTGGCGGCATCCACGTCCACACCCCACTCGCCCATCATGTCCCGTGCCCGGATGAACTCGTCGGGATGGGAGACCATGGGGAACATCACCCCGAGGTTGTCGTACCCCTGCTCCCACAGTCTCTTGAATGCCTCGACCTGAAGCCTGAACTGGTCCGGGCTTTGCAGGTCGCGGCGGATTCCCCGCCATCCGAGCATGGGGTTGTGCTCGATCGGCTCATCCTCACCGCCGGCCATGTTCCGGAACTCGTCGGTAGGGGCGTCGAGCGTGCGCACCCAGACCGGCTTTCCATAGAACGCATCGAGCACGGTCTTGATACCGAGGTACAGCTCCTGGACGAAGTCTTCTTCCTTGTTGTTGGCGATGAACCAGCCCGGGGTGCGGTTCAGGCCGAGGATGAGATGCTCTATCCGGAGCAGCCCGACCCCGTCCGCCCCCGTCGCCGCGGCCCGTGCGGCCGCTTCAGGCATGGACACGTTCACTTTCACGCTGGTGGCGGTGATAATCTTCGGCGCCGCAACCGCGACCTGCGCGGGGGCAGCCTGGGCCGTTTTCTGTTCCATGGCTCCCTCGTAGATCAGCCCCTTCTCACCGTCCACGGTGATCACCTGTCCGGGTTTGAGGATCGCGGTGGCTTTCTTGGTGCCGACTACCGCAGGAGTCCCGAGTTCCCGGCTCACGATCGCCGCATGGCAGGTCATGCCTCCTTCATCCGTGACGATCGCCGCGACTTTTCGCATTGCCGGCACCATGTCGGGATTGGTCATCCTGGTGACCAGGATGTCGCCGTCCCTGATCTTTCCGGAATCCTTGACATCGCTCACGATCACCACCTTGCCGCTCGCAATCCCCGGCGACGCTCCCTGACCCTGGAGGAGGATCCTGCCGGTCGAACCTTCGTGCCCTGCGCCCGCCGCGGACTCGCCCGATTTGATCGTGGTGATGGGCCTCGACTGGAGGATATAGATCTCTGTGCCCACGATGCCCCACTCCACGTCCTGGGGCACCCCGTAGTGGTCTTCGGCGATCTTTCCGAACGTGGCGAGGCGGGTGACCTCGTCGTCGGAGAGGAGGACCTTCTCCTGCTTCGCTTTCGGTACGGGGATGGTCTTTGTCCCCTTTTCACCGTCGGAGACGATCATGGTCGTCTTATGGGCAACGAGACGGTCGATGACCTTCTCGGTCCGCTGGTCGCAGACGTACTTGTCGGGCGAGACCGATCCCGATACCACCGCTTCGCCGAGGCCCCAGGACCCCTCGATGATGGTGAGCGGTTCGCCGGTCACCGGGTGGGAGGTGAACATCACCCCGGCTTTCTCGGAACGGACCAGCTGCTGGACCACCACCGCGATATTCACGCTCCGGTGGTCGAACCCCTGCCGTGCGCGATAGTATATCGCCCGCCCGCCATACAGGGAGGCCCAGCACTTCTGCACCGCATCGAGAAGGTCACTGCCCCCCCTGATGTTCAGGAAGGTGTCCTGCTGTCCGGCGAAACTGGCGTCGGGGAGGTCCTCGGCGGTGGCGCTGGACCGTACCGCGACCACCATGCCCGAGGGGTCCATTCTTTTATAGGCATCCAGGATCTCCTTCTGGATGTCTTTCGGCATCTTCGCCTTCATGACCGCGGATTTTGCCTTCTCTGCCGATTTTTCCAGTGCTTCGGCATCTTCGACGTCAAGGGTGTCCATCCCGGAGAACAGCGTGTCTTCGAGCCCGGTTTTTTGCAAAAATTTCCGGAACGCGTGGCTGGTCACCACGAACGCCCTCGGGACGGGAAGTCCGATGGCGAACATTTCCCCAAGAGATGCTCCTTTCCCCCCTACCGAAGCGATATCTTCTTTTCGTATCTCCTCAAGCCACAGGATATCCGGCATTTGTGTCATGCACGCACCACTATAATCTCCGCGTGATCTGGTTAATAAATTATCATCGCCCGCCCGATCGGAAACCGTTATCTGGTTATTCTTCCGTGGAAAGGATCGGGGGGAGAACAACCATGAAATGGTAGCAAGCCGATACATGGTAGGGTTTTATTGTGAAGTCTAAGATACTGGTCAGCGACCCGCTGGCCGAGGAAGGACTGGAGATCCTCCGGCAGGAGTTCGATGTCGACGTGAAGACCGACCTCACGGAAGATCAGCTCGCGGCGATCATCGGGGAGTACGACGCCCTCCTGGTCAGGAGCGGCACCGAGGTCACCGCCCGGATAATCGCGGCCGGGAAGAGACTGCGGTTTATCGGGAGAGCCGGGGCCGGGGTGGACAATATCGATATGGACGCCGCCACCCGGGCGGGGATCATCGTGGCGAATGCGCCGGAGGGGAACACGCTCGCGGCGACCGAGCACACCATGGCCATGATGCTCTCCCTGGCGCGCAACATTCCCCAGGCGAATGCCTCTTTGAAGAAGAAGGAATGGAAGCGGTCGAAGTTCATGGGGGTCGAGCTGAACGAGAAGACCCTGGGGATTATCGGGCTCGGCCGGATCGGGCGCGAGGTCTCGAAGAGGGCGCTCGCACTCGGGATGCACGTGGTGGGGTACGACCCCTTCATCACCAGGGAAAAGGCCGCCCAGATCGGGGTGGAAGCGATGTCGCTCGACGAGGTGATCCGGGTATCGGACGTGATCACCGTGCACACCCCCCTGATCAAGGAGACCCGGCACGTAATAAACGCAAAGAGCATCGCCACCATGAAGGACGGTGTGCGGATCATCAACTGCGCCCGCGGGGGCATCATCGACGAGAAAGCACTCTATGATGCGGTGAAATCGGGCAAGGTCGCCGGGGCGGCCCTCGACGTGTTCGAGGAAGAACCTCCGCTGGAATCTCCCCTGCTCGAACTCGACAACGTCGTCGTGACCCCGCACCTCGGGGCGAGCACCGTGGAGGCCCAGCAGAACGTTGCGGTATCCATCGCCAGGCAATGCGGCTCGGTACTGAAGGGAGGGACGGCGAAGTATATCGTCAACGCACCGATGGTCCCGCCCGAGCAACAGGACACCATCGAGTCGTTCGCCTACATCGCGGAGAAGATGGGCCGGTTCCTCACCCAGCTGGTCGAAGGGCGGATGGAGAAGGTTGAGATGATCTACTCGGGCGAGCTCGGGAAGGCAGGACAGAACACCCGGTTCATCACCCGCATGGCCTTAAAAGGCCTGCTCGACCCCATCCTCCAGGTGCCGGTCAATATCGTAAACGCCGAGTTCGTGGCGAAAGAACGCGGGATCGCCCTTTCGGAGACGAATAACGACGAGTCCCAGGGCTTCAAGAGCCTGGTGACCATCAGGGTAAAGACCGACAAGACGACCGAGACCATGAGCGGGACGGTCTTCATGAAGGGACGCAGCCGGATCGTTGCTATCGGCGGCTACACGATGGACATGATCCCCGAAGGGTTTGTCGTCGTTTCCCGCCACCTGGACAAGCCGGGGGTCATCGGAAGGGCCTCGACCATCCTCGGGAAAGGCGATGTCAATATCGCGGGAATGCAGGTAGGGAGAATCAACCCCGGAGAGGAGGCGATAATGGTCCTGAACGTGGACAGCGAGGTCTCCGAGGAGATGATGGACCAGATCCGCTCGATGCCCGGTATTTTTACCGCCAAGTTCGTACGGCTGTGATTATTCAGCCGGGATTCTTCAAATATTGGGCAGGATGGACATAATTGAATCCATCTTTGGATTTTTTATAAAATTGTATTTTTTGAAAATGTATTTTTTTTGAAAATATATAAAGCGGCATACACGACAATTGAACATAGTATAGGGGGGCCCATGAACGCTTCAGCGATACAAGAGAGATTGCCATTCTTAAAAAATTTCACCAGATTGATTTTTATTTTTTTTATCGTTTATGGCTTTATTACTAAATTTTTCATCTCTCTCTATCTGAGCCTGGATAGCGATTCTGTTGGAATGGGTCTTATGTCGATGGAAATCGGGAAACATTACAACTTTTTGTTGTCCGGGTACCACCTGCTCTCCACCGACAGCCTCGTCTTAACCGAGTTGATCCCATTTCAACTGGTTCCTCAAATCCTTACAAATTATAATCCTGTCGCACTAAAACTGGTTGTTTTTTTTATTTTCATCCTGGCAGTGTTCCTTCTTTCTTATCTTGTCTATCTTGTTACCAAAGATACAACGGCCACCCTTTTATTCGGAGCATTAGCGGCAAATATTCCTCCTGAAGGATACTTTTGGTATACATATCCGACTACCCATAACGCGACTATTGTGTTTGGAGCGCTAATCCTCATCCTCCTGTGTGTGATGAATACTCGAATGAGAACTCATAAGAAGGGCGAAGGTGCGCATAGGGAAATGAACAGTTCGAATCTGAATATTTCCTGGTCGCATTTCATTGCATTACTGGTACTGGTCTTTTTATCCGTTTTTTCCGATTCGATTATATTGGTCTGGATCCTTATACCGTGTATTATAGCCCATATCCTTGTATACCCGGCAAAAGGATATGCGGGGAATTTTATTATCCTTCTAATGGGGGTCGTGGCGGTTATCGCCTATGTAATCAAGACGTTTTTTATACCCGGTTGGATCAAGGGAAATTTTGGAATACATAGCATTTCAGATATTTTCCTGGTGAATATTCCCCTCTACCTGAAAGCTCAGGCAATGTTACTGAACACCGGGTTATACCATTTGATGGGCGGGAGGGAAATAAACATTGTCGATATTCTCTCAATCCTCCTGTTTGCGGTGTTAATCCTGTATACTCTCCTGAATATGGTGAAGGATTTCAAAAAAGGTTCCACAGGAAAGAGGTTTTTTTATACAATATTTGTCACATCGATTGTCCTGATTGTGGTATCTTTCCTCATCTCGACATATGTATACGATATAACGGGAGCACGATATCTGACGTTTGGAACACTGGCCATCCTCATACTTGTGGCTGCCTCCTCTTCGGAAGGAGGAAAATCGTTTACAGTGATTGTTGTGGCCTTTCTGATTCTTTCGGGCATTTCCAGTTTCGCATATGTATCCAACCTGGATCCCAACCCAAACGAGAGAGAATATGACCTTATCTCATTCCTGGAGGATCAAAACCTGATGTATGGGTATGGCACATACTGGGACTCAAATATTATCACATACCTTTCAAAAGAGAAAGTGACGATACGGCCGACGTATTTTTTACCTGACAGCATTCGCCCGTTCCTGCTGAACGCCTGTGACAGGTGGTGGGAGTACCGACCAGAAAGTGCTTTTTTACTGGTTGATACAACCAGAAACGATGAGTATCAGGCAGAGTTGCCTTCACTGAGAGAAAAATGGAATCTTTCAAAAGTGTTCCATTATAGAGATTACGATATTTATCCCATTACATTAAAATAGCGATAGTCCGGGGATGACGACACCTTCCCAGGAGGAAAAAGATTCATGGCATGGTACGGTCTTCCGCTCTGGTGCCGATTCATTCGGCCAGCGAGATTGAATTCCTCCATTTACCGCGAGTGCCTTGAGAAGATTTTGTGCCTTTTTCAGTTGAGCAGGATTCCCGGTATTTTGAAGTAAATGTTTCCCTTAGCCGGCTTAAAATGTATGATAGATTGAAATCAAAAAAATCGGTCCATATTGCCCCAGACACAAGAAAAGAAAATAATTTAATAGTACCGAGACCCACGTTAGAGAGCATCTTGCTGATTGATGCGGGCTCGTGGTCTAGCTGGCTATGACGTCGCCTTGACATGGCGGAGGTCAGGAGTTCGAATCTCCTCGAGCCCATTCTTTTCGAACGTCTTCTTATGAGATCTTTTTTTCCCGACGCGCCGCCACTTTGTGTGATTATGTCATCCCCGGGATTCGGAACAAAATGGAGATCGAAGACTATTTTAGTACATTTTCGGGTCTGCGGGTATCGCGATCTTCGCGTAACGCGATATGGTCCCTGCGATCATTACCCCGGGTGAAAAAAACGGGTAACGGTTATCGTCGCAGTATCCCGGCCAACACCGTGATCACCGCGATTATCAGGAACGCGACCCCTGCGTACCAAAGATTGAAGGTCAGGAAGAAGACGATGATAGCGATGATCGCGGCAGGAAGCAGCATCCAGATCACCCGGAGAATCAGGAGGATGATCAGAATGCCGATGATTACCAGCGCCAGGAATCCCACGGTTGCTGCGATGTCCATGATACCTCTTCGTTCAGGAGGTAAGGAATGAATAAATACCTTTCGAGTTTGGCATAGAGTGGACCACTCATGAGTTGCCGGATAGGCTGGTCTCAAATATTTCCCGGACAGAATATGCCTGAAACATGAATGACCGGCCATCGATAAGTGACGAGCGGGTGATGATGCGATGGATGCAGTTCGAGCTCGGGAAAGTCAACCGGGGCATCGTCACCGAAAGAAAGAGACTCTCCGACCTTCTTGCCGAGGACCGCCCGGTGTCAAGTACAAAAGAAGGGAAAGAATACCGGTTTGACAAAGAAGATCTCGCCCGTTTTGCAGAGGGGCTTTCCGAAGATCTCCGGAGGAGGCTGAAACTCCCGGTACTCTTTTACTGCACCGCGGATGTCCCGGACAGCTGCATGCTCGCCGATGAAGGAGCGGCGGAGGCGCTCCGGGCAAAAAACGAGATAAGCCCGCTCCGTAGCTTCGAGCAGGGACGGCTCTGGATATCCAGGCCTATCGCATTCGCCATACTCCGGAAATACCCTACCCTTTTCCAGATGGTCCTGAGATAGGGTTTTCTCTTCCGCGTTCCGTGGGAGATGCCGGGTCACGGAGTGCGCGGGGTCGCGGTCGGTTCATGTACCCGAATACCTTATTTTGACCTGTTGTGCACACTATATCATGCGCCGAATTGCCGTCGTCACCCTGGTTATTATCGGAATCGCCGTTCTTTTCTCTGTAGCGCCGGTTATCGCTTCGGACTGCGGGTGCGGAGGTCTCCCCGACAACAGCCCCCCCGACGGGTGGGATACTCCGGGGAGTTTCTCCGGGGGAGGGGGTTCCGATACGGGCGGAGGCAGTTCTGATTCCGGGTCCGATACCGGCGGTACCGGCGACGCGACCGGCGGGGATCAGGCGGGGGGTGATTCCGGCGGATCGGACGGAGGTACATCCGGCGGCGCCACCTCAGACGGCGGGTCGGACAGTTATTCCTCATCCGGAGGAGATTCCGGATCGTATTCCGGGGGTACGACATCCGTGCCGGGGGCCGGATCCGCGGAGGACGCGGCGCTCCTGGTGAGCAGGGCCAGGACCTCTCTCCAGCAGGGCAGTTACGACGAATCGCTCAAGGCGTTCAACATGGCAATCGCCGCGGACCCGGGCCTTATGGCAGCCTGGATGGGAAAAGCCGAGGCTGAGGAGCTGCTCGGGAACTACGCCGACGCCGTGAGGTCGTATACCCGGGCGGCCAGGCTCGACCCCGGCGATGCGGACCCGTGGGTGGGGATAGGAACTGCGTACCTTGCAGCAGGAGACTACCAAAACGCCATCGTCTCGTTTGACAGGGCGCTGGTGATCCACCCGGGTCTCGCGGAGGCATCGGAGGGCCTGGCCCTGGCGGACCAGCTGAACGTAACCGTAGGGGCCAGCACCGTCGTAATGGATGACGTCACTCCGGCTCCCGGTGACGACGGCCAAATCCAGGCCGACCCGACCGGGACATCGGCCCCGGCGGATACCCCGGGGGAGATCGAAGCACCCGGGGAACCTCTTTCGGTCTCCGTCCCGGGGAGCGCTCCGTCATTGCTGCCCATGCTCGCGGCGATCATGGCGTTTGCCGTGATCATGTACCGGAAGCGGGCGTCCTGACCGTGAACCCGGATATTCCCTCCCCCGGAAACCTCCTCGTCACCGGGCCTCCGGGAGTGGGAAAGACCACCCTCATCATCTCTCTCCTCCCGTACCTCGAATTATACCGCCCCGTGGGATTTTATACCCGTGAGATCAGGGAAGGGAGCGTACGGACCGGTTTCGAACTGGTGTCCCTGTCGGGTGGGACGATGCTGCTCGCCCACACCTCGATCCGAAGCCGGGACCGGGTCGGAAGATACGGGGTGGATGTCGTCGGTTTCCGCGGGTATATCGAAGGTCTCAGGGAATCACTGCCCGGTCACGGTATGGTCGTCATAGACGAGATCGGAAAGATGGAGGTGCTCTCCCGGGAGTTCCGGGAGATGCTGCTCGATGTCCTGGACCGCCCGACACCGCTGTTGGCCACGATCGCGAGGAAAGGAGACCATTTCATTGAGCGGATAAAAGAAAGGCCGGATGTGTGCATAATCGGGATAACCCGGGAAAACCGGGGTGAACTTACCGGAACCCTGCTTCCGGTCATCCGGGCGATGATGGTGCAGGCAGGAACCGGTTTTCCGGAAAAATCATGACAGACTTCTAAAAAACCTTTATTTTCCGGATCGTTCTCTAAAAACCATATCCCGGATTCATTCTGAATCGTATGCCGGTCACACGAGCCCCTCTTCCCGTGCCTGGAGGAGGAGGGTCACCACCTCTTCGTCGTGCAGGTCGTGCCATCGCCTGTAGGCGTCGGCCACCGCGAAACTGTATGAGGTCCTGATGTTCAGGCAGACGAGGGTGTCGGTAAATGGTGCGAGCCACTTTGCGGTGGAGAGCGACCCGGTGGGGACTGCGACGACCACCGACGAGGGCCCCTGCTCCCGCACCGCTTCTACCGCCGCCTTCATGGTGTATCCCGAGGCGAGACCGTCGTCTGTCAGGATCACTTCCCGGTCCCGGAGGGAGGGGAAGGGAGCGTCCCGGGTGAATTTGTGCAGGCGTTCCCTGACATTCTCCCTGCTGATCTCGAGGGCGGCATCGATCTCGGCCTCGGTAAGGCGCAAAGATTTCATCAGTTTCTCATTAAAGAGGACCCTGCCGTCCCAGGTCACGGCGCCGAACCCTGCCTCGGGGTTCCAGGGGATCCGGAGTTTTCTCACCACTGCCGGGACGAGAGGAGCAGAAAAGGCCCTTGCGACCTCGAGGCCGACCGGTACCCCTCCCGCAGGAATGGCACAGACGACCGGGGTAGTGAACTGCAGGCGTTCCTTTAGAAATCTGGCAAGGCTGCTGCCTGCGTCCTGCCTGTCCTGGAATACATACACCCTGTCACGGAGTTCCGTATCTTCGATGATCCCGGGCACTTCACCACCTCGTGAGTGAGCATCTCCTTCCTCACCCATTAATATTGTTGCGAGGCGGGGGGGCGCCCGGATTGCCCCGGAGAGGGAACGGATAAGAAGGAACAATGTAATAAATTCACGTGACTTGCCATGAATCCGATGAAATCCGTCATTCTTGCCGGCGGTGTGGGGACCCGGCTGTGGCCCCTCTCCCGGACGTATTATCCCAAGCAGTTTCTCCGGATCGACGGGTACTCGCTCTTCCAGGAGACGTACCTTCGCGCCCTCCGGCTCTCGAAACCCGGAGAGATCGTGGTGGTCACGAACGAAGTGCACCAGTACCTGGTGAAGAACCAGGTCGAAGACCTGGGGTACACCATCGGCGACGAGGCAATACTGAAGGAACCGGTGGGAAAGAATACGCTCCCCGCGATAACATGGGCCATGAAGGAGATCGCGGACAGGTTCGGCGACAGCCTGGTGGTGGTCTTCCCGAGCGATCACCACCTTGATCCGGTCGCCGTAGAGGAGATCCGCCGTGCAGCACCTATCGCCGAAGAATTCCTGGTAACCTTCGGGATCCCCCCCTCCCGGCCCCATACGGGATACGGGTATATCTCCCCCGGGACGCCGCTTGCGGTGGGGTGCAGGGTAAGTGAGTTCCGGGAGAAACCCGACCGGGAGACCGCGGAGCGATACATAAAATCCGGGTACCTCTGGAACAGCGGCATCTTCCTCTTCTCCACGCGGAAGTACTTCGAGGAACTGAAAACATACCAGCCCGGGGTGTATGACGCGTTCGCCGGCGACATGCCCGATTACGAGACCCTTCCCTCCCTCTCCATCGATTACGGTCTTTTGGAAAAATCCCCCCGGGTGGCCGTGGTCCCGCTCTCGGCGGAGTGGACCGACCTCGGCACGTTCCGGGCCTGGTACGAGTTCTACCCCCATTCTGCGGAGGACAATGTGGGAGACGCGGAGTACGTCGAATCGCGGAGAAATTTCGTCCACGCCCCGGGTAAGAAAGTGGCGCTCGTCGGGGTGAACGACCTCGTGCTCGTGGATACCGGCGACGCCCTGCTTGCATGCGACCTGGCGTCATCGGAACGGGTGGGGGAGCTGGTGTCGAAGTACCGGGAATCCGGCGACCCTATCGTCGATTTTCACCTCCAGGTGCACCGGCCCTGGGGCAGTTACGTTGAGCTCGAGAAGTCCCGGTTCTTCCGCATCAAGCGGGTGACCGTGAAAACCGGGAAAAAACTCTCACTCCAGATGCACCGGCACCGGAGCGAGCACTGGATCGTGGTAAGCGGGATGGCGGACGTGATGCTTGGTGACCGGACCATCCACCTGAGGCAGGGCGAGAGTACCTACGTCCCTGCAGGGACCATCCATCGTCTCGGTAATTCCGGGAAGATCCCCCTCGAGGTGATCGAGGTCCAGATCGGGGAGTACCTCGAAGAGGACGACATCGTCCGGTTCAGCGACGACTATAACCGTACCTGATCGGTCCCGGGACTCACTGGGGGGGCCGGGAATACCTTTTTAGAGAGAAATCTGGCGCCCCCGGGGCTACTAAATCCGGGAAGCCCGGGAGGAATGCGAATCGCTTTAACATACCGGCAGATCGGGATATCGTGCCGTATAACCCTGGTGTTCCGGCTTGAATGCACAGTCGGAGGGCCATAATCTGCCCGGAAGAGCTTGATTTTATGAATCACAAACAAAGATCAGTGTAGGAATGGTGCCTCCTCCCGACAAGTCCGTCCCTCCGGTCTCCTCATGCCGACTCATCCTTGTAGCCCACGGACCCGAGATCTTCGATAGGGGGGATATGCGGGACCTTGTCCGGGTCCTGGAGCCGGAGAGGGTCCTCGTCGCCGGGGTAATGGCGAGAACCGCGGCAGAAGAGTCCGGTGTCGTCGCGGAATTCCCGGGACTCCCGCCGAGCATCGTACTATCGCGCGCCGGACCCGGGGCGGTGCTGGTCAACCGGGGAAAGACCCCGGATTCGGGCCGGATCTTCGGGGAGCTCGTGGCATCGCGGCTTCCCGGGAGGGGGCTGGTCCAGGTGGAGTGTTCCGACGCGACCGTGTACGTCTGGGACGGAGGTGACCAGGCACATGCCGGACGGATCGCGAGCCTCCTGGGATTCCGGCAGGTAGCGGCCCGGGTCCGGGAACACACCGGGGGAGAGGTCAGGAAGATCCGTGGGTGCCTGCCCGGCGAGGCGGTCTACCTCAACGGGATTGTGATAGGGACCGCAACCGGTGGAGATGTGCTGCTGGAATGCCGGAACGGGCTGATAGTGCCGCGGGCGGGGATAAGGACAAAGCCCCATGGGCTCGAGAAGGCGCTCCGGACCGGTCCTGTGGACCTCTCCTGTGCCTGGTGCAAGAGCGGACCGGTGCGCATGACGACACCCGGCAGTATCGGGAAGGGCAGGCCGACAGGGAGAGTCATCCTGGTGGACCACTGCGCTCACGAGGTCTATGGGCACCTCTTTCCGGAAACATGCGGGATGGTGACGGTCGGAGACGATACCACCGCGGTGTGTGCCCATATCGGGGCCCATCTCGGTATCCCCGTGCTCGGGATCGTCGACGGGGACGCGGATAGCATCGTCCCGGCGGCGTTCGCTCCCGGTTCGGTTGTTGTTCACACCACGCGGGAGAGGGACGACGACCTCGGCAGGGAGGTGGCGGGGTGGATCGATTCCCGCGACGTCGAATGGACCGTATTCCGGGACGACGTGCTGACCCGCCTGGAGGGCCGGGTCCGTGTGATATGGCCATGACATGCGAATGGATGACCCCTGAAAAGACTGCCGGACCGCAATGGATTACCCGGTCCGGGATTCGAAACAGAACGGCCCGGGCCCGTGTTGTCGCCGGGCAACGTTACAGGTTACCGGAAAACCCCGATAATGAGAGTATAGGTTCCCGATTATTTTGACTGGTTCCGGTATCGTTCCCTGACGGAATCGAGGGTCTCTATCTCGTCCACAGACTTGTCGTCCCGGATGCGGATGAACCGGGGGAACCGGAGGGCGAACCCGCTCTCGTAATTCGGGCTCTTCTGGATCTCTGAGTACCCTATCTCGAAGACGAGACCCGGCTCGAAACTGACCTCTTTTCCCTGGCTCGCGATGACCCGGTCCTTGAGGAGATCGAATACCTCCCCGAGCTGTTCATCGGAGAACCCGGTTGCGACCTTCGAGAGGGGAGTCAAATCTCCCTGTTCGTCCTGGCAGGCAAGGAGGAACGACCCGAAATAGTGGGCCCGCTTCCCTTCGCCCCAGTCCGCCCCGATCACCGCGAGGTCCAGAGTGTCCACCGAGGGCTTTATCTTTATCCAGTTCTTGCCCCGGACGCCGGGGGTGTACGGTGACGCGACCACCTTGAGCATGATCCCTTCGTGGCCTGCATCGAGGGCCTGCTGGTAAAACGTCTCCACTTCCGCGGGGTCGTCGCTCACCAGCTGGGGGGCGACATGGGCGTTCATGGCCGATTCCAGCTTCGCCCGTCGCTCTGAGAGCGGAAGGTCGATCAGAGTCTCTCCGTCGAGGTAAAGGATATCGAAGACGTGGGGGATCAGCCGGATCTCTTCCCGCATGGATTCGACCCCGTATTTTCGCCTGAAACGCCGGAGCACCGTCTGGAAGGGCAGAGGTTTTCCGTCCCGGACTGCAATGACCTCGCCGTCGAGAATGACGTCGTGCCCGGTCGCGGATTCAAGAGCCTCGATAATGTCGGGCAGGGCAGTGGTCACGTCTTCGAGTTTCCGCGAGTAGAGCCCGGAGGCATCTTTCGACCTGTGGAACTGGAACCTGCTCCCGTCGTATTTGAATTCGGCGGCGACTGCCCCGTTATCCCGGATGGTTTCACCGATGGTCCCCTGCTGGGCGAGCATCATCTTGACCGGGTGGAAGAGGCGTATGTGCACGTCCTCTAATGCCCGGGCACCGGTCCTGGCCAGGATCGCGACCTCCCCGAGGTCGTTGATGGCCTGGTAGGCATGCTCCACGAGGGAAGGCTCGACCCCGAAGCCGCGGGCGATGGCGTCCCGCATATTCCCTTCTCCCATCCCGATCCGCAGGTCCTCCATCAGCAGCCTGGCGAGGTATCGTCCTTCGAGCGGAGTGATGTTCTGAAAGAGGTTCTGGATGTGGGAGAGCTTCGCCTGCTGGGACGACTTCCCCCCCGCCTCCGCGATCGCGGTGAACTCGCGGAAGACCGCGGGGAGATCGAAGTCCTGGGGAAAGAGCGACTGCTGGATCGTTGCCGTACCGGTGCGGCCACCTGCTCCCGACCCCTCGATCTTCTTCCGGGTCAGGATCTTCTCAACCGCAAGTCCCACATCACCGAGGCGGTTTATCTCTCCGATCACGTCCTCCCGCGTGCCGTCCACCACGAACGTGATCGCATCGTAGAGAAGGTTTGGCCCTATACCGAGTTTCAGAGGGCTCCAGTCGGGAAAGATCCTCCCCGAGATGAACCTTACAAAGAGGGGTAGTTCCCGGTCGTCCAGCGAGGGGAGAACCCCGGCTACCAGGTCGATCATCTCAAGCCTTCCACTGATCTTCTCCAGTTGCTCGCAATAGCGTGCAAATTCCAGTAACTGCATCCCGGTCCTGCACCACATTTCTCTTCTTCACCGGATAAGATTTCTCTTCGGTTGTGCCGGGAGAAGGGACGCGTTGTACGGCCCGGAAAACTCCCACAAACAATCTCATTTTTTATACCCCTACGATTCATGTACCGTTATGGATGAGGAATGGCAGCCGGATGCCATCATCGACCTCAAAATAGGCGAGGTAAAAAAAGATCTCTACGAGTACGTGGAGAAGAACCCGGACAAGATAGATTCCAACATCCCGATCTTTTTCGGGCACGTGGTGGCGATCCTCGAAAAGTCCTTTCCCCATATGAGCGACGCCGCACACGACCGTTTCATCGACGATATCACCGTGAAGGTCCTCCTCGGGAGCCCGCACGCCACGGACGTCGATTACATCGAGAAGCTCTTCCGCCACGCGATCCGGACCAGGAGGCGACCCACGGGAAGAGCGCTCTTCGATATCATCCTCGGGATCAAGATGATCGATCTCGGGCGGTACAACGAAGCGGTCGAGATCCTGATGAAGTACCGGACCCTCGATGCGATCGTCTGCACCGCGATCGCATACAGCTACCACGTCCTCGCCGGGGAATTGCAGGGCGGCGGGGAACGCCCCGCAAAGGCCACCCCGAGCCAGATGGACCTGAATGCACGGGAGCAGATGATCGAGCTCGCCCGCCTCCGGCCCCCGGTGAACCGGTTGAAATTTCCCCAGGTAGTCCAGGACCTGCGGGTGAACAAGATCTTCTGGTACATGCTCAGGCTGGGGATCGAGTGGTTCCCCCACGAGCAGGAATTTTTAAAGATCGGCCTGGAGAAAGCAAAAAAAGATGGAAACCGGGAGATGAGGGGGGAATTGCTGAAGATCGCTTCAGAGCGGTACTACAACGATATGTTCTTCCTCCGGGAGCTCTATCACTTCAAGCTCGAGGCGCGGGACCTCGGGGGAGCCACTGCCGTGGTCCGCCAGATGATGCAGCAGCACCCCGAGGAACTCGAACCGATTTATTACGGGATGCAGCTCTCGATCCTTTCGTCCCAGAACACCGCGTACCACCAGTTCCGGTCCGCGGCAATCTCGAAGAAGATGCCCGTCTCCCTGATACTCCTGCTCGATTGTGCATTTGTAGTGATGTCGGGGCAGCAGAACGACGTCACCGCCTGCATGGAGGACATGAAGAGGAAGATGACCGGGAAGAATCATTACCTGACCCTCATCGAGTACACGGTGCACGATATCTTCTCCGGAGATGATAAAAGAGTCAAAGCGGCCCGGAAAGCGTTCCTCGATTCGCTGGACCAGTACTGCCTGAAACAGATAGGGATGAAAGAGGGAATCGAGCTCTGAACACCGCCGCGGCTACAGGGTTATCCGTTTCGGCCAGGGGTGAGCGCATCCGGGATTAGTGGCGACGGTGATCTCCACGTGGTCGATGAACAGGCCGGCCCCCTCCCTTGCACTCGCGAGCGCCCTGTCGGGGGTATTATTAGTCTCGCTCAGGTGGGCGAGCATGATCTTCCCCACCCCTGAGGAGAGTTCTTTTATGCAGGCTGCGCAGGCGTTATTGGACAGGTGCCCCCGTTTCGATCGGATCCTCCGCTTCAGCATCTCGGGATATGGCCCGTTCTGGAGCATGGAGGGGCAATGATTACTCTCCAGGATCACCCCGTCGCACCGGTTCAATACGTCCATCACCGGGGCGGTGATCACCCCGGTATCGGTACAGACCCCGATGGAGAGGTCGTGATCGGTGACACAAAATCCGCACGGTTCCCGGGCATCGTGCGAGGTCTCGAAGGGTTCTATCTCGAAGTCCCCGATCCGGAAAATGTCGTGGTACCCGCAGGTGATGGTCTTCACCGGACTTTTTGCGGTCTTTCTCCGGACCAGGAATTCCGTGAGCGTCCCTTCGGTGGCGCACACCGGTACGTCGAGGGAACGGGCAAGGGTATCAACCCCTTTCAGGTGGTCGGTATGCTCGTGCGTGACCAGAATAGCGGAGACAAGGCCGGGATCTCCTCCCGCGTCCTTCAACCGGGTCAGGATCTCCTTTCGCGAAAGGCCGGCATCGATGATCAGCGCTCCACTGCTTCCCTCCAGGTAGAGGCAGTTACCGCTGCTCCCGCTGGCAAGGACGATGCACCGCATTGCTGCAGAATAGTAAGAGCCCTTCTCCATTAAGGGTAGCGTATCGGGACCATGTCAGGCGGCAGCAGGACCGGGGCCGAAAATTGATGAAGGCCCGGTATCGGACCTTCAAGAGAGGTAACGTGACGGTGAGGTGCTCCCCGGGGGAGGAGGGCACGCGCCGGTAGTGACGGTGAAGCATGAACGTAGTATTCAGGGACAGGAAATCCGGGAATCATCTGGCGCGTAGTCGGCGAAAATCAACTCCCCGATGATCGGGGCCGGAGGTGAATCTGCGGTTGCCTGTTCGTCAATTACTTTCACATAGCTTCTCCAAGAAATTAAGTTAATTTGATCACTCTTAAAATTTTTTACACGGGGTCTCAATCCGTGCCGCCGGAATTTCCGGTCACGGAGCAGGACAATGAGAGGGATTTTGGCGTGTGCAGCGGACATTGCGAAAAAGGGGGGGTGATTAAGGAGAAATCAGCGGTTCTTCTCCTCGCGGGCGACATAGATCGCGCTCGCCTTAAATGAGATATACACTTCCTGCCCCTTTGCTATGGTGAGGTCCTCGAACGATCGCCTGGTGATCAGCGAGGTAAGGACCGGCCCGCAATCCACTTTGAGTCTCACCATGCTCCCCATCGGGGTTATCTCCTTCACGGTTCCCTGCACGAGATTCCTTGCGCTTCCCCGATCGGTTCCCGAGGTGATCCATATCTCTTCGGGCCGGAGGTACAGTCTTACCTTCGTGAGGGGTGGAAGATCGGATACCGCCTGGATCGGCAATCCTGCAACATCGATGGTGGCGAGCCCATCCGACACCGTTGTTACTTCCCCTTCGAGAACGTTGTCGACCCCCACCATACGGGCGACATGGAGGCTCGCAGGTTTGTAGAAGATCTCGTAGGGTGTCCCTACCTGGCCCAGGGTGCGGTCGATGATGACCGCCATCCGGTCCGCGAGCCGTTGCCCCTGGACCATGTCGTGGGTGGAGAGAATGATCGTCACCCCGAACCTGCGGTGGATCTCGAAGATGAGGCTCTCCGCTCTCTCGGTGGAGATGGGGTCGAGGTTGGCGGTGGGCTCGTCGAGCAGGAGTATCTCCGGCCGGGTGACGATCGCCCGGGCGATCGCGACCCTCTGAAGTTCCCCCCCTGAGAGTGTCACTGCTTTTCTCTCCTCGTATCCCCCGAGCCCGACGAGCTCAAGGGCCTCGGGAACCCGGGCGGAGATCTCCTCCCGGGAGACGTGCCTGAATACGAGCCCTATTGCAACGTTCGAGAACACGTCCCCCCGGAGAGGAAGGGGTTTTTGGAACACCATGCTCATCCTCCTCCGGAGGGCCGTACGCGCCCGGTCTCCCACGGGTTCCTCTCCCTCGAACAGGATCTTCCCCGAGGTCGGGGTGTCAAGCAGGTTGATCAGGCGGAGGAGGGTGGTTTTTCCGGTCCCTGAAGGCCCGATAAATGAAAATACCTCGCCTTTCCTGATCTCGAGACTGATATCCTCGACGACCTTTTTTTCACCGAAATACTTGGACATATGGGAGAGTTCAATCATCCTGTCACCTGCTCTGGAAGAAATACACGATCGACATGACGATCAGCGCGATCAGGAGGAGGATGATCCCGAGCGCGATGGACAGGGGGATATCTCCGATGGAGGTCTCCAGTGCGATCGCGGTTGTAAGTATCCGGGTATATCCCTTGATGTTCCCCCCGAGGATCATCGCTGCGCCGACCTCGGATATTGCCCTCGAAAACCCCAGCGCCACACCTCCCAAAATGGCATAACGTGCTTCCTTTATGATGGTAAAGATGGTCTGGGTCTGGTCCGCCCCGAGGGAGACGATCGCGTCCTGCATACTCCGGGAGACCCCCGAGAGTGCGATGAGAGTCATCCCGATCATCAGGGGAACGATGAGAACGGTCTGTCCAATGATCATTGCGGTAGGGGAGAACAGGAGGCCGAACGACCCGAGTGGTCCCGCCCGTGAAAGGAGCAGGTAGACGAAGAGCCCGGCGATAACGGTCGGGAGGGCAAATAATGTCTGTATGATGGTGATAAGGACTTTTTTCCCACCGAACTGCCTGAAATGGATCAACCCTCCGAGGGGGATTGCGATCACGGAAGCGATGAGTGTGGCGGTCAGGGAGATATACAGGGACCTGATAGTGATGTCGACGACTTCCGGGTTGAGGGATACGATTAACTCGAACGCCTGTATGAATCCCTGCGCAATCTCGTCCATGCCTCACCCGAAGAAGATGGAATTGTCCTCCTGGAAAAAGGACAATTAATCAAGGATATTCTTATACAACCCTTTTGTTATGAATATTCCTATAACACGCCGATAAAAACAGACACAAATGGTTAACCTGCTGGTGTACCAACTGGTTCAGCTGGCTCCCGACGACCGTTCGATAAGCCTGGCCAGCAGTTCCTCCCCCAGGATCGCGATCGCCTCGTTCCGGTAGTCCCTGTTCATCAGGTCCAGGTACCTCCTGGTCCCGAGCGGCGTGGTGAGGATACCCACCCGTTCCGCACGGGTGACGAGTCGCTCCTGTTCCATCATCCCGAAGTAGGGGAGGACGTAATAATGGGGGACTTTAAGAAAATCGGCAAGACTGCGGGTGGTCGGGAATTTTATCAGGACATCCGAGGGGGTGAAGGTTATGGTTACCGCCCGGTCATGGAGCAGATGTATTCTCAGTGCCGCATCGAATACCTGGTCAATTCCCATTGCCGCCATAGTAGTAATGTTTCGGCGTCAGGTGTCTTAAAGAATCGGAGATCGGGTGATTACCGATCCCTTCGGATCCCTGACCAATGAGAAACCGGAAGATCAGTGTTTTTGCTTTTCCGCGTCGGGGATCTCCTCGAACCACACGATCTCGGCCCCGACATCCTTTGCGATCTCTTCCAGTTCGAATTTCCTCCAGTGGGTGAGCTCCATCTGGATCTCCCCCCCGGTCACCGCGACGACGCGGTACATGGGTTGCTTGACGCCCTCGCCGACCTTCATCCTCGGCCGGACATAGATCTTCATCTTCGCCATTTTCAATCACCTGGTATATCAGTTGTTTTGTACATCATATTGGTTACCCATTTATGCGATATAAACCTATCCTGAATGGCATGAGGCGAAGGTTCGAGGTCGAGAGCAGGCTGAAGGGTGAATCGCTGGTGAGACGGGAGATGCTCAGGTCGGTCTCCCCATCGGACCAGATCCGGCTGCTGCCGGATATGACGGTGGTCAAGATCGGCGGGCACGGGGTAATCGACTATGGTAAGGAGGTGCTGCTCCCCCTGGTCAGGGAGATAGGTGAACTCTCCCGGGAACACCAGCTCCTGGTGGTGACCGGAGGGGGGGTCCGGGTGCGTCACATCCTCGACATCGGGCTCGATCTCGGAATGCCTACAGGGGTGCTCGCGGAACTCGCGGGCAAGATCTCCGAACAGAATGCCACCATGATGGCTATCCTCCTCTCGCCCTACGGGGGGACGAGGATCCATACCGCAGATCTCCTCGAACTGCCCACCCTCCTGAAACTCGGCGTCCTGCCGGTCATCCAGGGCACCCCGCCCTACGGCCTCTACGAACAGCCGGCCGAGATCGGGGCGATACCCCCGAACCGGACCGATACCGGCGCATTCCTTGCCGCCGAGGTGCTCGGGGCAAAGGCCCTGGTCCTCGCAAAGAACGTTGACGGTCTCTACACGAAGAATCCCCTCATGTACGACGACGCCGAGTTTATTGCGGATATCACAGCCCAGGAACTTCTGGACCTGGATCTCGATGACCTGGTCCTCGAACCGAGGGCCGTGGAACTCCTCCGTTATACCAGGAACTTAAAGGAGATCCGGATCGTCAACGGGCATGTCCCGGGGAACGTCACCCGGGCAGTGAAAGGCGAGACACTGGGTACGGTCATCCGGGCATAACGGTGCTGCATGGCAGATCCGGCCGATCCCGCGATTGAAAGTAAACCTTCGCCCTACGCGCTCAGGTTCGGGATCTCCGAACTCGCGGGGAGTCTCGGGGACTTCGGGACGATCATCCCCTTAATTCTCGGCGTTTCCCTCGTTTCCGGGATGGACGCGGGATATATCTTCCTCTTCTTCGGGATATGGTTCATCATCGTGGGGCTGTATTACGGCCTTCCCATACCGGTCGAGCCCATGAAGGTGATCGCCGTGGTCGCGATCGCCCAGGACATGGGTGCCGGGGAGATCGCCGCGGCCGGGCTGATGCTCGGGGTGCTCTTCCTGCTGCTCGGGTACGGCACCATACTCACGACCATCGAGAAGTGGATCCCGCGAAGCGTTATCAGGGGAATACAGTTCGGGCTCGCGCTCCTCCTGATCAGGACCGCGATCGGGTTCCTGATCCCCGACCCCTTCGCGTTCGTCGCCGGGATGGCCATCATAGTTGCGGGATTTTTCATTGCCCGGAGGATGAAGGCGCCTGACCTGTCGTCCCTCGTGCTTATCGGGGTCGCGATAGGGGTGGGAGTATATCTCAACGGGATCCCCACCCCCACGCTCCTCTCCGTACCGCACCTGGTCATCCCCCCGCTCGACGTATATCCCGGGGCTCTGGTGACGCTTGTCGCCCCCCAGGCGGTACTGACCGTGACCAACGCCATCCTGGCCACAGCCCTCCTCTCCCGGGACCTTTTCTCTCCGGGGGTTGACTCGCCGAAACTGTCCAGGACTATCGGATTGATGAACCTGCTCTCCGTTCCTTTCGGCGGGATGCCGATGTGTCACGGTGCGGGAGGGCTCGCAGGCCAGTACCGTTTCGGCGCCCGGACCGGAGGGGCGAATATTTATGCGGGGCTAATCCTCCTTGCGGTCGCCCTTGTCTTCGCAGGCCCGGGTTTCCTGGATATCATATCGTCAGGTTTTTACGCAGCGCTGTTGGTCTTCGTCGCGATAGAACTGTTCATCCACGGTATGAAAACGGATTCTTACCCGGTGACAGGGGTGGTGGGAATCGTCGCCCTCGCGACCTCCATGACTGCGGGCTTCGTGGCAGGCATGATCCTCGCCTACCTGCTCCCGAAGCCCTACGGGGTCCGGGAGAAGAAGGAATCGTGATTTTTTCCCGGGGGCCTCCGACGGACCCTGATCGGTAGCCGGAGCACAGACGACCCGCGATTATAAGTTTCACTCTACGCCAGGTGCCGTGAGCGAACCGCACGGGTGTTATAGAATTTAGACCGCCCGGCTATTCGATAAAAAAGCCCCCGGTCACAGACCCTGTGCCTGTCGGGTCGGGGAGCCGCAGGGAGGTTTCGCCCTGAAGCATGATAAAAAAATCAGTATCCTTCTTCGTTCGCGATCCCGCTGAGATGCGGTGAAATGTAAATCCCAGATTTAATTGGAAGATCGGGGAGTCCGACAGGGCCCGATGCATCACGAAAGCGAGAAAAAGGGAAAATGGGAGGAACCCTCACGCCTTGGTGGGGGCCACCGAGGGCATCAGCAGGGTTGCCGGGGATGAGCAGTCGCAGTTGAACTGGCTGCAGTTCCCGAACATCGGGGTGAACAGCGGTTTTCCGTACTTGGATACCCCGTACTCCCCGATCGCGGTCTGGGTGTCAGGGGAGATCATCCAGTCGACGAATTCGTTTCCGAGCTCGAGTTTCTGCGGGGTGACCCCGGGGTAGTACACGGTCATGACCGAGTACCTGTTCAGCAGTGACGCGCCCGAGGAGATGACCGGTACCAGGTCGAGCTGGCCCTTGTATGCAAGGAACGTGCCTTCATCGGTGAGAGTGTAGGCACCCTTCTCGCTTGCCAGCTGGAGCGTCGCTCCCATTCCCGAGCCGGCTTCAACGTACCAGTTGCCCGATCCCTCGACCTGGGTGGCATAGTCGAGCTTTGCATTCTTCCAGATGGCCTTTTCCGCGGAGTGAGTCCCGGAGTTGTCACCGCGGGAAACGAAGAATACTCCGGGGGTACCTGCCATACCCTGTTCGCGTATCTTTAAGAACGCCTCTTCCGGGGTCAGGTTCGCCACACCCGCAGGATCATCCGCCGGTCCTACGATGATGAAGTAATTGTACGCAAAGCACCGGGAGTTCAGGCCCGAACCGTTTGCGATGAATGCCGCTTCCTGTGCAGGAGAGTGCACGGCGAGGATGTCGGCGTCGCCGTTGATGGCGAGTTCGATCGCTTTACCGGTTCCCTGGGAGGTGATCAGCAGCTTGACATCGTGCGTGCTTTCGTACATCTGCTGGAGATAGTCCCACAGGCCGGTGTCGTAAAGGCTCGTGGTGGTAGCGATGAGCAGCTGCGGGGTTTCACCCGTGGCGGCGGTCGGTGTCGGCGTCGCGGTCTGACTTCCGCCGGGGGCGGGGGTTGTAGTGCAGCCTGCAAACAAGGCCGCTCCAAGGAGCATTGCTACCATTGCTGTAGCAATAATAAGGAATTTCCGTGTCATGGTCTGACTTCTCACGGTTTAAGCTGTCTGGAAAACATGATTAAAATTTTCATTTAATAATCCATTTGTGTTAAATCAAATGGATTACCAACTGTTACATCAGGTGTACTACCAGGTAAAAGGGAGAAACATTAACAATTCTCCTGGTTGAATGTGATTTGACATGTGGCGAGAGGTAGGAATACAGGACTGGGTCCGCCGGAGGTCCTCCGGGCTGCTCTCCGCCCGGGACGCAGTGGAAGAGATTATAGGAATGGTACGGGAGGGAGGGGATAAAGCGCTCTTCGACCTCACCGAACGGTTCGACAAGCTCCGCCTCGATTCCCTCCTGGTAACGGATTCGGAACGCGACGCCGCATACGGCCAGGTGGACGAGAGGATTATCGAGATGCTTGTGGAAGCCGAGGCCCGTATCTCGCGGTTTCACGAACTCCAGAAGCCGAAGGAGCTCTGGCTCGAGGAGGTCGAGGAGGGGATTACCCTCGGGATGAAGATATCCCCGCTGGATCGGATCGGTGCCTACATCCCAGGCGGGAAGGCAGCCTACCCATCGACCGCACTCATGTGCGTGATCCCGGCGCGGGTTGCAGGGGTCCCCTCGGTATGCTGTTGTACCCCGCCGCCGGTTCACCCGCTTACCATGGTCGCACTGGACATCGCGGGTGCTGACGAGATATACCAGGTCGGGGGGGCCCAGGCAGTCGCGGCGATGGCACTCGGGACCGAGACCATCGACCCGGTGCAGAAGATCGTGGGGCCGGGGAACATCTACGTCACCATGGCAAAGATGATGCTCCGGGAGCACGCGGAGATCGACTTCCCCGCCGGGCCGAGCGAGATCGCGATCCTGGCCGACGAGACCGCGGACCCGGAGTATATCGCCGCCGACATCCTCGCCCAGGCAGAGCACGACCCCCACGCAGCCTGCCTGCTGGTGACTACGGAGGCCGGGATCGCGGATGCCGTGGGGAGACACCTCATCGATCAGGTAGCCGGAGCGAAGAGAGCGGGAATAATCGCAGAAGCGATGGAGAATGCAGGATACGTGCTGGTGGGATCTCTCCAGGAAGGAGTTGACATCATCAACCAGGCCGCACCGGAACACCTTTCAATCCAGGTCGCGGACCCCATGCGGGTGCTCTCCGGGGTTCGTCATGCAGGTTCAATGTTCGTAGGGCCGTATGCCGCGGTCGCCTGCGGCGATTATGCCTCGGGTACGAACCATGTGCTCCCCACCGCAGGATACGCCCATATGCACTCCGGACTCGATGTGCTGCATTTCTGCACCCGGTCCCAGATACAGTTTATAGGACGGGAGGGCCTGGAGAGTATCGGCGATATCGTGGAAACACTGGCCGATGCCGAGGGTCTTTATGCACACGGAGATGCGATAAGGATACGGAGAAGACCGCGGTAGACCGGATTTTTTGGTATTATTGCAGTAAAAGGACCGCAGGATTCCCGGGAAACGCGCCTGGCCCCGGGGATTTTTCCGGTCACCGGGGGTACATTCAGGAGACCCGGGGCACTCCACTGACTATTTTCTGCCCCGGTTCGGCACGACGAAAAGAATTCCCCCCAGCAGGACCGCTCCCACAACCGAGGGGAGTGCGAGGGGCACCGGCGGGGCTTCATCCGGGGCAGAGAAGGTGATGTTGACCGCGGCGTTATCCTGCCGGGACATATGCTGCATATTGACCGGTACACTTACCACATGCACGGTATAGGTCCCGGGGTGAAGTGACCCCACCATGTATCCCGTATTCCATTCGTATTCCCACCGGCCGTCGGGTCCGACATGGGCGGAACTGAAGTAGCCCTGGCCGGCGGGAAGGTTTAAGTTCTCCATGGTCACCCCCCGGGCGTCCAGGCCCGGCCCGGTGACCATGAGGTACACCGCGATGGTATTGTTCATGGAGGTCGTCCCCGATATGAGGACCCGGTCCCCGATCGCGGGAGCTTCGGGGGTCGCCCCTATACTCAGGGCAGCTGATGCACAACCCGTGAAAAATAGAAGGATGAGACAAAACAAAGCCCATATCATGGGTTTTTGCATGCGGTACTTATTCCCCCGTGTAGCCATTGAACCTTTGCATAAGGGATCGTCCCGGATCAGAACTCCACCACCATCACCGCTTCCTCCTCCTGGGTGAGCTCTCCTTTCAGGGCAGAGGCGTCGAACTGGTAGCTGGTCCATGGATCGTAATCCTCGTATAATTCGCATTTATCCAGGACATCGACGAACTCCTTGAGGAAGATACGGGGTATCACGTCCACTCTCCCCCCGAACCGGTTGGTGATCTTCTGGATCATCGCCCGTATGAACCGGTGGGAGACCCTGCTCTTATCGACCTCGGTATACGCCCGCGAGTAGATATCGCAGACTTTCTCGGCTACCTGCTGCAGTTTCTTCGCATCGAACCGGGAGAGGATGATCTGAGGCTGGCGGGGATTCTTGAACTCATCCTTCTGGACGACGGATATCCGGTCGTAAAGTGGCGGAAGCGAACGGATTCCCCGGGGACCTTCGAAGAATGCAGGGGTGCCGGTGAAGAGGAAATAGGTGTGGGGCATCTCCCCCCGGTCTACCGCATCGATGATCCGCTGGAGGGTGGTGTAGCCCTTCTCCCTCTGGTTCCTGGGAAGGGCCTGTGTGTTTTCTACCTCGTCCACTGCGATGGCGAGACCGGCATACCCGGAACCGACGATGATGGTGGTGAACCCCTTCAGGAATGTGAGCGCCACCGATTCGTCGATATCTCCCCGGATCCCCGCTTTTTGTTTGAAGTCCCTCCCGATATTCGGCTCGGCGCATATCCATCCGAGGGCCGCCTGGGCGAGCTGGAAGTCCCCGGCGTTATGGGCCTTGTAATAGGTGCGGAGTGCGGCGGCCATGGAGGTATTCATCTCCGATATTCCCGCGAGCGCATTCTCGATCTCTTTCGCGGTCGCCGTCTCCAGCGCCTGGTCCTCCACGGTGCTTCCGGAGACTTTCATGATCCGCTCCTCGATGCCGAAGAGCCAGGAGTCGATGATGGCTTTGGGGGCGTGTTCCTCCTCCCTGGTCCGCATCGTCGCACATATCTGCTGGTAAATGCCTTTCAGCTTGTAGAGAGGGGTGCTCGCGGAGATGGTCACGTGAGCGGTGACGAATCCCGCCTGCTGGGCAATCTCGAGGGACCTGGCGACCAGGAAGGTCTTTCCGCTCCCGTAGTCCCCCCGGATGAACTTGAGATCCGCCCCTCCCCTTCCGACATAGTCCAGTTGCCGGGCGATTACACCCTCTTCGACATCCACCCCGACCGCAATCCTCGAGAGCCCGCTCGCCGGGACTGTTCCCCTGCGGAGGGCGTTGATGATATTCTCGCTCTCCATGCGCCGGGGGTCCGCGTTCTCCTTACCCGGTATATTCATAGATCTCTCCATTCTCACCAACTCCTTTCTTTTCGATGATCCGAAGCCCCTTTTCCGCTGCTTTCTGGATGATCCTGTTCACCAGCCCCGCGACCCTTCTGGACTGCGCCACGGCCCGGAGATCCATTTCGGTACCCGTCCGGTGTGCCCGGAGGAACTCGAGTATCGCGGTTTCCTTCTCGTCGAGCCCGAGCAGCACCTCCGGCGGGGGAGCGGCGTCCGGGGCCGGTGGAGGCGGAACGGAGACTGGCGGGAGCACCGGGAGATCGGTCAGGCTTCGTGCCTTGCACGCCGCGAGCAGTCCGGTGAAATCGTCCGTCCCAATCTGCGTGGAATAGTGGGGGAGCACATCGAGTCCGCGTAACCCGCACCGTTTTGCCCCGGAGTAGTCCTTCTCCTGGAGACCGGCGCTGCCTTCGACCAGGAGGAGCACGGAGAGGTACTCCAGTCCCAGGGTGGGCAGAGTCTCAACCGTCGAGTCGAGCCTGGCAATAAGCGCTTCCCGGAGCCTTTTGTGCCGGTATATCCCGTTCTTCTCCTCGACCGCAACTCCGGCGAGCATGACCAGGTCACCGGTTTTCCTGAGGTTCTGCAGCACGTAGAGCAGGGTTTTTTCACATTCCCTCCCGTCTCCGTGGCGCTGGAGGAACCTGGCATATTCGATGCCCCCCCGAAGAAAGTCCGCCCTGAAAGAACGGTAGAACCATGCCCTGGCCTCCGTGGTGTCGCCGATCGCCTCATAGAACCTCCCGGCAGCGCACAGGCTTTCGGGATGGGTGTTCCCCAGGACCAGGTCACGGAACCTGTCGAGCGCTTCGGGAACGGGATAGTAGGTCACCAGGTAGTGCCGGTAGCTGTCAAAGAGCCTGGCGAGGAGGTCGGGGTGTTCGAGCCCGGCAAGCTCCTGGCGGATGATGCTCGCGTATATCTCTCCCGCCTCTTCCCGTCTTCCGAGGTCTGCGGCAATCTCCGCATATTCGAGCATATACAGCGGGCCGGGACCGGGTTCCCTCTGTTCGAGGAATGCCCTCCCGGCCGAAAATGCCTCGTCCTCATTCCCCGATGCCCGGAGCAGCCTGAGGTAGTCCCTGCAGAGGGTCGTGTCACCGGCACCTTCGAGGCAATGGGACCGGTATGCCTCACGCGCGGCCTCGCGATCGGTCATGGAAAGGGTGTGCAGGTAGCCGCGGAGGTCGGCAGGGTCACCATGACGGGTATACCGGTCCAGGAGAAGTTCCTGCGCTTTCCGGAACTCTCCGCATGCGATCAGCGCATCGGAGTATTCGGGCATGTCTTCCCTGCCTTTGAGGTGGACCCGGTGCACCTCCAGCGCATCACGGGCCCTCCCCGCCCGGACCAGCGCACCCATCAGCGAGCGGGCGTCGTCCTCCCTCCCCGACCTGGCAAGGAGTGCTTCAAGCACCGGGATCGCCTTTCTCCAGTCCCCCGAACGCATGACCCATGCCGAATATCGCCGGAGGGCCTCCTGGTTCGCCGGATCGAGCCGGACCGCCCTGGCATATGCGGCCACCGCCTCGTCGTCTCCTTTCATCTCCAGGATCCGGCCGAGGTAGCTCTGGACGTGGGAAGATCCCGGGAGGACGCGGGCAAGATCCCTGAAATGAGCCTCCGCATCGTTGTAGCGTCCCATGTAGAAGAGATTGGTGGCACAGAGCACCGCTACGGCCTCGTCTTTTCCATCCGGGGGGAGGGTCATGCAGGCTGCATACGATTCGTCGTAGCGCCCGTCTTCGAAAAGACGAAACGCCTCCCGCTTCCTGGATTCACCCGGTCCGGCCGCCATTCGTCACCCCTTCCACCGGAGGCGCATCAGGGCGGTGAACATTCCGAAGCCTTCCCCGCCCCGGAGCCGGGACTCGTCCCTGTTCGTCCATGTTATGGGACATTCCCGGACCCTGTATCCCGCCGATTCGAGCCTCCATAAGAGCTCCACATCGAACTCAAATCCCGTGGAGGTCATTTTTTCCAGTACAGCATCTATTGCCTCTTTTTTAAACACTTTTGCCCCGCACTGGGTGTCCCTGAAGGAGAGGCCGAAGAGCGCCCGGATAAGGAGGTTGAAAATGCGGCTCTGGACTTTCCTTGAAAATCCCTGGGGGACGGTGATCACCGAGTCGGGGAGCCAGCGCGAACCGATCACCCCGTCCGCGTGGTCGAGACCGTCCAAGAGCCGGGTCATCTGTTCGATCGAAGTGGAGCCGTCGGCGTCCATGTACCCTACTCGGGGGGTTCCGGCGAGTGTAAAACCCTCTTTAATCGCCCCGCCTTTCCCCAGCCGGTGGTCGTACCGGCAGGCGCTGATCCGCACACCGGGGTTTTCGGAAGCGAAACGCTTCACCAGGTCGGGGGTGCCGTCGTTTCCGTCACAGATCACCAGGAAGATTCCCGGGAAGCCTGCGAGGCTCCCGAGGAGCGGGCCGATCCGTCGCTCCTCGTTGTACGCCGGGATAATAATGGTATAATCGCCTGCCGGCTCGTGGGGTGTCGGGTTCATGATCGGTCCAATTCACCGGTCGCCGACCGGTCGAAGGGTGTCCAGGCACCGGGCGATGGTCTCGTGGGAGACTGCAGCCCGGCCGGTTATATCATAAGATTATGGGGAGATTTTGCCAATAACTTATTCGTGTCCGGTGAGGTGGGCCCGGAGGGTGGTGTCGGGATTGCAGCGCTCGGCGATGGAGAGCGCGATCTCCCGGATCCGGTTGTGGTCAGCGAGGCAGGATGCGGGCGGGGGAGACTTCCGGAGGATCGCGGAGGTGTTCTCCGTGATCTGGATGAGTTCGGTGGCGATGACCGCATTGAGCCAGACCAGGTCTTTTAACAGGGATTCCGTCTCTTCGTGATTCATGCGGCATAAGGGTCTTCCCGGATCGTCATAAGCGTGAGCCCGGGGAAAGATTATCCTCCGGGGGGCGAAAACTACACAGGCATGAATTATCTGGAGAAAATAAGGCAGTCCGGGAGAGATGCGAACCCTTTTTTCCGCCTTATGGACATCGAGATCGGGGACGTCTGCGAGGGGAATGCCGAGATATCCATGAAGGTCCGGCCCGACATGTTGAACGGGGAGGACTGGCTCCAGGGAGGCCTCTTTACCGCGCTTGCCGACGAAGCCATGGTGCTGGCCATCTACTCCCTGCTCGCTCCCGGTGAACAGATCGCGACGATCTCCGAGACCACGACCTTCATCGCAGGTGCGAGGGCGGGAGACCTCCTGGTGGCGTCCGGCAGGGTGATCAGGAAGGGGAAGAGGGTCGCCTTTGCCGAGGGCGATGTCCGTCATGCAGAGGGTGGGAACGTGATCCTTTCCCGAAGTTCCGCGGCTTTTGCAGTCCTGAAACAGCGATAGCGGTGTGCAAGCGCTCCTGGACGCATCTGACGACCGCAGCCCCGGGGAGAGGTTACGCCGGCACTCCACATACCGCTGGAATACAACTATCTTCTTTTATTTCCCAGTAGTACTGTCATCTGAACCGATTATGCGGGAAGTGGGAATACTGTGAAATATATATTTATCACCGGGGGAGTGATGAGCGGCCTTGGAAAAGGGATCACGGCGGCATCGGTGGGGCGGATTCTGAAGAACCGGGGGTACGAGGTGACCGCGGTGAAGATCGACCCCTACCTGAATATCGATGCCGGGACCATGAACCCGGCGCAGCACGGTGAGGTGTTCGTACTCGCGGACGGAAGCGAAGTCGACCTCGATCTCGGAAATTACGAACGATTCCTGGATATAGAGCTCTCCGCGTCTCACAACATCACTACCGGGAAGGTCTATCGCAGCGTGATCGAGAAGGAGCGCCGCGGTGACTACCTTGGCGAGACGGTGCAGATAATCCCCCACATCACCGAGGAGATCAAGAGCTGCATCCGCGGTGCCGCGGGAGAGGACGGTGCGGCGAACGGGAAGGCGGACATCTGCCTGGTGGAGGTCGGAGGGACCGTGGGAGACATCGAGAGCATGCCCTTCCTCGAGGCCGTGCGCCAGATGAGGGGGGAACTGCTCCCCACGGAGACCGTACTGCTCCACGTTACCCTGATCCCCGAGGATACTATGGGCGATTTAAAAACCAAACCCACCCAGCATTCGGTCAAGACCCTGCGTGAACTTGGGCTCCATGCGGATATCATCGTCGGGAGGAGCGAGCGCCCCATCGGCACCCACACCAAGCGGAAGATCTCCCAGTTCTGCGATCTTCCCCAGCAGGGAGTGATCAGCGCGGCCACCGTTCCCGACATCTACCAGGTGCCTATGGAGATGGAAAAGGAAGGTCTTCCGGACGTCCTTTCCAGGCACCTCGGCCTCGAGAAGAGAGAGGTCTCCGGAGACTGGTACCACGTCGTGACCAGGGAATATACCAGCAGGGTCAGCGTGGGGATCGTGAGCAAATACGGGATAGAGGACGTCTACCTCTCCATCAAGGAGGCCTTAAAACACGCCGGGCGGGCCCTGTCCACCGAGGTGAAGATCACCTGGCTCGACGCGGAACGGTGCGAAGAGAACCAGCTGCGCGAGTTCAACGGGATACTCGTGCCCGGAGGATTCGGCAAGAGAGGGATCGAGGGGAAGATAGACGCGATAAGGACTGCCAGGACGAGGAACATCCCGTTCCTCGGGCTGTGCCTGGGGTTCCAGCTCGCGGTGGTGGAATATTCGCGGCATGTCATCGGCTGGGAAGATGCGACGAGTGCCGAGTTCGGCGATGGCAGGCATGTGATCGCCATCCTCCCGGAGCAGGAGTCGGTCACGGACCTCGGGGGGACAATGAGGCTTGGTAATTACCCGGTCACCATCCGCGAAGGTACTATGGCAATGGACCTTTACAAGAAGGCCGAGATCGTGGAACGTCACCGGCACCGGTACGAGGTCAACCCCCAGTATCTCGCCCAGCTGGAAAAAGCGGGGGTCGTCTTTGCCGGAGTATATAAAAACCGGATGGAGATCCTGGAACTGCCGGGCCATCCCTTCTTCATGGCAACGCAGTTCCACCCCGAATTCCGCTCCCGGCCGGCCAGGCCCTCTCCCCCGTTCCTGGGGTTCGTGGAGGCCTGCAGGGCGGATGCGGGCAGGAGGTAAGAGCAACAATGGTGAATGCACAGAAGTTTATCGCGCAGGCCACCGAGGAGATCCGGCAGGAAGCAGGAGACGAAAGGGTGGTGATCGCGCTCTCGGGCGGCGTGGACAGCTCGGTCTGCGCCGCGCTCGCGTCACACGCGATCGGCGACCGCCTTGTCCCCATCTATGTAGACACCGGCCTGATGCGCAAAGGGGAGACCGAGAGGATATCGTATCTTTTCGGTGACATGAACCTCCACGTCGCCAGGGCCGGAGACGAGTTCTTCGAGGCGCTCATGGGAGTCTGCGACCCCGAAGAGAAGAGGAAGGTGATCGGGGAGCGGTTCATCCGGGTATTCGAGCGCGAGGCCCGGAAAACCGGGGCAAAATATCTTCTCCAGGGGACCATCTACCCTGACAGGATAGAGAGCGAGGGGGGGATAAAGAGCCACCACAATGTGGGGGGGATGCCGCTCCACATGGAATTCACGAAAGTCCTCGAACCTATCAGGGATCTCTACAAGGACGAGGTACGCGAGGTGGCCGGGGCGCTCGGCCTTCCATCGGAGATCCAACACCGGATGCCTTTTCCAGGCCCGGGGCTTGCCGTCCGGGTACTCGGGGAGGTCACCCCGGAGAAGGTCGCGGTAGCCAGGGAAGCCAACCAGATCGTCGAGGAGGAGCTGATAGAGAAATACCGCCCGTGGCAGTGTTTCGCCGCGGTCCTCGGCCTCGGGACCGGGGTTAAGGGCGACAACCGGGTGCACGGCTGGATCATTGCCGTCAGGGCGGTCAACTCCCGGGACGGGATGACGGCCGACCCCCTCCACCTCCCGTACGAACTGCTGGAACGGATCTCCTCCCGGATCACCTCCGAGATCCCCAGCGTCGCCAGGGTGGTCTACGACATCACCTCCAAGCCTCCCGCCACGATCGAATACGAATAACACAATCATCAGGTGAATAATGGAAATTAGCAACTCATACCGGGAACTGGATGCCCGGTACTATATGCCCGCATTCTCCCGGGAGATCATGCTCACCCGGGGGCTCGGGTCGAAAGTCTGGGACGCCGACGGGAACGAGTATATCGACTGCGTGGCAGGGATCGCGGTCTGCAGCACCGGGCACTGCCACCCCCGCGTGGTCAGGGCAATCTGCGACCAGGCCCGGGAACTGATCCACTGCTCGAACCTCTACTACGTCCCGCACCAGGGAGAACTGGCAAAGGTCCTGGTGGAGATTACCGGGATGCACAAGGCATTCTTCTCCAATTCGGGAGCCGAAGCGATGGAAGGCGCGATCAAACTCGCGCGGATCGCCACCGGGAGGAAAGACTTCGTGGCCTTTACCCACGGGTTCCACGGAAGGACCATGGGCTCCCTCGCGGTGACCCATAAGCCGGCCATACGGGAGCCTTTCATGCCCCTCGAACCCCGTTGCACCTTCGTCGAGTACGGCGATCTCGACGGGCTCTGCAGGTCGGTGAACGACCAGACCGCCGCAGTCGTCGTGGAGCCCATCCAGGGCGAGGCCGGGGTGATAATTCCCGGAGACGACTTCCTGAAGGGTGTCAGGGAATGCTGCGACTCGCACGGTGCGCTGATGATCGTCGACGAGGTGCAGACAGGCATGGGGAGGACCGGTAAATGGCTCGCAATCCAGCATACGAACGTCAGGCCCGACCTGGTCACCCTTGCGAAAGGCATCGCGAGCGGCTTCCCCATGGGGGCGCTCGTCGCCCGGGAAGGGCTCGAGTTCAAGACGAGCCAGCACGGGAGCACCTTCGCGGGCGGCCCTCTCGCGTGCGCTGCGGCGCTCGCGACCATCGAGGTCATCCGGGAAGTCCTCCCCGGGGTTGCGGCGAAGGGGGAGCGGTTCAGGAAGGGACTTTCCGCCCACAGTCCCCGCGCCAGGGGGCTGATGATCGGCGTTCCCGTGGGTGAGAGGTGCCCCGGGGTGCAGAAGGAGTGCGCAAAGAACGGGGTCCTGGTCAACTGTGCGGCGGATGGAAACCTCCGGCTGGTCCCCCCTCTGGTCATCTCGCCGGAGGAGATCGACCAGGCGGTCGGAGTGATCAATGGAGCGCTTGGTTAGGGAGTGTTTTCGGAGCGAGGGCTATGTCTTCGCCAGAAAGGCGGAGGAGATCGCAAAAGAGCGGGGGCTTTCCCGGATTGCGAGGCTCGCGAGCAACGAGAACCCGCGCCCGCCCTCTCCCCTGGCGGTGGAGCTCGGGTGCCAGGCCCTGCAGCGCGTGAACAGGTATCCCGACGAGAAGGTCAGGTCCCTGCTCGATACCCTGGAACGCCATTACGGGGACTACCACTTCGTGACCGGGGTAGGAATGGACGGGGTCATCGAGACCGTGATCCGCACTCTCGTGGACCCCGGGGACAGGGTGGCGATCTCTGTCCCCACGTTCTCCTTCTACCGGCTCGCAGCGGTCGCCCAGGGTGCAAGAGTCGAGGAAGTCCGGAGAAATGCGGATTTTTCGGTGAACGCGGAGACTTTCGTCCGGGCCTGCAGGGGTGCGAAACTCTCGTTCCTCTGCACCCCGAACAACCCCACCGGCACCATGACTCCACCCGGAGAACTGGAAACCATCCTGGAGGGTATCGACGGGGTGCTCTTCCTGGATAACGCCTATGTGGAGTTTTCCGGGGTCGACTATCTCCCCCTGCTGGAGAAGTACGAAAACCTGATCATCGGGCGGACCATGTCCAAGGTGTATTCCCTCGCTGGGCTCCGGATAGGATACGCGTTCGTTCCCGGATGGCTCGCGCCCTTCTATACCCGGGCCGCGACCCCGTTTACCCTGAACACCGTTTCGTCCGAGACGGCCCGGGGTGCACTCCTCGACCGGACGCACGTCGAGGAGACCGTAGCCCGTGTCGCCGTCTGGCGGGAACGTTTCGTACGGGAGTGCCCTCTCCCGGTCACCTCCTCCGGAGCCAATTTCGTGATGGTGGACGTAGCACCGCACACCGGTGACCAGGCGGTGGAACTGCTCGCGGAACAGGGGGTTATAGTCCGGTCCTGCCGGAGCTTCCGCGGGCTTCCCGATCACTACGTCAGAGTGAGCATCGGCGAGGACTGGGAGAACGAACTGTTCCTCTCCGCGGTGCGAAACCTATGATGTACGGCATCACGGGCACTCCCGGAACCGGAAAGACCTCGATTGCAGGGGAACTCGAGGGCCGGGGATATCGTGTGGTCCACCTCCGGGACACGATGGACCCTTACGTGATCGAGCGGGACGTGACCCGGGATACCCTGGTGATCGACGAGGAGCGGTGGGTCGCCGGGTTTACCCCGGTGGAAGGGTTCGTCGAGGGGCAGCTCGCACACCTGCTCCCCTGCGACGAGGTGGTGGTCCTCCGCTGCCGGCCCGACGTACTCGAGAAACGGCTCACTCTCCGGAACTATACTCCTGGAAAGATCAGGGAGAACGTGGAGGCCGAGGCGCTCGACGTGATCCTGATCGAGACCCTCGAGGAGCACCATGGCAGTCACATATATGAACTGGACACGACAGATAAGGATATCCGGGAATGCGCCGATTGTATCGAACGTTTCATAAAAGGAGAACTGCCCGCCTCGTTCGGGACGATCGACTGGTCGGCGTACCTGAAACCGTAGGAAGGATCCTGCCACACCTATCATGACGCTCGACCAGTTCCGCCCCCATGTGAAGGACTATTTCAAGCCGCTGATAGCGGTCTCCCTCAAACTGGGGCTCACCCCCAATATCCTAACCGTGGGATCCTTCATCGTGGCCGGATTTGCTGGAGTCGCATATTTTTACGAGAACGTGCTGGTCGGGACCCTCATGGTCCTCTTAAACGCGGTCTTTGATTCCCTCGACGGGGCGCTCGCAAGAGCCATGAACATCCAGAGCCCGAAAGGGGACTTCCTCGACCACGTTATCGACCGGTACGCGGACATCTTCATCATCGTCGGGATCTTTGCCGGAGGCCTCGCTCCATGGCCCATCGGGGTCCTTGCGCTCACCGGGGTGCTGATGTCCTCGTACCTGGGGACGCAGTCGCAGGCGGTGGGAGTCGGGCGGAACTACGGGGGCGTGCTCGGGCGAGCGGACCGGCTCGTCCTGATCCTTGTCGCTGGGTTCCTGCAGCTCGCGTTCCCCGACCCGATATTCGGCCTCACCCTCCTCGCCTGGCTGCTCCTCGTCTTCGGGATAATGGGGCACATTACCGCACTGCAGCGTTTCATCTTCACCTGGCGGGAAATGGGGAAGGGTGGGGAGAAGAAATAAAGATTTTATAGGCGTTTTTCCACTTTGTTGACATCCTTATCCACGTGACATTCTCGGGGGCTTCCCCGCCGTCCCTGCGGCAGCCCCCGACACGATATTTCGGTAAAATTTTGTCCTTGTCCGTTCTCGCTCAATTTCAAGTACCATAAAAAAAGAGCCTGGACTTACGACAGTTCAGAATATCCAGGCTCTCACGCTCTTCTCACAGAATCGTGAAAGAGATCAGAACCAGGCATCCAGCGTCTTCTGCCCGGTCTTTGCGCCCATACCTTCCAGCGCCTTCCTAATCCGGTCCTCAGAAAAATCGAAGTCCTCGCAGAGCATGGCGACAATCCCTTCCTTATCGGGGGGCTGCCATGCAAGCTCGTAATCGTCGGTGACCGGCGGGGAGGTGAAGAATTCCATTATCGGATCATAGTCCAGTTCGGGTTGCTTCCCGGCCATCGTTGAGGCGAAATCACCTTTCTGCACGATCTTGAGGGCAGTTTTCGCCCCGATCCCTCTGACTCCTGCGTTGAAGTCCGTGCCTACCAGGATCGAGATCTGTATCAGCTGTTCCCTGGTGACGGAGAGCCCGGCGAGGACCTCCTGGAGCTGGATCCGTTCCGGGCTGATGGTGATCGTCCGGCCGCGGACCTTCCGTTTCCCGCTCACGGTCAGGTTCCGGACGAGAGCAGGTCCCCCGAAGAGGAGGGTGTCGTAGTCCTGGGAGACGACGTACCTGGCGTTCCCCGAAGCCACCATGGCCGCCGCCTGGGCCTCCCCCTCGCTCGGGGCCTGTATTATGGGGATTCCCAGCAACCCGAGAAGTTTCTTCGAGGTCTCCAGCACCTGGTCGTCGATCCTCGACGAAGAACGTGCCTGCTTGTACGCCTCCTCGATATCCCCTTTCTCGAGGGCTTCCTGCCAGCGGTCCCCCGCTTCCTGCCGCACCGATCTCCGCTGGGCGACAGTCTCGCTTTTTAGTTCCGGGGGCTTCCCGTCGAATACGTACGCGGTCCGGATTCCTTTCTCCATGAAATTTACCGTGCGGAAGAGGATCCCGGAAAGATGCGAGGTGATCCTGCCCCGGTGGTCCATCAGCGGGGTCCCGTCCGGCTGGCGGATTATCGAGAGGAACTGGTACAGGGCATTATGGGCATCCACCACCGCAACTCCCCCGAGCGATTCCCAGGTGACCGGAACCTTGTAATCGGCGATGATGTCCCGTAACGCGACGCCCATTTTGTGTGTACTCCTGGAATTACCGGTAGACCCGCCGGGAAAACTCTTCTACCACGCCGTCGATATGCGCGATCGTGCTGTCATACTTATGCGCCATCTTGGCAGATATCTCCTCCAGGTTGACCCTGATCATCCGCTCCCTGTTGATCATGTTCTGCTCGATCACCCGGATCTTCCGGTGGATCATGAGCAGGAAAAGCCCGAGCGAGAGCGCCATCAGAAATCCGGAGGTCACTACGATCAGGTCGTAATACAGCCTGGAGATGAGGACCACCGCGGAGATGACCAGCACCGCCACCAGGATAATATCTCCTGCGTACTCCCGTACATCCATGTTTTTACATGATGAACACCTATTAATTAAACTAACTCATAATCAGGGGAAATACCATGAATTTCGGGAGAATAATGCCTCTTCTTGCCATGCCGGTGATGCTGGTGATAGTCGAAGTCGGAGCGATACTGCTCTCCCTCCCGCTCATCGATGCCGGGATCGTGGTATTCGAAAACCCGGAATCGCTGGTAAATCCCCTGATTTTCATTGCCATTCTCCTGGTGTTCACCGGGCTGCTTCTCCTGCTCATCCGGTACAAGGCTGAAAAGGTGATCCAGGCCATCATCCTGATCTCCATATTTTTCACCTTTGTTTACATCTTCTCGGGAATCACGTTCGTACTGATGGGTGACACCCTTACCGGGTCGGTACTCGCACTTGCTGCTTCGATCGCAGCGACCGTGGTCCTGTACCTGTATCCCGAATGGTACGTCCTCGATACGCTCGGGCTGCTGATCGCCGCGGGCGCGGCATCGATATTCGGGATCTCCCTCGACGTGATCCCCGTTGTCCTCCTTCTCGCGGCACTCGCCGTGTACGACGCGATCTCGGTATACCGGACCAAGCACATGCTCACCCTTGCCGAAGGGGTGGTGAACCTGAAGAGTCCCATCCTCTTCATCGTTCCCAAAAAGAAGGATTACTCGTATCGGCGCGACGGACTCGATACTACCGGCGAAGGGGAGCGTAGTGCGTTTCTTATCGGAATGGGAGACCTGATCATGCCCTCCATCCTGGTGGTCTCCGCCAACGTGTATACCGCCTCGGTCCGTCTCGGGCCGATCAGCGTACCGGCACTGGGAGCCATGATCGGGTCTGTCCTGGGACTGATATTCCTGCTCTCCTACGTGATCAAGGGAAAGCCGCAGGCAGGTCTCCCACCCATCAACGGCGGGGCGATAATCGGATTTTTAATCGGTTACCTCGTCACCGTTCTGTAACCTCCAACTGTGACCGGAATCGTTCCGGCCGTTATAACTGCAAGGTCCGGCTCTTGAAACAAGGCCGGGCCGTTTAATGATCAGATCTGATAAAAAAGAATTATTCCTGGATTTCCACGCACTCTTCCGGGACCGGCTCGGGTTTGTATGCAAGGAGGGTGTCCACGACCTCGAATACCCCGTCGCCGCTCTCCGTGGACATATTGATGTACCCGTCAAAGTATCCGAGATCCGTTTTGTTCGCCACCACGATGACCGGGACGTCCACCATCTCCTCAATCTCGTGCTGCAACCGGACCTGTTCTTCCAGCGAATATCCGCAGTGCTCGCTTGGATCAAGGATATAGAGCACCACATCGGCAAGGTTCACTATCGCAGTGAGTGCCTGGCGCTCGATCGCGTTCCGGTCCGCCGCCGGGCGGTCGAGAACCCCCGGGGTGTCGATGAACTGGACGCGGTCCCGTCCCACTTCCCGGTGCCCTACGATGATCCCTTTGGTAGTGAAGGGATAGGAGGCGATCTCCGGTGAGGCGGTCGATACCATCTGGATAAACGAGGATTTCCCCACGTTGGGGTATCCCGCCACCACCACGGTGAACTCGTCGCCCACGTGGGGGAGCTTCCGGAGCACGTTCCGTACCTCGTTTAAGAACACCAGGTCCCCGTTGATCTGGTGCACTACCGATGAGAGACGTGCCACGGCCCGTTTTCTCAATATTGCCGTATCTTCAGCCTTTCTGGTCTGATATGTCAGACCCGGCCCGTGGGTTCTTGCCCACCGGGCGGCCCAGCCCACTCCTCCCAGCGCCTGCCGTATCCTGTCCATGCCCCAGAGGATCTCGACGACCTCCCTGTAGAATACAGGAAGAGTTTCAAAATCGGGAAAAGCCTGCATTATCCGGACCAGGCGGTCATGCACTGCCTGGTTGACGGACCTGACAAACTCCTCGTTGGCGCGATCTTTGTTCTGCTTCAGCCTCATCTTCGAGGCAGCCCTGCGGAAACTGACGTCCAGAATCTCGTCTGCGGTGGGAATTGTGGGGATCTTCTCGAACTCCACGAGATTTCAACCCAATCTATATATGCCCACGCATAGGATAAACCATTATGGATTTGTCCCTTATTCAGAAGGACATCCTCATCACCCTTATCACCCTTTATCACCAGCACTCCCATCCCATCAAGGGGGAGGAGATCGCCGAGGTCATCAAGCGGAACCCGGGCACGGTCAGAAACCAGATGCAGGCCTTAAAGACCATCGGGCTGGTGGACGGCATTCCAGGGCCCAAAGGGGGTTACAATCCTACCGGAAGGGCGTATAAGGAACTGAACCTGAATATCTCCGACAAGGAGTACGAAGTGCCCATCTTCCGGAACGGGGAGCAGGTACCCGGCGTCAAAGTGGTGGAGATAGCATTTATCACGCTCTGCCATCCGGACATATGCCAGGCAAGCGCGAAGATCATCGGGAGCCTGAAGATCTTCGAGATCGGTGACGCAATCACCATCGGCCCCACCCCGGTGAACAAACTTTTGGTAAGGGGAGAGGTATACGGAAAAGATGAGACAGGGTCGACACTGCTCATCTCCACATCGGAGATGATCTCCCTGCCGAAGAAGCCGATCAGGTACTACATGTCGTCACCCCTGATCACCCTGAAGAGCGGGGACACCCTGGCATTTGCCCTGCACCTGTTCAACAGCAGTCATATCCATGGTGCCCCCGTCGTGGGGGACGGGAAGATGCTCGGTATCGTGACCATGAGCGACCTCGCACGGGCGATGGAGGAGAAGAAATCCTTCGATCTTCCGGTCTCCGGGATAATGACCCAGGACGTGGTGAAAGCCTCCTCCGATGTGCAGCTCTTCGAGGTCATCCGGAGGTTCAAGGAACGCGAGATCGGGCGCCTGGTGGTGATGGACGGCGACAAACCGGTGGGGATTCTCACCCAGTCGGATATTATCAAGGTATTCCCGTCCCTCTGACCAAATCTCCAGTTTTCTTTTTTTATAACTATGCCTTCGCCCATTTCATTCTGAACCTGCTCCATGCAATGGAATTATGTGATTTTATTCAAGGGGGGAACAGTCTTTTTGTAGTTGTACCCGAATAGAAGTAGAGGTGCTCTCAACCGGCGTTCTCCGGTGGGATACCCGAAAGTGAGACATTCCCATGACCGAACTACCTATAGCCCCTGTCGGCCGCCTGATCCGGCAGACCGGTGCAGAGAGAGTAAGCTCAGATGCCGTGACGGCACTGGCGGAAATAATGGAGGAATACGGGGTAAAGGTGTCAAAAGAAGCCCAGAAACTTGCCGCTCATTCGGGCCGGAAAACCGTGACCGCCCGCGATATCCGTGAGGCCCGCGATATCCTCTCCTGATGACCTTTCCAGACTCTCCTGCGCTCTGGAACGGGTTTTAAACATCTTTAAATATTAATAATTCAACAATCTTGTTCATGTCCCGCGTACTGGCCAGAAGTCTCTCCCGGAAGAAAATTGTTACCAATGAGGGAAAGGTCATCGGAACGCTGAAAAACCTGGTGGTCGATTTCGACACCGGACAGGTGGTCGATCTCGTGGTCTACCCCGATCCCTCGTTCGATACAACCGGATACCGGGTGGAAGGCGACAGGTTGTTCGTGTCCTTTGAGGCGGTGAAGGACATCAAGGACTTCATCGTCGTTGATCGTTATCTTTCACGGAAATAGGGAAATATCTCTCGACGGCTTCGACAAACCCGTCACCATTTTTACTCTCCGTGACCATGGTCGCGGTCTCTTTTAACTCCTTTTGTGCATTGGCCACCGCGACTCCGACACCCGCGTGGGAGAGCATCTCGGCATCGTTCATGGCATCGCCCACCGCAAGGAATTCCGACGCAGGAATTCCCAGGTCCTTTGCCAGGGCGAGGAACGCTACCCCCTTGTTCATGCCTTTTTCCTGGAGGTGCAGGGCAAAGCCGGTATCAAGGACTTTCACCGGCTGTCCTTTGAGGACCGCACGTACCTCTTCGGTTGGGACGGTCTTTGCAAAGGCGACGTCGGCAAAACGATAGTTAAAACTGTACCGCTCCAGGGTGATCCCCTTTTCACGGTAATAGTGTTCCAGAGTTTCAAGTGCAGCGAGGCTTACGGACCGGTCGCCTATAACCACGGGTTCGTTCCCGAACCCGATCCGGTACACCCCGCCGTTCTCTGCGATATAATTGCCCGAGGTACCCACCATGCGGCATACCGCGTCCATAAAGCAGGCGGTATTCCCGCTGGCGAGCACCACATCGATCCCGTGGTCGACCAACACCCGGATAGTCTCGACAGCCCTGGTGTTGATCCGCCGCCGGTGATCGGTGATGGTGCCGTCCACATCCGTCAGGACTGCACTCAGCACGACTTGATACCTGCCTCCTCTACCATGAACGCGGCCTCTCCTTCGGGGAGGTTGGGGCTGTCGACCAGGCGGGCAATACGCTTTCCGCCCTTGCTCTTGCGCAGGTAGATACGGAAGGTTGCGGTGTGCCCTACGATATTTCCTCCGATTGGTTTGGTCGGGTCCCCGAAGAACACGGCAGGGTTGGACATCACCTGGTTGGTCACCAGCGCGACGGCATTGTTCTCGTCAACCAGCTTGAACAGCTCGTGCATGTGGCGGTTCAGCTTCTGCTGCCGGGTGGCGAGCGTGCCCCTTCCTGCGTACTCCGCCCTGAAATGGGCAGTGAGGGAGTCGATGATGAACAGCCTGACCGGCCGGTCGGAGTTCCGCATTTCGGCCGCACGTTCCTTGGCGCTCTCCACCATGAGCATCTGGTGGTCCGAGGTGTGGGCCCGGGCAACGTGAATATTCTGCAGGAATTCCTGTGGATCGGCATCCGGGATCTCCAGTCCGAGCACCATCTGCTCGATACGCTCGGGGCGGAAGGTATTCTCGGTGTCGATGTAGATGGCGCTGCCGGCAAGGCCCCCCTCATCCTCGGGGAGCTGCACGTTGACCGCCATCTGGTGGACGATCTGACTCTTCCCGGACCCGAACTCACCGTAGAGCTCGGTGATGGCCTGGGTCTCCATTCCTCCGCCGAGCAGGGCGTCAAGTTCGGGGACCCGTGTCCTTAATTTCCGGATCTCCTTTCTCTGCTCGAACACGTCTCTGCCGGTCTTGAACCCGCCGAGGTCGACGAGTTCGCGGGCGGCCTTGATCATCTTTTTTGCGGTCGATTCACCGATCTCCGCGGTCTCCGCCAGGTCTACGGGGGATGCGGTGGCGATACTCTCGACGGTCACGAATCCGGATTCCCTGAGTTTTTCGGCGGTCGTGGGTCCAACTCCAGGGAGATCTTCAAGCTCAAGGGGGCCTGTAGTCAATTTTTACACCTCTTTCTGTACCACACGTTTCAGGGTCTATGATATACTTGGGCGCCATGCGGGGTGAAAGTATCTGATGCGGCCTATCCTTCCGGGTACCCCGTACTCTCCAGGCGGGCGAGGAACTCCTCCGCCTGCCTGAGCACCGCGGCAGGGTCCGGCACGACCGGCTCGCACTTCGCCGGGGTAATCCTCACTCCTTCGCGTGTCCCCTCGATATGCACGTCCTGCCCGTGGGGAAGATCTCCCACGACCAGGTAGCGGGTGCTCCCGTCGTCGACGAAGGTACCGTGGCGGGTGACGATCACCGTCCCGTCGAATGAAACCGCTTCTCCGTGCTCTCCCCCGACCACCAGGAACGCACTCCCGTTCCCCACGTTGAGTTCCACCCCTCCGAACCTGCCCGCCTTGGCCCGGGCGTTATAAACCTCCACCGTCTCGCCGGCCACCACGGGGCAGGATGCCCGGTCGCCCCACAGTGCCACCCTCACCTCGCCGGTCCCGTCTTCTATGACGACATTCCGTACCTGCGACCGCCCCCCGTCCCGGGCTGCGAAGCTCCGTGCCGGGCCGACGAACCGGACCGATCCCCGTACCGAGAAGGATCCCTCCTCCGCCAGACGGTCGAGGGGAGTAAAAGACGGGGTTATCGAGTGTTCACCGGGGATGACGGTGCTGCGGTCGTCGAGGTGGTATTCCTTCCCGCTGCGGGTGTACTTCAGCTGGACCCCGGCGACGTGAACCGGGGTCCCGGCGGGGATCCCGTCGAGCAGGGCGGGGGCCCAGCAGACCAGCCGGGCGCACCCCTCTTCGTCGGCTGCCACTCCCTCCACCAGCTCCCCGGGACTCCCGTCCCTCCGCGTGAATGTCCGCGGGGGTTCCAGGGCCAGGACCAGGAGGTCGCACTCCTTCTGTTCGGGAGGCGAAAGGTGCCGTGCAACCTCCGTCGCACACTCGATCTGGCACGGTGCCTTCCGGAGGGCGAGCACGGTGATCTCTTCCGCCGGGCGGGATCCAGGTTTCGCGATCACCTCGAGCACGTCTCCCTCCTCGATCTCTTCCAGTGCGGCGGCTTTTTCGTCCCAGAGGACCGCACGCACCTGGCCGGTCTCGTCTCCCAGGATGAGGTTCGCGACAAGGCCGGGGTCCCCGTCCTGCCGGGCGAACTCCCGGGGCGGGGACTTCGTCACCACCTTACCGAAGAAACAGAGGAGGCTCGGCCCTCCCGAAAAACCGCGTATCTTGATGTGGTGCCGGCCGCAGTCCTGGACGACCAGCATGGCAGCGGCGGTCTCGTCGAGAAGATCGCCGCATTCGGTGATCTTCTCTTCCACACGGCGCTCGAACTCTTCCCTGGAGATGAGATCGTCGACCAGCGCGTAGTGGAACTGCAACGCCGCGTTCCTCCTATTTCTGCCAGTCCGGGGTCACCATGGCCGCCGCCACGTCCTCGACCGTCTCCGCCCGGCGCATAAGGGAGACCCGTTCTCCCGAGACCACCACTTCCGCACAGCGGGGTCGGCTGTTGTACTGCGAGGACATCGCAAACCCGTAGGCCCCCGTGTCCAGCACGGCGACGATATCTCCCGCGGCGAGTTCGGGGAGGAGCCGGTCCGAGGCCAGGAGGTCCCCGGTTTCGCAGATCGGGCCGGCGATGGTATATGTCTCCTTTCCCGGCGACGATGCCTTGTTCGCCACCACCACCTCGTGGTAGGCATCGTACATCACCGGGCGGACCAGCAGGTTGAACCCGGCATCGACATTGACGAAGGTACGGTGCGCCTTCTTGACGGAGTTGACCCGGGTGAGAAGTATCGACGAATCGCCCACGAGGGACCTGCCCGGCTCGACCCATAACTGGGGTGAGATGCCGAGCTCCTCCACACCGTCCCGGAAGATCGGGACCACCGCCGCTGCATAATCCGCGGGGGTGGGGGCGACCTCGGTCTCGTGCCGGTAAGGGATCCCCAGACCTCCGCCGAGGTCGATGAACTCGAGGGCGACGCCCATCCGGGTAAGTTCCCCGGCGATGCGGATCATTACCCGGCATGCCCTGGCGAACGGGTCCGTGGCCAGGATCTGGGACCCGATGTGGCAATGCACACCTACGGGTGCGATGTTCCCGCAGGCGAGCGCCTCGCGGTAGGCATCGGGAATCCGCTCATGGGCGATGCCGAACTTGCTCGTAGCAAGGCCGGTGGCGATCTTGGGGTGTGTGGGTACCTCGAGTGCAGGGTTGACCCGGAACGAGATCCGGGCGGTCTTCCCGGCTTCTCCCGCGACACGGTCGAGCTGGTGCAGCTCGTCGAGCGAGTCCACCGATACTGCCACCCCCTTCTCCACCGCCAGGGCGAGGTCCGCAATGCTCTTCGAATTTCCGTTGAAGAGCAGTTTTTCGGGGGGAATTCCAGCCCGGAGGGCAAGGACGAGTTCTCCGGACGAGAAGACGTCGGCTCCGGCTCCCGTCATGGCGAGGGTACGAAGGACCGCCAGGTTCCCGTTCGCCTTTGCCGCATAGAGGACCTGGACGTAGGGGTAATAGGCGGCGAGCGCGTCGCGGTATTCCCGGTAACGGGAGATGATCCGCTGCTCGTCGGTCACGTACAGCGGAACGCCGAACCGCTCTGCCAGGGAGACGCAGTCGTGCCTCCCAATAGTAAGGTGGCCGTCCCTGACCCCGAGGTGCGGGGGGAGGTTCATGGCGAGATCCCCCGCATCCGTTCGATTGCCTCCTGTATGCGTTCGGAGGACCGGGTGAGGGCGAACCGCACGTACCCGTCGCCACCCTTTCCGAACCCGATGCCCGGGGTAACGACGATCCCGGCCTCGTCGAGCATCCGGGCGGTAAAGCCCATGCAGTCATCGACCGCCATCCACACGTAGAATGTCGCTTTGGGGGAGGTGACCTCGTAGCCGAGTCCGGAGAGCCCTTTCACCAGGATATCACGCCGTTCCTGGTAGATCCTGCAGGCGTCCTCCACCGGCTGCTGGGGGCCGAGGAGTGCGGTGATCGCGGCGTGCTGCACCGCGTTGAAGACCCCCGAGTCCACGTTGGTCTTCACCCGCCCGAGTCCGGCCAGTATTTCCGCATTCCCGCACGCCATCCCGATCCGCCAGCCGGTCATGTTGTAGGTCTTGGAGAGGGAGTGCATCTCGATCCCCACCTCCATGGCCCCGTCGGTGGAGAGGAACGACGGCGCCCGGTACCCGTCGAACGCGATCTCGGAGTAGGCGTTGTCGTGCACCACCAGGATGTCGTTCTCCCTGGCAAAATCCACCACTTCCTCGAAGAACCCGGGGAGGGTGATCGCGGAGGTGGGGTTGTTCGGGTAGTTGATGAACATCAGGCGTGCCTTCTTCCGGACGTCCTTCGGGATCAGGTCCAGCCGGGGCAGGAAGTCGTTCTCTGCGAGGAGGGGCATCTCGTGAACCTTTCCCTCCGCGAAAAGGGTGGAGGTCTGGTATACCGGGTATCCCGGGCTCGGCGCGAGGACGTAGTCACCCGGGTTGATAAATGCCTCCGGGATATGCGCGATGCCGTCCTTTGAGCCCATGAGCGCGAGGACTTCGGATGCGGGGTTTAAATCCACCCCGAACCTCCGGCCGTACCATTCCGCCACTGCCTCGCGATAGGCAAAAAGGCCCGCATAGGAGGGGTAATGGTGGTTCTCCGGGTTCCGGGCTGCGGTACAGAGGGCATCCACGATATGCGGCGGGGTGGGAAGATCCGGGTCTCCGACACCCAGATCGATCACATCCACGCCCTGGCTGATCTTCCTGGCCTTCATCTCGTCGATGCGGGCAAAAAGATAGGGGGGCAGGTCTCCCATTCGGCGTGCGTACATGTGAATACCTATTTGGGCTGCTCACTCATTAAATTGCCACCCGGCCCCGGGGAAAATATCCGCATTCCGTGTTTTCTCATAGATTCCGGTTCATTTCAAAGATTTTTCGTACCAAATTCTTAAGTATGCGTACTCCTATCAGTTAGATGAGCGGTTCCGGATGAGGAGCGGGCGCGGAAGCACAGGCGTGCCGGGCCCGGCAAGTCCTGCGAACGCCGGAGGAGATGATGGCAAAACCCGTGGTGATACTCTCAACGTCGGGCCCGGAACAGTCGGAAGAGATCGCAGGAGATCTCCTGGAGAAACGGCTCTGCGCATGCGTGAACGTTCTCCCGGTGCGGTCGCGCTACCACTGGAAGGGAGAACTCTGCAGGGAAGAAGAACACCTCCTGATCATCAAGACAACGGACGATCGATCGGACGCGGTAATCAGGAGGATCGGCGAAATTCATTCCTATGAGGTACCGGAAGCTATCGTCCTCCCGGTGATCGGGGGGTATGAACCGTACCTGCGATGGGTGACCGAGGAGACCTCTTCATGAACCTCTACCGCCACCGGGCGATCCAGGTGAGGGACGGGGATGTTCAGGTCATCGAGGACCAGGTCGCACGGGAGGAGAGGTTCCGGCTGTTCATCAACGGGGACCTCTTCACCTGCATGGTTGCGAGCGGGGACCAGCTCGAGGAGCTGGGTGCGGGCTTCGTGGTCTGCCAGGGGCTGGCCCCGTGCGTCGAAGGGGTGAGGGTCGAAGGAAACGATATCTTCGTCACCGCACCTGTCGTGGAGGAATGCATGAGGGAGATCATCTCCACCGGGTCCCTCGGTGCCCGGAACCCTCCGCCGGCGGTGAACTCGTCCTATACAATAGGGAAAGAGGACGTGTTCCGTATCACGCGCGAGATCGAGACCGAGACCTGGAGAAAAACGGGGGGCGTACATGCATCGGTGCTCTTCTGCGAGGGCCGGATGGCGGCGAGGAGCGGCGACGTGGGAAGGCACAACACCATGGACAAGGTGATCGGGCATGCAGTCCTCAACGGCCTCGACCGTTCACGCTGCGTCCTTGGATGCACCGGCCGCCAGCCCCGGGACATGGTGGTCAAATCGGCGCGTGCGGGGGTCCCGATCGTCGTATCTCGTGCGGCCTCGACCGACCGGGGGATCCTCACCGCCGAAGAGACCGGCATCACCCTGGTCTGTTTCTCCCGTGAGCAGAGGTTCACGGTCTACACCCACCCGGAGCGGATCCGGGACCTCTTCCCCCCCGACCGGTGCTGAACGTTTTTGGAATCACTTATCTCTCCCCGGATCCCACTACCACTCAACGGCGGAGACCTGCCGGCAACCCCGGGTGGACCCGGGGTTTTAGACCGGTGAAGGTGTTTCCTCCAGGAAACGAGGAGAACGGGACATGAATTCCCCATCAGAACAGAAGACCGCGGTCCTGCTGCTCGGCTGCCCGCAGGTGCCGGTACAGACCGGCATCGCGCTCTATCTCATATCCGCGCTCCGGAAGCGGGGAGTCCGCCCGACCGTGGCCGGGAACAGGGCGGCGAGGCTCCTGGTCGAGGTCTCGGACCCGGACCGGCACTACGTGGGAGAGGTGATGGATATCGACCGGTACGTGGGAGAACTGGCCGAGAAGAAGCGCGACTTCGATTATAACTTCGCATTCATTCACAACGACGCCGGTATCACGTATGCCGCGACGGTGCAGGCCCTCTCGGAAGGAGCCATGGTGGTGCTCGTCTATGGCGAGCATTACGAGGAGGTGGCCGCGGAGATAGAGTTCCCCTGCGAAAAGATATTGGCGAAGGCGGTGCACAACCCCTTGCCCCTGAAGAAGAAGATCGACGAGGTGCTCAATTGGGTTGTATCGAATCTATGAACTACGACATCCTGTTGCGGGATGCTAGTTTCAAGGAGTGCAGGGAGTATATCCGGAGTCATTTCCAGGAATACTACGATGTGGAGCCGGGCTTTGTTCTTTTTGAAAAACACATGATCGGGGTCCCTCCGATCACCATCGGGCTCTCCGGAGACGTGGTGATATTTCCCTATACCAAGCCGTGTTACGGCACCTTCCTCCTCCGGCTGGAATGCAGGGAAGAGGCGGACCGGCTCCGTGCGCTCAAGTCGGGAAAAAAGAAATAAATCCGTTTTCTTGGGAATAGTAAATTCCCGGCGCAACACATAAGTAGGCCATTCCCTATTGGAGTGTGTTGAGTGCATTATGATAGAATTCAGCACGCTTATCGGGGGGAAGGCCGGCGACGGGATCAATAGCGCGGGCTTCCTGGTGGCCCAGCTCTTCAACCGGATGGGATACTCGGTCTACAGTTATTTCGATTATCCCTCCCTGATAAAGGGCGGGCACAATTTTTCACTCGTCCGTGCCTGTGCGAAGAAGACCGGGGCCCATCGCAACCACTGCGACTTTGTCCTGGCATTGAACCAGGACTCGGTCGATCTCCACCCGGAACTCATCGGCGACGACACGACCGTGGTGTACGACTCGTACAAGGTAAAGTATCCAGACGGGATTCCGGTGGATATCGATACCATTCTCGCCGGGGAAAAGGCACCGGACGTGATGGGGAACTCGTGCATTATCGGTGCATTCGCCTGTGCGGCCGGGATCCCCTGGGAGACGCTCCGGGAGGTGTTCGAACGGCACATCCCCAAATCGCTGGACCTGAACCTCAGGGTCGCCAGGCGGGGGTACGATGCGGCGAGCCCGAGGAACAGCGTCCCCCGCCTCCCCGGGAACCCGGCACCCCTCCTGACAGGAAACGAGGCGATCGCCCTCGGGCTGATCCGCGGGGGGATGGACGCGTACGTGGCCTATCCCATGACCCCCGCCTCGAACGTGCTGCATTTCCTTGCCGGGGTCCAGAAGGAGACCGGGATCCAGGTGGTCCACCCGGAGAACGAGATCGGGGTGATCCTGATGGCCCTCGGCTTTGCCTACACGGGGAAGAAGACTGCGGTGGGCACTTCCGGCGGAGGGTTCTGCCTGATGACCGAGGGATTCTCCCTGGCGGGAATGTCCGAGGTCCCGGTAACCGTGGTGCTCGGACAGAGGACCGGGCCGAGCACGGGGCTTCCTACCTACACCGCCCAGAGCGAGCTCTTCTTCGCCCTTCACGCGGGGCAGGGGGAGTTCCCCCGCCTTATCGTGGCCCCCGGAGACGCGGAACAGGCGACAGCGCTCTCCGCGGTAGCGATGCAGATCTCCTGGAACTGCCAGGTGCCGGCCATCATCCTGGTCGACAAGACACTCTGCGAGGGGACCTACAGCTATGCGGACGACATGGTGGACATCCCCCGGCTCGCCCCCCCGTCCGAAACGGTTGGCGGGCCGTATCAGCGGTATGCCCCGACTCCGTCGGGCATCTCCCCGGCAATGTTCCCGCCGTCCCCCGGGGCGGTGATAAAAGTGAACGGGTACGTGCACGACGAAGACGGGATCACCACCGAAGACGCAGACATCACCGTGCGGATGGTGGAGAAACGGGAGAGGAAAGGCCTGACGCTGGAGAAAGAGGTGGAGAAACTCGACGCGGTCAGGGTATCCGGGAACCCCTCATCTCCGGACGTCCTCCTCTGCTGGGGATCGAACAAGGGGGTTGCGGGTGAGGTCGGGGACGATCTGGGGCTCAGGGTGGTGCAGCCCCTTGTCCTATGGCCGTTCCCCGAGGCGCAATTCCGGAACGCGATACACGGGTCATCGAGGATCATCTCGATAGAGGACAATTCCACGGGACAGCTGGGAATTTTGCTTTCCCGGTTCGGGATCCGGGTAGACCATCGTATCCTGAAATACGACGGGCGTCCCTTTGCGGTCGACGAACTCGCCGCCCGGGTGAAGGAGGTGGTATCCCATGGCTGACGAGACCTATATCACCGACGCGAAGAACACCTGGTGCCCCGGGTGCGGGAACTTTTCCATCGAGTTTGCATTGAAAAATGTCCTCGCAGGGATGGAAAAGGACGGGATCCCGAGGGAAAAGATCGTCCTGGTGAGCGGTATCGGCTGCCACGCCAAGATTGCCGACTACCTGAAGATCAACAGTTTCTATTCCATCCACGGGCGGACATTCCCGGTGGCTACAGGGATCAAGATTGCAAACCCGGACCTGCACGTCATCTGCTGTGCAGGGGACGGGGACGCGTATGCCGAGGGGCTCGATCACCTGGTCTTCGCCGCGAAACGCAACGTGGATATCACCGCGATTATCCACGACAACCGGGTGTACGGTCTGACCACCGGACAGTATACTCCCACGTCGTACATGGGCTTCCGGGGGAAATCAACGCCTCTCGGGAGTTTCGAGGAGCCGTTCAATCCCATGGAGCTCATGCTCTGCAGCGGGGCGACGTACATCGCCAGGGGATACACGAAGAAGATGGACTCCCTGCAGCGGGTGATCCGGGAAGGGATCGATCACCGCGGGTTCTCGTTCGTCGAAGTGCTCCAGATATGCGCAACCTACAACAATATGACCGAATATTACACACCCCGGGTCTACGACCTCGAAGCGCACGACCCTGCCGATTTCGAGCGGGCATGCGGGAAGATACGGGAATGGGACTATAACCACGATGGACGGATCGGGCTCGGGGTCTTCTACAGGGCAGCGAAACCCACCTTCGGGGAGAACATGAGGGAAAAGGAGCCTGTGAACGGGAAAGACCGGCAGTCCGCGATCGCGAGGATCCTGGAGTCGAAATCATGATGCGTCCCCAGCAAGGAGGGTGACAATGAACCGTTCCATCATTTCAGCAGATGAGCCGGGGTATCGGCGATGAGCGACGAGCCGAACCTTTTCGAAACGGTCAAGAAGCACATCTGCACCTGTTCTCTCGATCTCCAGCTGACTCCAAATGTCGAGGCGCTCCTGAAGCTCCCCATGCGGGAACTGCACGTATCGGTCCCCGTGCGGATGGACGACGGGACGATACAGGCGTTCAAGGGGTTCCGGGTGCAGTATAACGACGCGCTCGGCCCCACCAAGGGAGGGATTCGGTACCATTCCCGCCAGAATATCGACACCGTCCGCGGGCTCGCCGCCCTGATGACCTGGAAGTGCGCGCTCCATAACCTCCCCCTCGGCGGGGCGAAGGGAGGGGTCATCTGCGACCCGAAAAAACTCTCCAGGAAGGAACTGGAAATGCTTTCGCGTGCGTATATCCAGGCGATCTGCCAGATCATCGGCCCTGACCGGGATATACCTGCGCCTGACATGTATACCGACCAGGACGTCATGGCCTGGATGATGGACCAGTATTCCCTCTTCGCCGGCCGGACCACGTTCGGTGTCATCACCGGAAAACCCCTCTCCCTCCAGGGGTCGGAGGGAAGGCTTGACGCCACTGCCAGAGGGGGGTGGCACGTCGTCGGGGCACTTGCAAGGGACCGCGGGCTGGACCTTAAAGGTGCAACGGTCGCGGTCCAGGGATTCGGGAATGTGGGCTCTTTTGCCGCCGTCCTGGGCCAGGAACTCCACGGGTGCAGGATCGTGGCGGTGAGCGATAGCAGCGGGGGTATTTTCAACGCGGGCGGGCTTGATACCAGGGCTGTCCTTGCTTATAAGGAAAAGACCGGTTCGGTGAGGGATTTCCCCGGATCGAAGAATATCACCAACAAGGAACTCCTCGAGCTCGGGGTGGACATCCTCATCCCCGCCGCAATGGAAGGGGTGATCAACCAGGGGAACATGGACCGGATCAAGGCGAAGGTCGTTGCCGAGTTTGCGAACGGCCCGGTGGACAACGAGGCCGACGAGCACCTGAGACGACAGGGCATCATCGTCCTTCCCGATTTCCTGTGCAATGCCGGCGGGGTAATAGTTTCATATTTCGAGATGGTCCAGAACACAAACCTGGACCACTGGGACGAGCAGGAGATCCATGAGAGGCTTGAAAAGAAGATGATTGAAGCCTACAATGCCGTGAGGGATCTGGTCGCCTCGGATAATGTCCCCTGGCGACAGGCGGCGTATGCCATCGCCGTGAGCCGTGTCGTCTCGGCCATGCGGCTCCGCGGCTGGGTGTGACCCTCACGGGCTCCCTATATCTTATCTGGTAGCAGGGACCACCTTTTTTATCACTCCGGAAGTGATGGCGTGGAATTCTCGGTCTCGGGTGATATTTTCGCATGGGTGATACTCCCCGCGCTGATCTTCTCGGCAAGGGTCGCCGATGTCAGCCTGGGGACGATCAGGGTCATCTTCATCTCCAAGGGCCTGAAGTACATCGCGCCGGTGATCGGCTTTTTCGAGGTGATCATCTGGCTCCTTGCCATCGGGCAGGTGATGCAGAACCTCACCAATGTCGCGTCCTATGTCGCGTACGGTGCAGGGTTCGCCACGGGCACGCTCATGGGGATGCTTGTCGAGGAGCGGCTTTCCCTGGGGACGGTGATAATCCGGGTAATCACCCGGGTAGATTCCGCCGAGCTGGTCGCGAAGCTCCGGGGGAGGAATTACGGGGTCACCGAGGTCGATGCCGTAGGTTCGACCGGGGAAGTGAAGGTGCTCCTGACCGTGGTCAGGAGGCAGGACGCGGGGGAGGTAATCGCACTGATCAAACAGTTCAATCCCCACGCGTTTTATTCCATCGAAGAGGTGAAATCGGTCAGGGAGGGGGTGTTCCCTGAGCACCACGGCTGGGTGATGTTCCGGGATCCCTGGGGTTTTTTCAGGAAAGGAAAGTGATCCCCCGCGTGGCAGATGGGGCGGCCGGGGAGGGCCGTAATCCTGCCCGCAGCCTACTCCGATGTGCGACCAAAACCGGGGACGCGGAAAGACAGGTAAGGGGGGCAATCCGGAATGAAAAAACGGGGGGGGGGTATTTTCGCTCTGCCGGTCACCCGGTGACGCTGGAGTCGTCCGGGACTCCCGGCCCCCGGGAATTGAAGGGAAAATCCTCCCCTTCTCCGCCCGCAAGACCGCAATCGTCGATCATCTCGGTATAATCGTCGAACCAGTACGCGTCCGGGTTGCTCCGGTAGACCATGAACCGACCCCGGTCGGCAGGGTCGGCCGCCTGGTGGTACTTGAAATACACTGCTCCCTCGGTCTTTCCCACCACCTCGATCTTGCCCGAGGCGTGCGACATGACGAAACGGGCTCTCTTCGCAAGGCCGGAGCAGGCCGTGCGTGCCCGTTCGAATATCTCGTATGCTTCCTCGACCGGGAGTTCGAAGTGCCGGTTCCCGAGCGTCGGGCGGCACTGGAACACATAGTAGGGGGGGATCCCGATGAAAGAGAGTTTCCTGAAGAGATCTGCAAGGACCTCCGGATCGCTGTTGATTCCCCGGGTGAGCGGGGTCTGGTTCACGATTATCGCTCCCGCCTCCCGCATCAGTTCCATGCCGCGGATAGCCTCGGGGGTAAGCTCCCGGGGGTGGTCGAAATGCGCCATAAGGTAGATCTTCTTCTCCGGGGTGCTGTAGTTCCGTATCATGGCGGGAAGCGTGGGATCGTTCGTTATCCTGAACGGGTTGAACGCAGGGATCTTGCTCCCGATGCGGATGATCTTCACGTGATCGATCTCCCTGATGCGGGAGATTATCGCCTCAAGCCGCGGAGTGGAAAGGATGAGCGGGTCACCCCCGGTGAGCAGGACGTTGGTGATCTCGGGATGGTGCCCGATATAGGACATCCCCTGCGAGAGGTCACGTGCGATCTCGTCTTCATGCCGCATAAAAAGCCGTTTTCTGAAGCAGAAACGGCAGACCCCGCCGCACACGTCGACGGCGAGGACCAGCGCAGTCTGCGGGTACTTGTGCTGGACCCCCGGTGCCACCGTGTAGGTCTTTTCGCCGGATGCATCGAGGGCTCCCCAGTCCTCGAGTTCCCGCGAATCGGGGATAATGATCTTCCGGATGGGATCTTCCGGGTCGTTCCAGTCGATCAGGGACAGGTAATACTCGTTGGCCCGGAACGAGAATTTCTTCGTCACATCCGCGAGGGATTCTTTCAGGGGAGGCGGGAGCCCTCCGACCCTGTCGAGCGAGGTGATGTACTGCGGATTCCCGCTGCCCCGGGCCGGGGTTTTTTTGCAACCTTCTCCGAATAGCTGCTGTTCATCAGGTTTCATTTCCGGTCTCTCCGTATGCGGTTTCATCCCTCGATCCCCGGGCCTGTCGGACGGGTGAAGGGACGATTGTGTGTGAAAGCCCCGATGAGAACTCATCGAAGTACTTAGAATGTGCGGTTTCTCTTCTGTATTCAATTCATAAAATAGTTGCTATCGGAACAGCATATAGGGCGGTTATAACTAATTTTTTTTTCTGGGGAAGGTAGAGCGCGGCAATGAAAGGACCCCGGAGCTCAGAGATGCCACCCCGCGTAAGGCAGCCTCGTTCCCGGAGCGGAAGTGCCGCAGCATGAAGTTTGTCACCCGACCTGTGAGGTCCGGGGGAACCAGGGGTGGAGTTATCGCGAGCCTGCCCGCCCGGTCCGCGGGCCGGAATTCCCGACACGCACCGGGGTTGCGGCCCGGCAGTTCTATACCCTTCCGCCCCCTATGCGGGAATGAGACGAGGAAACGTGATGAGTGACGAAAAGAGTGACCCCCTCGCGGGCATGCCCGCTCCAGGGTTCTGCCTCCCCTCGGCAGATGCGAAGGAGGTCTGCCTGGACTCGTTCCGGGGAAAGTGGGTGGTCGTATACTTTTACCCGAAGGACAATACCATGGGCTGCACCCTGGAAGCGAAGGGATTTACCGACGAGTTCGATGAATTTGCCCGGCTTGACGCGGTGATCCTTGGGATAAGCCCGGACACTGAGGAGAGCCACCGGAAATTCATCGGGAAGCATGATCTCCGTATCACCCTGCTCTCTGACACCGGACACGAGGTACTCGAGGCGTACGGAGTATGGAAGAAGAAAAAGATGATGGGCCGCGAGTTCGATGGCGTCGAGCGGAGCACGTTCCTCATCGATCCACGGGGAAACGTGGCGTCGGCCTGGAGGAAGGTCAGGGTTGCGGGACATGTGGCCGAGGTCCGGGAAACCCTGGAAAAGATGGCGGGACGGCCTGGTACGTGAGTAGAGAACAGCGAGGCGGGAACCGGGCTGGTTCCCGGGATAACCGGTTACCTTCCGGCCGCATGGCAAGGGCTATGAGCGGAACATGACGATCCAGGCCGCTGAAAACGTCCCGGACCCGGGAGATCGTTCCCCACGCGATGACGGACTTCCGGAAGATCCCGCGGTGTTTACTATAGGCCACTCGACACATACGCTCGAAGAGTTCATCGGGATCCTGAAAGAAGCGGGGATCTCACTGGTCATCGACGTGAGGACCGTCCCCCGCTCGAGGCACAACCCCTGGTTCAACCGGGAGGATCTCGCCCAGGCTCTCAGGGACTCCGGGATAGGGTACGTCCACTGCGCCGGGCTCGGGGGGTTCCGCCACCCGGTCCCGTTGCAGGAATCGGTCAACAAAGGGTGGAAACATGAAGCGTTCCGTGCATATGCCGATTACATGCAGACCGACGGGTTCTGGGCAAGCCTGCATGAGGCGATGGATCTCGCCCGTTCGGGGAAGGTGGCGCTGATGTGCGCCGAGGCGGTCCCCTGGCACTGCCACCGCTCGCTGATAGCGGATGCCCTCACGATATCGGGAGTGAGGGTCGTGCACATCCTCGATGCGGGAACGAGGATGGCGCACCATTTGACCCCCTTCGCCCGGGTGGCAGGGGGCAGGATTAGCTATCCGAAGGACCCCGGGCAGGAGACCCTCGGCCGGTTTATCGAAGAGGACAACGCGAAATAAAAACGCAGGAAGCGTGATTTGTAAGAGTGGGGGAGAAAGCCTGCCGTGACGGCCTTTCCCGGACCCGCTAAAACGGCAGTTTCCGGTCTCCTGCGGGGGTAAGGACCGCGGGGTCCTTGTTCTGTGGAGCGTTTACCGCGCCCGACACCTGGTAAGCTATCAGAAGGTCTTCCGGGTAGGGGGTGAGAATTTCCCCAAGATCCTCTTCCCCCGGGCTCCCGGGTTCGATCCACCTTTGCTCGAATCCTGGAAGAAGAATCGCAGGCATGCGGTCATGGTACCGCGCCACGAGGGGGTTCGGCGGGGTAGTCACGATGGTGAAGGTACTGAGCGGTTCCGGCGAATCGCACTGGCGGACCTCGTAAAGTCCTGCAAATGCCATTAGCTGTCCATCCTTCCGGCGTATATAGAACGGGACCTTTCCCCGGCCTTCATTCCGCCACTCGAGGAACCCGGTGGCCGGGACGAGGCACCGCCGGTGGAGGGTGGCGGAACGGAAGAGCGGCTGGGTGAGCAGGGTTTCGGCCCGTGCATTGATGGGACGGCGGGAGGTCGCAGGGTCCTTTACCCAGGAGGGGACGAGTCCCCACTGCATCATCCGTAATTCCCTTACACCTCTTTCCGCGGAAAAAAAGATCACCGGAGCCGTCTCCGAGGGGGCGATGTTGTACTGCGGTGCAGGATCCCTGTCAAGGTGCACCAAGAATCTCTCGCCGAGGCCGACGGTGAGGGTGATGGTGAACCTGCCGCACATCAGATTTCCCCCCGGTCCTCTCCGTCCGCCCCGACCAGGTCGAGGAGATCGTCGAACGTCATGAGGACGTGATGCGCACCGCCGTTTCCCGGAGCGGGGGAATAGTCCCCGTACCTGGCGTAGGCGGTGATCAGGCCGAGCCGGTGCCCGGGCTCGATGTCCCGGCGGGGGCTGTCCCCCACCAGGAGGGTCTCCGGCGCCCGTGTTCCGAGCAGGTCCAGCGCGAGGAGAAACGGTGCAGGGTCCGGCTTCTTTTTTCCCGTGTGGTCGCAGGTGACGATGTGGTCGAAATAGGGGGCGAGCCCCGAGATGCCGAGACGTTCGCAGGCGTCCTCGTGGTGAGCGTCCGTCACCAGGGCGGTGGGATATCCGCGGCTGCGGAGGCGGGAGAGGGTCAGGGCGACTCCCGGGTACGCGACGATATGGCGCATCTTCTCTCGCCGGTAAATCCGGCAGCATTCCCGGTAGCCCTCTTCGGTGTACAGCCCGGAGTCGAGGAGGTAGTCCCGGAGGTTCTCGGGGTCTTCGTACTCCCGGACCCTTCTCGTAAAATAGGAATAGATCCGGGCTCCGTCCCTCCTCCGCAGGCTCGCGGAGATCGCGTGGCATGCCTTCCTCTTCGCCCCCACGAGGTCGAACAGGGTGTTGTCCACGTCGAATATTAGAGCCTTGATAGGTTTTTGACACATATTTGGAGACTGAAATTCTATAGTTTCTCGCATTTTCCTGAGAGATTATCATTAATTCTGATATGATAAATGGATGGAATGAGGGAATGGGCTACCGTGATTATCCGCATGTCTCACCGGCACTTTATCTTCAGAAATGATGTTATTGGCCCCCGCACTACAAGTAGAAGGTTAGAATATCAGTGAAAATTTTTAAACGATATATGCAATTTATTTCAAGTTTGCGACTCATATGGGCATTTTTTATGGTGTTTTCGGTCATCGTATTTATCGCAAACTGGTTTTGGGTCACCTGGGGTTTTAACCGCGGCGATCTCTTAATTGAAAAGAGTTTGGAGGCTGGTCCCTACTATCACCTATGATCCCGGCCCCTTTTCCCTGGGGGGTCCATATCTTTTTTGCCTCTCAAATCTTTCAGAAAATTATGAAAGGGGGATTGGAAATTCTTGTTTTGGTGGTAGCTGCCGTTATTGTGTGTGGCTGCACGGATCAAGGAACAACGAGAGTGAATCAGCCAGACCCGATTGTTGGCGTCTGGATTGAAGATCTCATGGACATAAATTCTCCTTATATCGTAACGTTCACTTTTTTTGCTGATGGAACGTTCACCGCTCAAATTCCGGACAGGCCCATACCAGGTCATTGGACCAGGCTCCGGGAGAATCAATATGTAGTAACATACGATTTCGCTGAGGAAACAAGGTCGTTTATTTACGATCCAGATTCTGATACCCTGTCTGAGCCGCAATATCCCTCTTTGACAATTTATCGTGCTTTAAAGATGCCAATTTCCACGACTATCGCTCAAACCTCGATAGCAACACCAAATCCAACGCGGTAAAACTTGCACCGACAATTGGGGCATACGGCAGTCGGGAGCAGGGTGTCTCCGTATATCCCGAAACGACCTCGAAAGGTATTTACAACCGGAGATTCCAAAACCCCCCCTGGAGATTGCGAGAACGATGATCCTACGGCAGATAACCTCCCCTGGCCTTGCCCACAACTCCTACTTCCTGGGCTCGCAGGGAATGGCCATAGTAATAGACCCCAGGAGGGATTGCGAGGTCTTTTTGGAACTTGCGAGGGAGCACGATATGAGGATCACTCATATCTTCGAGACGCACAGGAACGAGGACTACGTCATCGGCTCGCTCGAGCTTGCCGCCCGGTGCGGTGCGGCGATCTTCCACGGGAAGGCGACAGAGTTTGCCTACGGGACCGCGGTCAGTGACGGAGACGAGTTCGCGGTCGGGAGCCTCCGGTGCAGGGTGCTCGAGACCCCCGGGCACACCATGGAGCACATCGCAGTGGCGGTCACCGATACGGAAGTCTCGGCTCTCCCCTTCCTTGTGTTTTCCGGAGACGCCCTTTTCGCCGGGGACGTGGGGAGGACCGATTTCTTCGGGCAGGAGAACAGGGCCCGGGTATCGGGGATGCTCTACGACAGCATCCACGAAAAGATCCTTCCGCTCGGTGACGGGGTCATCATGTGCCCGGCGCACGGTGCAGGGTCGGTGTGCGGTGCGGAGATCGCGGACCACCAGTTCTCCACCATCGGGTACGAAAAAGCGACCAATCCACTGCTGAAGATGGACAGGCAGCATTTTATCGGTTACAAGGTCGCGGAACATCACTATATGCCCCCTTACTTCGGGGAGATGGAGCGCCTCAACCAGTTCGGTCCTCCCGTAAAAGGTCATGTCCCCGACCTCGTCCCCATGGAGATCGGGCAGGTGAAGAACCTGATGGCGAACGGGGTACAGATCCTCGATATCCGGGCTCCGACCTCGTTCGCCGGGGGGCATATCCCGGGGAGCATCTCGATCTGGCGGGAGGGAATCTCCGCGTATGCCGGTTATTTCCTGGACTACCATACTCCCATCGTCCTGGTAGCTGACTTCGACCTGGGTCTGGGGCAGGTCGCCGAGTTCCTCTTCAGGATGGGATACGACAACCTGGAGGGATACCTTGCCGGAGGGTTCCCCGCGTGGTTCAAGGCCGGTGAGCGAACCGCCCAGTCAGGAGCATGGACTGTCCAGAAGTTGTCCTCCGTCCTTTCGGAGAACAGGGACCTTTTCCTGCTCGACGTGCGGGATATCAATAACCGCGAAGATGTCGGATATATCCCGGGTTCGGCGCATATTTACGCGGGGGAGCTCCCGGACCGTGCATGCGAGGTCCCGAAGGACAGGCTCGTCGTCGTCTATTGCGATGCGGGGTACAAAGGCTCGCTCGGGGCGAGCATCCTCTCCCGGCTCGGGTACCCCTCGGTGGTCAACCTGCTCGGCGGGATGGGGGCCTGGATAAAGGCAGGATACCCGGTCGCCGGGAAAAATACGGGAAAATAGTTTGAGAAATTGAGCAAGCGCCGGAATTAAAATTAAAAATATTTATGTAGCCCTGGCGATTACGCAACATCAGGTGAGCGAATGGAGATCGTGAAGATTCCCCGCATGGACAAGAAAGAATACGATAGCCTGATCGAGGAAGGATACGTGAGCCGGATCGCCTTCCAGGGAGAAAAATACCCGTATATCGCTCCCTTCATGTACGTATTCGACGGCAAGTTCATCTATTTCCTTTCCACCAAGTACGGAAAGAAGATTGAGTATTTCAGGAAAAGTCCCTACGTCGCGGTGGAGATAGAAAAATACACCAAGGACCTTTCGTGTTTACCTTCGTCACTATGCAGGGATATCTCGAGGAGGTCACCGACTCGATCGAGAAGAAGATCATCAGGAAGGAGTTCGTGGAGATGATCAAGAGCAAACACCTCTCGACGAACATCCTCGCGGCCCTCGGCCATTCGCCCTCGGACCCCCCGGAGGCGATCGCAAAGGAGGAGCGGTCCCTTGTCTGGAAACTGACCGGGGTCAAGGACCTGGTAGCCCTGAAATCATTGTAACAATTTTTTCGGCATACCGGAGCATACGGTATCATCCATCTCCCGCAGTACCGGCAGGATCAGAACTTCGCATTTTGCCTCGAATACGAACGCGTCTCACTACGCTCCCGACTCGCTGAGGAGGGCCAGGAGCGCGTCTTCCCCGGTGACAGGTGTCCTACAGGACTGGTCAACGCAGAGGTAGGCTGCCGCGGCGCCATCTTTTCCGTGGTACGTGGCACCCCCGTCTATATCCGGTAGTGCGACAGCCGGGTCTACCCTTGCCAGGACGGTCCTGGGATAAAAACCTGTCCTGATCACATCGCAGAGCCGGCTCGCGGCGGGGTCGTGTTTTCCGCCGGCGACGAGCACTCTTCCGGAAGGACCCTTCATCAGGTCGATGCCCATGATCATGAACGGAAAGGCCGAGGGAGAGGAGTGGAGCACCCCGCCCGTCCGGCGAAGGATCTCCCGGCCCCTGGCCTCGTACTTCCGGTCCCCGGTGATCAGGGAGAGGCGGAAAAGATTGTGGCATGCGACCCCGTTATAGGAGGGGATCGCGCCGCCATGGAGCTCTTTCGGGCGCGTTATCAGGTCTTTTTCCGTTTCCGGCGTCATGAAGTAGCCGCCAGAAGAGCTGTCCCAGAAGTGTGAGGAGAAATAGTGTTCCATGGCAAGGGCGGTCTCCAGGTGGCCGTAATCACCCGAAGCCTGGTACAGTTCGATCATCCCAAAGATGGAAAAGGCGTAATCCGGTGCTTTCCCCTCAATTCCTGCATCTCCTTCGCGGAAACGATGGAGCAGCCTCCCTTCGGCGCAAAGGAGGCGGTCGCGAAGGAACCCCGCCGCATGTTCCGCTGCCCCGACGATTCCTGGATCGCCGAACGCCGCACCGGCACGTGATGCGGCGGCGATCATAAGGCCGTTCCAGTCGGTGAGGACCTTGTCGTCCCGGAGCGGGGGGACCCTTTCCCGCCGTGTTGCGAGGAGTTTCTTCCTCGCGGATCCCAGCCGTTCTTCGAGCATGGAACGCGGAATCCCCATCGACCTGGCATGTTCGTCGAGAGGGGCGGAGAGATAGAGGATATTTTCTCCGGTCCGCCCGCCTGCGAATGGATCTACGAAGTTCCCTCCGCTTTGCACCCGGTAGATCTTCTTTACGAGCGCCGCCTCCCCGGGTCCGAGGGCCCGGTCGATGTCATCCCGCGTCCAGAGATAGTACTTACCTTCTTTCCCTTCACTGTCCGCATCGATCGCCGAATAAAACGCCCCTTCCGGGGAAGTGAGGTCGTTCTTCACAAATTCAAGGCATTCGAGAGCGATTTTCCGGTATCGTGGTTCCCGCGTGACGAGGAATGTTTCCGTATATGCCATTATTCCCAGTGCCTGGTCGTAGAGCATCTTTTCGAAATGCGGGACCAGCCAGCGATAATCCGTGGAATAACGGTGGAACCCGTACCCCAGATGATCATAGATCCCCCCCTGGTGCATCATATCCAGGCTTTTTTCGACCATCGACATGGCCGCAGAATCGCCAGACCTGTGGTGGACGCGGAGCAGCATCATGAGAGTATGGAACATGGGGAACTTCGGGGCGCCTCCGAAACCGCCGAACGAGTGATCGAACGCAAGTCTGAGGTCTGCTGAGGCCTGTGCCATCAGGTTCACGTCCGGCCTTCGCACCGGGGCTCTCCCCGGCCCCTCCCGGAGCGAGCGGGTGATCTCGCCTGCCGCGGCGACGGCCCTGTCGCGGTCAGATTTCCACAGATCCGCGATCCTGTCGAGGATTTCCAGGATTCCCGGCCTGCCTCCCGCCGCCCGCCGGGGGATATACGTTGCGGCGTAGAAGGGCTTTTTATCAGGGGTCATGAAGATGGAGAGCGGCCAGCCCCCGCTCCCGGTCAGCATCTGGCATACGTTCATGTAGACCTGGTCGATATCCGGGCGTTCCTCGCGGTCTACCTTCACGGAGATAAAACGACTGTTCAGCGCCAGAGCGACCTCCTCGTCCTCGAACGACTCCCGTTCCATTACGTGGCACCAGTGGCAGGTGGCGTACCCGATGGAGAGAAATACCGGTTTGTCTTCATCCGATGCGCGGGAGAAGGCCTCGTCGCTCCAGGGATACCAGTCGACCGGGTTGGTCGCGTGCTGGAGGAGATACGGGCTCTTCTCGCCTGCGAGGCGGTTCCGGTGCCGGGAACCTCCCCCGGGGCCGATCCCGATGGGGTCATCGCTCCTCATAATTCACACCATGCTCCTTTGAGACAAAAGGGCGGTGCGTCTCTTCAATGTTGTCCTGGAGAGTTATCGTCTTCGCAGGGATCCGGTTATCCCGTCGAAGCCGGGTCCGGGGGTTCACCCGGTTTCTCCGATATCATCCGCGGCCATATGCGGAAGATGAACGCCAGCCCGGCAAGGAAGAAAAGGAAGATCAGCCCTTCGGTGGCGGGAATCCCAATCGTCTGGGACGCGTACACCGCAATGGCATCGACCGCCGCATGCCATGCGATGGCGAGCAGGAGGTACGCGAACGTCCGGCGCATGACGGAGTACATGACCATCAGGGTGAACGCGATCTGAAGGGTGATGGTCATGAGCCGTTCCGCCAGTCCGAACAGGACGTCTACCGGAGTAATCTGGAGGAGGAGGGCGAACTGCGTTTCCGCGGTATTCGTGACCGCCCCCGGAGCGGAGAGGGCTGTTGCCGCATAGAGGTAGGACACCAGGGTGAGAGAGAGGAGGAACCCCACGATTATGCTCTCGACGCCTCCCCAGCCGGCCCCGAACATCAGGGCGTTCTCCCTCGTGTTCCGGGTCCCTTCCCTGGCGAAATAGTACCGGAATACGAGGTAGCGTCCGATCTCCTCGAAAAGCCCCGCCATTATCCCCAGGTACAGGGCCAGCACACCGAGAAGGACGAGAGGGTCGCTGGTAAAGCCCTGGAGTGCACGCGTCAGGGGTCCCTGGGTGAGCAGGACCAGAGGGGTGTGGACGACCTGGACGATGAGGAAGAACGCCAGTCCCAGCAGGAAAAGCCGCCATGAAACCTTCAGTCTCCTGGCGATGAAGAATCCCAGCAGGAGCGGGATGGCGATCTCGAGCGAGATAGTGAGGAGGAATGCGGCGACGACCAGGGGGTCCATACAGAGAGATGGAGGACGAACTTAAAAGGTTATAGCAGTCAGGTATCTGCACCGGTCAGCCGGACACCCGATCCGATCCGTTCCCGGCGGTATCCCAGGTTCTTGTGAGGCTCATGGGTCTGATCCTGTCCGGGATCGGGATCCAGTTAATTTCCTCGGTCTCGGGGCCCTCACTACAGGGGTCGTCGACATCCCGTCCTGAAAGTATTTGCGAGTCCGGCCGCACGAATGCCGGTCCGGAACGGCATCCGTGGATCTCATTACTTCAGGAGGGGGGACTTATCCCCCGGGTTACCGGATCGTTACACATTTCCCATGGGAAAATGATGGTATGGTGAAATGGGAAAGACCGGAGAAGAGTCCGGGCCTTCACCGGGGGGGCGCCTGACCCCGGCAATGGCCCAGTACCAGTCGATAAAGGCCCAATACCCGGGGACCATACTTCTCTTCCATATCGGTGATTTTTACGAGACGTTCGGCCGTGACGCGGAGACCATCTCCAGGGAGCTCGACATCACCCTCACCTCCCGTTCCCGCGACGGCGAAGGGAACCGGATCCCGCTTGCAGGGGTTCCCTGCCACGCGGTTGACGGGTACATCGCCCGGCTCCTTGCGAAGGGCTACCGGGTCGCGGTCTGCGACCAGGTGGAAAATTCCCGTGATGCAAAGGGTCTCGTGAACCGCGAGGTTGTACGGGTGATCACCCCGGGGACCGCGATAGACGAATCCATGCTCTCGTCTCCGGCGGCGCAGTACGTCATGGGAGTCCTTCCCGGTGAGAAGAGTAATGTCGGTCTTGCCTTCCTTGATATCACCACAGGGGAATTTTTCTGTATCCCTGCGTCCCTGGACCCTGCAGGGCACGACCTTCTGACCTTTGTATTCCGCTACCATCCCCGGGAATGCGTGATCCCGGCGAGCGAGGTCCGCCGGCTGGAACCACTTCTCGGGAACCGGGTGGTTCTCACCCCTCTCGAGGACAGCGCATGCGAACGTCAGGCCGGTGAGGACCTGCTCCGCGAACATTTCGGGGTTTCGGACCTCTCCGATCTGGGTATCGGAGAAGACCGGCTGCTTCTCGGTGCCGCTGCGATGGTACTCGGGTATGCAAAAGAGACACAGAAAGCGGGTTTGTCGCACATCCGCACCCTCTCGGTGAAGAACCCCGGGGCTCACCTGATAATGGACGCAATTACCCTGCGCAACCTGGAGATCCTGGAAGGAGTGCGGAGCGGGGGGGTGGAAGGGACTCTGTTCTCGACGATGGACCAGTCGGTGACCCCTATGGGAAGACGCATGCTCCGGGACTGGATCGCCCTCCCGCTCGCGGATGTCGATGCCATTAACCGCCGTCTCGATGCTGTTGAGTATCTTGCCAGGGACTCCCTGCTCCGTGCCGAGCTTCGGGGGCTCCTCAAACAGTGTTCGGACGTAGAGAGGATAGGGGGGAGGATCGCCTACGGCAATGCCGGACCCAGGGATCTCCGGGCGCTCGCAGGCACCCTGGCGCTGCTCCCTGAGATCAGGGCGACTCTGCGGCAGAGCGGGGAAAAAGAACCATCCGCAGTTTCCGAAGCGTCCCGCCTCCTCGTCGAATGCGGCGATATCGTTGACCTGATAGGGTCTGCCATCGTGGACGACCCTCCCGCCGTGGCGAGGAACGGGGGGATGATCCGGTCAGGTTTCGATGCAACGCTCGATTCCTACCGGCAGGCAACCGTATCGGGGAAGGAGTGGATTGCCGCGCTTCAGCAGAAGGAGCGGGAGCGGACGGGGATAAAATCCCTGAAGATCGGGTACAACTCGGTCTTCGGCTACTACATCGAGGTCACCAGATCGAATCTCCACCTTGTCCCGGAGGAGTATACCCGCAAACAGACCACCTCGGGCGGCGAACGCTACGTCCTGCCCGAACTCACCGAAAAAGAAGCCCAGATCGCCCACGCGGAAGAACGGCTCCTTGCACTCGAGATTGCGCTCTACCAGCGCCTGATCGAAACGCTCAAGGGCAGAATGGAGGAGTTCTGCTCCGTTGCAAGAGGTTCCGCGCTCCTCGACGTGTACGCAGCCCTCGCCGAAAGCAGCGCAAAATACGGGTACTGTCGTCCGGAGCTCGACGAGTCCCAGGAGATCCTGATCAGGGAAGGGCGCCACCCGGTGGTGGAGCGGAGTCTCCGGGGGCATTTCGTCCCGAACGATGCGAGGATCGACTCCCGGGACGAGCAGATCCTGATCATCACCGGAGCAAATATGGCCGGGAAGTCCACCTACATGAGGAGCATCGCCCTTATCGTGGTGATGGCCCAGACAGGGAGTTTCGTGCCGGCCTCCTATGCCAGAATCGGAATGGTGGACCGGATATTTACCCGCGTGGGGGCATTCGACGACCTCGCGAGCGGGCAGAGCACCTTCATGGTGGAGATGCTGGAGCTGGCCAATATCCTGAACAACGTCACTCCCCGGAGCCTCGCCGTCCTGGACGAGATCGGGAGGGGGACGAGCACGCTGGACGGGTACTGCATCGCCAGGGCGGTCCTCGAATTCCTGCACGGAAAAGGGAGCAGGGGGGCAAGAACCCTATTCGCGACTCATTTCCACGAGCTCGTGGGGGTTGAGGAGGAGCTCTCACGGGTAAGGAATTACCACTTCGCAGTCAGGGACACCGGGTCAGAGGTAATATTCCTCCGAAAGATCATCCCCGGAGCCACGGACAGGAGTTACGGTATCCACGTAGCCGCCCTGGCCGGGGTGCCTGAAAAGGTCACCCAGCGGGCGGAAGCACTCATGAAGGAACAGGTGTCCGGTGGCGGTGGTGGCGGCCCGGGAGTGAAACGCTATACCCAGATGCTTCTGGTTGACTCCCCGCTCCCCGAACCCCGGACCGATCCCCTCATCGAGGAGTTAAAGATTATCGACCCCGATTCACTCTCCCCCCGTGAAGCGCTCCAGCGACTCTATGATCTCCGGGAAGCCCTGAAAAAAAGGGGTGAGCGGTGATGGACACGGGCGGGCCGGGAGGCAGGATACATCTCCTTGACCCCGAGACAATCCGGCAGATCGCGGCGGGCGAGGTGGTGGAACGCCCCTCATCTGTGATAAAAGAGCTTGTAGAGAATTCCCTCGATGCAGGGGCGCAGACGGTTGAGGTGGAGATCCTTACCCGCGAGAAGAGCATATGGATGATCAGGGTCACGGACGACGGGTGCGGAATGTCGCCGGAAGATGCGGTACTGGCCTTCACCCGTCACGCAACCAGCAAGATCACGGGGATCGACGACCTCGCGAATGCGGGGACCCTCGGGTTCAGGGGTGAGGCGCTCGCAAGCATCGCGGCGGTATCGGCGACCACGCTCACCACACGCCTCCGTGGCGGGGGCCCGGGCGGGGCGAGGGTCGTATACCGGGGCGGAACATGCGAATCGCGGGGGGAATGCGGGTGTCCGGAAGGTACCACGGTCGAGGTTTCGGAGATCTTCTTCAATATCCCGGCAAGAGCGAAGTTCCAGAAGTCCCTCCAGGGTGAACTCGCCTCCATCTCGACGGTCCTCGAATCGATCATACTTTCCAATCCGACGATCGGGTTCCACTACCTGCTGAACGGAAAGGAGCGCCTCTCAATCGCCCCCGGGGGAGGCCTCGTCGACAGGGTCGGCGCCCTCTTCGGGACGGATGTCGCACGCCGCCTCATCCCGGTCCGTGAACAGAGGGAAAAGGTGAGTGTCGGGGGGGTCATCTCCCATCCTTCCATCACCCGGTCAAACCCTTACCAGGTGCTGATTTCGGTGAACGGGAGGTCGATCTACTCCCGCCCGCTTATCGCCGCGGTAAAGGAAGGGTACGGTTCTCTTCTCCCCGCGGACCGCTACCCCGTGGCGGTTCTCGAGCTTACCATTCCCAGGGACGAGATCGATGTGAACGTCCACCCCTCCAAGCGCCAGATACGGATCAGCGGTGAGCGGGAGGTTGCCTCGGGGCTGTCGGCGATGATACGGAACGCACTCCGGACACAAGACCTTCGCCCGAGGGACGTGGGTCTTTCCGCGGATACCCTGCCCGGCCAGGGCTGGAAGGGACCACTGCGATACGAGGAACAGGGGAAAGGCCCGGTGCCGGGGGTCAGGGAGATGTTCCCCGCAGCGCTCCGCACCACCGATCAGCAACTCCGGCAGACCGAGCTCGCGCCCCCCGGCCCTGACCACATCCCGCTCATCCCGGAGATGGAGTGTCTCGGCCAGCTCGGCGACTCCTATATCCTTGCCGCGACCGCCCGGGGCGAGCTGGTGATCATCGACCAGCACGCGGCGCACGAGCGGATTTTCTACGACCAGGTCACGGAGGCCACCAGGAAAGAGAGGATATCCCAGGACCTGCTCGTCCCGGTCGTCCTCGAATTCTCCCCGAGAGAGGCGGATATCCTCCGGACGGCGATACCCCGGATAAAAGAGGAGGGGTTCGGGATCGAGGAGTTCGGGAAGGATAGTTTTGCCGTCGGCGCAATCCCGGTCATCCTGGGAAGGTGCGAGGACCCCGGGGTGATCAGGGAGATACTCGCCGAGATCATCCGGGGAGAGGGGTCCCCAGGTATGGAGAGGGAGCGGATATGCAGGATCATCGCCTGCAGGGGAGCGCTGAAGGCGGGGACCGTATGCACATCCGAACAGTGCACCCGCCTCATCCGGCAGCTCGCGAGGACCAGGGATCCGTGGACCTGCCCGCACGGAAGGCCGACCATGATCGCCTTTTCCCGCGAGAGACTGGACAAGCTCTTCGGCAGGACGTGAATGTTACTTTATTTGTTCTCGTCCTTCGCGGTAACGCTTCCCACGGGTTATTCCCTCGACGTGACGTTCACCGGTTGGGAATAGTCCCGGGAGGAAACGTCCGGGTTGGTGCGCCGGGAAATGATTCCCAAAGACGCCCCTCCTGGCGGCTGTACCGGCCAGGAAATTCAAAACCGGAATCCCTCTCTCGCCATGGAGGCATTCCTCCGTTATTCCCCGCACTCGTGCTTCACCCGTGCCAGGTATCCTTCCATGTCGAATTTCCGTTCCAGGCCCCGGGCGTTCATATACCTGACCTTCCCGAACACGGGCCGCTCACCCCACGGACGGTCGTGTTTGCCGAAACACCAGGCGATCCCTGCATAGCCGTTCGGGTCCCTCCCGTCCAGCTGGTACCGGTCGTTTAACATAACCGCCCGGGTGAACGCGGTAGCGGGGTCGGGCGACCACTCGAGCAGTTTTTTGCCCCAGTACATCCGCATGTAGCCATGCATCCTTCCTGTGCAGCGCACCTGCCGCTGGGCGGCATTCCAGTACGGGTCGTGGGTGTCTCCCAGTTCAAGCTCGTCCATGGTGTAGAGGTAATCGCGCGGGTCCCGTGAATGGACCCCGAGGGTCTCTTTCGCCCACCGGGGGAGCCCGTCGATCGAATCGTAACGGGAGTTGTAATACACGTAGTTTACCGCGAGTTCCCTGCGGACGATGAGCTGCTCCAGGAATGCATCCCTCCCCTCCCCCTCGGTCGCCATGACCTCGCGGGCGATCCGCCCCGGCGAAACCTGCCCGAAGTGCAGGTAGGGGGAGAGGCCGGAGCTACGATCCACCGAGGGGTCGTTCCTCTCGCGGGCATAGCGCTCCAGGTTGCCCCGGATGAATCGTTCGAGTACTGAGGCCGCCGTCGCTGCCCCGCCCCGTATAGCGACCGGGGGGACGGACCGGTCCGGATCGAGAAGTGAGAGGACATATTCCGGTTTCTCAGCCGGTAACGTATCCACGTCGGGAAGTTTCCCCTGGTTCTCAAGTTCGAGCGAAGGAGGGAGGTCGAGAAAAACTGGTACACGGGCAGAGATCCGGGGACGGAATGTCGCCGCCGAATACTCTTCCTTCCCGGAGGCTACGGTCACGGGGACCAGGACATTGCTCTCGACCTGTTCCAGGGGGCAGGTCACAGAACGCGAAACCCGGTCGCACCATTCCCTGTTCGTACGCAGATATCCCTGGTCCGCCACCACCAGGGACGCCCTGCGGGCGAGCGCTATCATGCCGGTGGCAGGATCTTCATGGCGCAGGATGAAGCGGATTCCCCTGGCTTCGAGCTCCCTCGCCGCTTCCGCGAGTCCCTGGATCATGAAGGAATAATGTCTGAGGTTTGCCGAGGGGTAGTCCCTGGTGAGGCCGAAGTAGGCGATAAGGGGGAGATTCAGCCTGTTGGCACGGGATATGGCATGCTCGAGGGCATGGTTGTCAGAGGTCCGGTGGGAGGCCTGCATCCAGTAGATCACGTAATCGCCCTGGCGAAGGGTATGCGAGTTCCGCGGGTGTATCCGGCCGGGTGAGACGGGGGAACCGGGATCTTTCGGCATGCGGCATTACCTGTGCAGATATACTCCCCCTCATGGTTATTATGCTTACACCGGGACCGCAGGCCACACAGTTTTCCTGGAAGTGAAGGATTCGTGACGTGCGTGACCGGATCTGAATTTTTATTCCCGGGTAACGCTCAGATTACAGGTACTGTGAGATCAGCGGACAGGGAGAAAGACCCGGGATCGCCAGTCGCCCTTTCGCCGGAAACCTTTCGTGAACAGATATATCGTTACTATGCACGACACGCGAGGGATTTCTCCTGGAGGAGGGACATCACCCCGTACAGGATCGTGGTGTCCGAGGTCATGCTGCAGCAGACGCAGGTAGAGCGGGTAAGTACCGCATTTCCCCGGTTTATCAGGAGGTTTCCTGACTTTCCTTCCTTGTCCGGAGCCCCCCTTGGGGAGGTGCTCGCGGAGTGGCAGGGACTCGGATACAACCGGAGAGCCATTGCACTGAAGAAGACCGCAGAAAAGGTCGGGGCGGAGTTTTCCGGGGAACTGCCCTGCGACGAGCGGATACTGGAGACCTTTCCCGGGATAGGGAAGGCGACCGCTGCATCGATCATTGTGTTTGCATTCAATATTCCGGTCCCCTTCATCGAGACAAATATCAGGCGGGTGTTCCTGCATTGTTTCTTCCCGGGGGCGGAAGAGGTTCCGGACCGGGAGATCATTCCCCTTGTCCGGGAGACCATGGACCGGACCGATCCACGGACCTGGTTCTGGGCCCTGATGGACTATGGGGCGCATATCGGCCGGACCCGGGGAAATCCGAACCGCCGGAGTTCTCATTACCGGCGGCAGCCCGCGTTTCACGGGTCCGACCGGCAGATGCGGGGAGCAATCCTGCGGATACTCGTCAAAGAAGGCGGTATGGAGCGTGCTCATCTGTGCACCCTGGCCGGGGGGGATGCCGGGCGGGTCACAGACCTTTTAAAAGATCTTGAATCCGAGGGTTTCATCGAAATACGGGAACATATGGTGTCTATTTCCCGAAAATAAGGCGGATACGGATCAGGTTCTCCGGAACACGCCGGCCGGAACCCGGATCTCGAACCTTACACCCCTTCCTTCGCTCCCGCGCTCCCGGATCTCCATCCCGGTGATGGAGAGGATCTCTTTCACGAGGTAGAGCCCGTACCCATTGTTATCGCCCATCCCCGGCTTGAAAAGGTCTTCTTTTTTCCATTCCGGTATGCCTTTCCCGTCATCCGAGTAGCAGAGGAGGAGATCCGCGCCGTCCGGGGCAGAGGACCAGCGCATGGTGGTGAATTCCCCGGCATGGATGTGACTGTTCTCCATGAGGTTCTGGAACGCGGTACGTACCAACGGATCGGCATAGATCTCGATCCCTTCCACTTCGACCACCAGTTTGTCGCGGCAGTTCCGGGGAAGCGGGATCTCAGCGAGGCATCCTGCGATACTGATCCACTCGGGTTCTCTTGCCCCGAGGTCCTGGTAGACCCTGGTCAGAGCGATAGATTCCCGGATCTTCTCCACCGATTGGGATTCGCGGTTGAAATATTCCCCCAGTTCGCCTTCAGGGTTGAGAGCCTTACACAGTTCGATATATCCCTGCAACACGATGATCTGGTTCAGCACATCATGCCGAATGGAGCAGTTCAGGAGGCTCAGTCGTTTATTCGCCCGACGCAGGGACTCTTCGGCCATCTTCCTCCGCGTAATGTCCCGTGCTACAGTCTGGTATTCAAGGACTCCCCGTGAAGGCCCGTTGACGGCACATGTACAGGCCTCGTGCCAGCCGGATCTTCCGTCGGGGAGGGCCACCCGCTGATCGCATTCGACTACGGGTGAGGTGGAGCTTATCGAGGCAAGGTGGCGGGTCAGCGTTTCGCCCTCTTTCAGGTAATAATCCGGGTAAGGATTACCCACCAGGTTTTCCTCATCTTCTCCGAGGTATCTGCAGAAGGCCGGATTGCAGAATGTCAGCCGCATATCAGGAGTATACCGCACGATCAGGTCAACCTGGTTCTCGACGACGCTCCGGCAGGTCTCCAGTCTGGAGATACGTTCCTGCGCATTCTTACGTTCATCAAGGAGAGAGGCGACGGTATCCCGTATAAGACTGAAAAGAACGGTATAATCCTCGTTTTTCCTGAGGTAGAGCGTGGCTCCCAGGTTGAGGGCATTCATCGCCACCCCTTCAGAACCCCTGCCGGTAAAGATAATGAACGGCAGTGTCGGGTCTTTCTCCCGTATCGTGTGCAGAAGCGTGATCCCATCCATCTCCGGCATGGCATAGTCGGATATTACAAGGTCGGGGGAGAACTCTCCGAGTATGGTGATCGCCTCCTTCCCGTTCCGTGCAATTTTTACCTCGGTATCCGGTTCCCTCTCCAGGACTTCCCCAATCAGGCTGGCGATAGCGGGATCGTCATCAACAATCAGCAGTTTTTTTGTCACAGGCCCCCCCCGGATGCCTGAAATCTATCTGTTTTTTTATTGCTCCAATATCGATAAATGTTTTGAAAAAAAATTCGAAGCCGGGATACCTCCCGGCGTTAAAAAACGGACGGTGCATGAGAAGCGTCTGATAGGGAGGGCACTCGTTGCCACCCCCGTGAGAAAAAGAGACCGGGATTTTTGAGATATCCCTGCATATGTGCACGGTACCTTCCATTCCCGGGAATTCCAGGTCTCCTTCAGCCCCGGAGATAGTATCCGATCAGGATCAGGAGGAGCCCCGTGTAGAATATCACCGGGAAGAACCACGGTTCCGGGTTGATAGTATTGATGATGGTCTGGACCCGCTGGAGGTCCTGTATCAGGAGGAGTGCGAACCCGGCCACAAAAGTGACGAGGCTTAACTGTTTTTTGGTATTTTTGTCCATTGTACGCTCCGTTTTTCTCCTGATCAGAGTTGGTGGGTCCCCTCTATATAAGCTTCTCGCTAAATAAGGGCTTGATTCGGGAATTATTCCCCTTCCGCAGGGTTTGTCCTGCCAGGTTCGAGCACCAGGGAGTAAAGCCCCGGCAGGGTCCCGGTAAGCTCCCCGGGAGCAAGCTCCCTTACCACTTCACCGGGGTAGCCCATATCCTGGCAGAGGTATACCTTCACCGGACGTGAGAGTCCGCCGAGCACGGCACGGATATCCCCGAGGTCCAGCCCCGGGTCCGCGAGGAGAAACACGATCTTCCCCCGGGACAGTTCCTCACCCGCGTCCTTCAGCGGTTGTCCACGGTCCCTGCCGTGGGCATCGACCACCGCGACCCGGACGAGGGGGAGATGGAGCCTCGCGGCCGCCACCTGGAGCGACGAGATACCGGGGATCACCTCGCCTCCGAGGCGGCCGAGGCCCGCCAGCATCGGGTCCCCCGTCGAGAGGACGACTGCCTCATCGGGAAGAGTGTGGAGGGACCTGTAGTCCGGTATCGGGTGTACCGCCGTACCGGGAACTATCTGATCCCGGGCGAGATCGATGGCCCGGGACGATCCGTAGATGAGTTTCGCGTTCCCAATGGCGGCTATCGCCTCTTCGGTGAGCATCCCCGGACCGCATCCCACTCCGACGATCTTCATCCCGAGTCCCCCAGGATATTCCCGTCGCGGTCGACCAGCACTACCCGGAGTCCCGGATGCAGGCTCCTCGCCTGTTCAAACGCCGCGTCCATACGGGACAGAAATACCGGGTCACCTGCGAGCTCCTCCACAGTCCGGTAGTTCGTACCTTCCAGCAGCCGGGGGGTGAGGTACCGGAGTACGAGCGCGGGAAGCCCGCATAGAATGGCCGGCCCCTTCAGGACTTCCAGGGCCTGGCCGATCCTGCTCCCCACCAGGATCACCTCCCTTTCGGGGAAGAGCATCCTTGCATACCGGAGCCCGAGGCGTCCTGTGGTCAGGACAGGTCCGTGCGCCGCGGCAACGCGCTCCATCACGCTGGTCTCCAGGTGGTCGTCCCACGGCTCCACGAGGCCGGTGGTGCCAAGGATCGAGATGCCCCCCCCGACTCCCATCTTCGGGTTGAGGGTGAGTGACGCGACCCCCTCTCCGCCGGGAACGGAGAGGCGGACCTCGACTCCTGGGAACCCCGACATATCCAGGCCTTCCTGGATGGAGGAGAGAATACATGCGAGTGCCGGCGGGCTGATCGCCGGTTCTCCCTCGCTGAACCTGCGGGTGGTCCGGGTATACCTGCCGATTCCCTCTCCCGGGATGAGGACAATATCGTTCCCGAGCGGCCTCGCTTCAGCACGGAACTCAAGGCCTGCGGTGACATCCCCCGGGTAGCTCCCCGGGTATTTCTTCGCGATGCCCGATCCCGCTCTTCCCTCTGCCGGAACACAGACCCGGAACCCGGCAGGGATAAGGATCTCGACCACGTCCACCTCGCCCGCGAGGGAACACACCGAGGCCTTGCACGCCGCGGCCGCGGTGGTCCCGGTGGTATAGCCGCGCCGGAGCACCGTCCCCGAGGAGGTCAGGACCGCGAGGCCGGCACCCACGTCCGCAAGGAGTGCCGGGTCATTGCACGCATCGATCCAGGCATCGGGATAGTGGAAACCGGTGACCGGGTCGGAGAGGCCCATAGCGGTTTCACCGGCTCCGTTCCGTGTGGATCACTATCAGCTCGTTCATCGCCGCGACCGCAACCGGGGTGCCGCCCCGGGTCCCCCTGTTCGAGATGGAGGGTACGGAGAGGCTCCTCAGCTCGTCCTTCGACTCCGCGGCGTTCACGAATCCCACCGGGGTCCCGATCACCAGCCGCGGCCTCCTCCCTTCACGGATCATCCCGCAGAGGGATAGGAGGGCCGAAGGTGCGTTCCCGATGACCACGACCGCACCGTCGATCCTCGGCCCTAGCTCGAGCAGGCCCGCAGAGGTCCTGGTGATCCCTTTCTCCGCCGCTATCCCCTGCCCGTAGTCGAGGGCACAGAGCACCTCACTCCGGTGCCCTTTCTTCAGGATCCCGGTCTGGACCATCCTTATGTCGGTTATCAACGGTGCTCCGGCCTCGAGTGCCGCGAGCCCGGCGCCGACCGGGTTGTGGAGAAAGACCATAAGTTCGGCCATGGAAAAGTCACCCACGGCGATGGAACACCGCTGCCGGATCCGGTCTTCGGGGGATTCGTTCCCGACCGCACTCCTGGCGAGCTTCCTGCTCTTCTCTGATATTTCCAGCGCTTCCCTGGTGGTCGCCCCGGGGTCAGTATACGTATTTTTTATGGTATCCCCGGGGTGTAATGATTCCTCTGGCATCTCCGTTCACCTTCCAAATCCTGCTCTCCTCGCCGCCGATGATCACGGAAGAGTGCATGTCGACCTCGTCATTGCAATCCATGATCTCCCGGAGCGTGGTGATGATCACCGTCTCTTCTTCGCGGTATGCGTTCTTCACGATTCCGACCGGGGTATCCGGCCGGCGGAACCGGCCCGCGATCTCCATCGCCCGGGAGAAATTATGCGGTCTTCCCCGGCTCTTCGGGTTGTAGAGCACGATGGGGACTCCCATGGAGAGCGCCGCAGACAGCCTCTCCTCGATGACCTCGAGCGGCACCAGGAGGTCGGAGAGTGAGAGGACCACGAAGTCTCCCGAGAGGGGCGAACCGAGGAGCGACGCTGCAGCGGTTGCGGCGGTGATTCCCGGGACCACCTCCACGTCGACGACACGCCCGGTCCGCTCCACCAGTTCGAGCACGATGCTCGCCATGCCATATACCCCGGGATCTCCCCCGGATACCATCGCGACCCGGTGATCCTGCGCGAGTTCGACCGCTGTTCTGGCCCGTTCGACCTCCCTGCCCATGGAGCTGGAGATCACCTGCTTGCCTCCGAGGAGCTCCGCGAGGGGGGTCAGGTAGGCCGCGTTCCCGATGATATACTCGGCCTCCCCGAGCGCGTTCCTGGCCCTCGCGGTCAGCTGGTCGAGGTTGCCCGGACCCGTTCCGATGATGAACAATTTCCCTTTTCCTTTATCGTGCGATGGCAACAGTAACCCTCCCGTATACTCGCTTCTCCTGCACCAGGACTTTTGCCCTCGAGACCGCCAGGGCCGCTGGTTCGGCGACGCCCGACAGACCTATCCGTGTAGCTCCCGAGGGGCTGATCCCCGGGTTCTTCCGGATCGCCTCGTCATCGACATAGACCAGCACCCCGGAGAGATCCCTCACCGCATCGCGGAGGGCGGAATCTCCCGCCTTCTGGGATGTGGTGGCATAGGCAAGCACCTGGTGTCCGTCCAGTCCGGCGGCCTTAAGGCTCTCGCGTACGGCCAGGACGATGTCGTGCCCCGAAACCTCCTTTCTGCAGCCGATCCCGACGACATACTCGCCTTTCCGGGAGAGAAAGGAGACCCCCGGCCCGGCGATCACGACCCCCGGGCCCCCGATTGCATAGACCGGGACATCGCCCTCAAGAAACCCGGCGTTCACAGCCCTCGTAGATCCGGTGTTCAGGACCGTGCACCCGTGGTCCGCAGCGATCCCCTCGGCCGAGGGTCTCCCGAATACCTCTGTTGCGGTGGTGATCACGGGCGTGAGACCGATTCCGGCGAGTTCTTTCGCGAGCTCGTTTGCACCGTGGTGTCCTCCCACCAGCGGTATGGCCACCCGGCAGTCCGGCGATACGACCACCACCGCGGGATCGGTCCACTTGTCCCGCAGCAGGGGAGCGACGGACCGAACCGCGATGCCCACGGCCATCACCGCAACGATCCGGTCGGCCCGGGAGAACGCCAGGGAGAACGCTGACGGGTCGTAGATCTGAACTTCCGTCGACAGAAATTCTGCGATTCGCTCTGCACACGGAGTGAACTTCGGCAGGGTCACGACCAGATCGGTCATGAGTAGAGCACGGACCTCCGGTGCCCGTGGCGGGAAGGATCGAGAACTCCCCCGACGATCAGCAGCGCAGTCCTGGTAATTCCCGCAGCCCTCGCTTTCCCGGCGATATCAGCCACGGTTCCCCTGACCACTTTCTGGTCGGGCCAGGTGGCGTGATAGACGACTGCCGCCGGGGTGTCGGGCGGGCATTCCACCTTCGCCACGATCTCTTCGAGCTTCTCCGTACCGAGGAAGAACACCAGCGTTGCCTGGTGGCGGGAGAGAGAACGGATCTCGTCCTGTTCCAGCGTAGCGCCCGCGGGACGCGTGACGATGACCGTGTCGGCTACGCCCCCCAGGGTGAGCTGGGCCTGGAGCGCTGCCGCCGCCCCGAACATCGAGGAGACGCCGGGGACGACCTCCACCCGGAGCCCTTCGCGGGAGAGCCCCTCGATCTGCTCCACAATCGCACCGAAGATGGCCGGGTCGCCGGAATGAAGCCGCACCACGCGTTTTCCTTCCTTCGCGTAACGGGACATGGCCTCTACCATCTCCGGGAGTTTCATGCCGAAACTGTCCAGTTTTATCCCGGCAGGGCTTTCGGCCACGAGCTCGGGGTTCACCAGGGAGCCGGTGTAGATCAGTACTTCCGCGGCGAGCAGGAGATTCTTCCCCTTCACCGTGATCAGCCCGGGATCGCCCGGCCCGGCTCCCACGAAGTATACCGGCTCCATTCAACGCCTCGCGAAAAGAATGCTCATATAATCGCTCTCCTCGGGGAGATCCCCGTTTCGGAAGACTTTCATCCGGTCCATGAACATCCTCTCGACGAGGATGAATGTAGTGTAGCCCTCGTCCCGGAGCCTGGCCGCCGTTTCCCGGGGACTGCGCACCTTGAGCATGATCCGGGTCGCGGGTTCGCCCCCGTCGGTGACTGTGAAACCCTCGGTAAGCGAGATCCCGGCGACGGAAGCGAACGCGGTGATGGCGCTGATACCCGGTTCGGTCCTGCACTCGATACCCGGGTGGCGGACGAGCAGCACTTCGCAGAGCCGGGAGAAGGTGGAGAAGAAATTCGGGTCTCCCAGGATCCCGAGCACTGCAGTCCCGGAAGACGCCACCGGGGCGATCTTCTCCGCGTTCCGTTCCATGCACTCCCGGACGGACACGAGGTCGTCGGTCATGGGGAACTCAAGCACTTCCGCATCCCTGTAGGGGGCGACCAGCCGCCGGGCGATCCTCCCGGGGACGAATACCTTGTCTGCTTCCTGTAACAACCGGACCGCCCGGAGCGTCAGAAGCTCAGGGTCCCCGGGACCCAGCCCGAGCCCGATCAGCATACGGGTTCCCCCCCCACGATAATGTAGACAGGGTCGATGGGTCTGAACATGAGCCCGTTTCCGATCGAGGCGGTCCGGGATACCTGAACAGAGAGTGCCTCGGAAAAGATGCCCAGCCGCTGCATGGTCTTTATCGCGAGGTGCATGGTCTCGATCATCACTGCGTTCACCACAACAGAACGGACGCCTCCCCGGGCGAGGATCTCAAGGGTCTGCTCCAGGTCCCTCGATCCTCCGACAAAGGCCGTGTCGATGGGAAAAAGGCCCGGGAGCACTCTGGCAGCATCCCCGGTGAAGAATTCGATATTTTTTACGCCCTGCTTCCCGGCATCATGGCTGGCGTAACGGATGGCCTCCTTCCTTCGATCGATGGCGAAGACCTTCAGCACAGAAGGTGCCGCACAGAGCGACACTTTCCCGGTCCCGCATCCGACGTCCGCAAATATATCGCCCTCGCGGAGTCCCAGTTTCTGCAGGGATATGGCCATTATCTCGTCTTTCGTAGGCCCTCCGGAGGGTGGTGCCGGTTCCTGCATCTTCTAAAGTACAGTTGTGTTAATGTATTAATCCTTGTTTTCCCGGGTTTCGGGCTCCCCTGAATCAGGGGGAGAATTCCGGCCTGTTTCCGCTATTAAAGGGGAATAAGCCAGGGATCTCCTTCCCGGTAGAGCCTCACCACGTCGCCGATTACGATGACTGCCGGGGGTTTCACGCCCGCATCACCGGCGATCGCTCCTATCTCCCTGAGCGGTCCGGTGGTGACCCGCTGGTCCTTTCGGAGTCCCCTCTCGATGATAGCCACCGGGGTTTCCGGGTCTTTTCCGTTGGCGACGAGTGCCCCCGCGATCATGGGCAGATTCTTCACTCCCATGAGAATGACGATCGTTCCCCTCCCCCTCGCGAGCAGTTCCCAGTCCAGGGCCGATTCGGGCTTGGTAGGGTCCTCGTGACCGGTGAGGATGGTGACCTGCGACGCATATTTCCGGTGAGTGAGGGGGATCCCCACCGCACCAGGCACCGCCACCGCACTGGTCACCCCGGGGACGAGTTCGACTTGGATATCGTTCATCCGGAGGACCTCCATCTCCTCTCCTCCCCTGCCGAAGACAAAGGGGTCTCCTCCCTTGAGCCGGACCACCTGCTTCCCTTCCCGGGCATACCGGACCATCAGGTCCTCGATCTCTTCCTGCTCCAGCGTGTGCCGGTTCCCGTACTTCCCGCAGTCGATCTTCTCGGCATGCGCCGGGAGAGCCGAAAGGATCTCCTCTCCCGGGAGCTGGTCGAAGAGGATCACCTCTGCCCCGGCGATGACCTCCATCGCCCGGACCGTGAGCAGCCCCATTCCACCCGGGCCGGATCCGACCAGGTAGACCTTACCCTTTCTTTCCATCTTACTCGTCCTCCTTTAATCCGAGCTCCCGGTAGGCCTCGCGGATCAGGTCTCCCGCCTCGTCCCGGAGCAGCCTCCCCACCCGGCGTGCGTCTTTTAGGTCCGATATCCTCTCCTCCATCCGGACCCCGCGGGACCCGTCGAGGGAGAGCACCTCCGCGATAAGAAGACCGTCACGGCAGTAGATGCCCTGGGGCGTGTAACACCCGCCCCCCACTTCCTCCATGACGGCACGCTCGACGTTCACGTCCCTCCTAGAGGGGGGGTGATCGAGGATTTCCAGCGGGCCGGTGACGGAAGGGTCGTCCCTCGCCACTACCGCGATGGTGCCCTGGTTGGGGCTGGGGACGAAGCGATCCGGGGGGAGCCGGTTGCCGGGGACCGAGATCCCCATCCGCTGCAGCCCTGCCTCCGCGAGCACGATAGCGTCGTACTGCCCCTCCTCAAGTTTCCGGAGCCTGGTGTCCACGTTACCCCGCAACTGGGCCGGTTCCCAGGAACGGTTCATGCGCAGCAGCTGGGCGCGTCTCCGCGTGCTGCTGGTCCCGATGACCCTGATCCTGTCCTCCGGGACGAGATGCACCATGAAGTCCGCCGGGGAGTCCCGTTCGAGTATCGCACAGGTGGTGACCCCTTCCGGTCTGCGGGCAGGGATGTCTTTCATGCTGTGAACCGCGCAGTCGATCTCCCCCCGGAGGATGGCGTCATCCAGGGCGCGTACAAATACCCCCTGCCCCCCGATCTCGTGAAGGGGGACCCCGGTGATGGTGTCACCCGGCGTGGTGATCACCACGGTCTCCGCGGCGATACCCTCCCGATCCAGGAGCGCACAGACTCTCGCGGCCTGCGCCAGGGCGAGCCTGCTCCCCCTGGTCCCGATCAGGAGAGGCATGCCCCGTAGGCCTCCCCGATCAGTGCAGTCTCCGCGTCGCCGTGCGCGATGGAAAGGAAGTTGGTCTCGAACTGCGAAGGAGGAAGGAATATTCCCCGTTCCCGCATAGCGCTCCAGAACCTGAGGAAGGTCCCGGTATCGCATTCCTTCGCCTGGAGATAATTTTCAGGCGGGGAGTCCCGGAAGAAGTGCTTGAACATCGAGCCGATCCGGACGAACGAGCCCTTCTTTCCCTCGGCAGCCTCCCCAATCCTTCTCGCCCGGTCCTCGAGCACCCCGTACACCCCGCGGTTCCGGTGGATCCAGTCCAGCGTGCCGTACCCGGCCGCAAGCGAGAGGGGGTTACCCGAGAAGGTACCTGCCTGGTACACCGGGCCTTCGGGGGCGATGAGCGACATGATCTCCTTTCTCCCGCCGAACGCCCCGATAGGAAGCCCCCCTCCGAGGATCTTCCCGAGCGTGGTAAGGTCGGGTTCGACCCCGAACATGGCCTGGGCACCGCCGATACCCAGCCGGTACCCGGTGATGACCTCATCGAATATGAGCAGCACGTCGTGGGTCCTGGTGATCTCCCTGACATCGGCGAGGTATCCCGGCCGGGGGAGAATGGGGCCGATGTTACCCATCACCGGCTCCATGATAAGCGCAGCGATATCGCGGTTCTTCGAGAGCAGCTCCTCGAGGGCCTCGGAATCGTTGTAGGCGACCTGGCGGGTGCGGGCGGCGACCTCGGGGATGACACCCGCGGAGTCCGGGACCCCGAGCGTGGTGGCCCCCGACCCCGCCTTTATCAGGACCCCGTCGTGGGCGCCGTGGAACCCTCCCTCCAGCTTGACGAGGTCCTTCTTCCCGGAAAATCCCCTGGCCAGCCGGATCGCAGCCATGGTGGCCTCCGAGCCCGAGGAGACGAAACGGACCATGTCCATACCGGGGTGGTCCCTGGTAACCAGTCCGGCGAACTCGGGTTCGAGGGGTGTGGGAGTCCCGTAGAGCCATCCCCGGGAGAGCTGTTCCTCTATCGTCTTTTTTATCTCCGGGTGGGCGTGACCGAGGAGCAGGGGGCCGTAGGCCATGCAGCAGTCGATCAGCTCCTCGTCGTCAACGGTGGTCAGCCTGCACCCCTCCGCCCGGGCGGTATAGAAAGGATAGGGCTTGATCGCCCTGACGGGGCTGCTCACCCCGCCGGGCAGGAGCGTCCGGGCCCGGTCGAAGTACTCACTGCTCTTCATCCAGCCACCCCGCGATATCCTCCGCAAAATACGTGATCAGCAGGTCCGCCCCGGCACGTTTCATGCAGAGCATGCTCTCCATGACCACCTCACGCTCCTTTATCCAACCGCGTTCGGCCGCCGCTTTGATCTGGGAGTACTCGCCGCTTACCTGGTACGCCGCGACCGGGAGCCCGAACTCCCTGATCTTTGCGACAAGGTCGAGGTAGAGCCCCGCGGGTTTGACCATCAGGATGTCGGCGCCTTCATCCGCATCGAGCCGGGACTCCATCAGGGCTTCCCTGCCGTTCGAGGGAGGGAGCTGGTACGTGCTCCGGTCGCCGAAAAGGAATCCCGAGTCCGCAGCCTCCCGGAACGGCCCATAGAGTGCACTGGAAAACTTGGTGGAATAGGACATGATCAGTACCTCGGAGTACCCGTTTTCGTCCAGGGCATGCCGAATCGCACTTACTACCCCGTCCATCATGCACGAAGGGGCCACGATGTCCGCGCCTGCCTCTGCATGGCTCACGGCAATCCTGGCCATAAGGTCAAGCGAGGCATCGTTCTGCACATCCGGACCCCCCCGCCCCGGAGCGACTATCCCGCAGTGGCCGTGAGAAGTGTATTCGCAGGCACAGACGTCGGTGATGATCACCATGCCGGGCATCGCCGCCGCGATCGCACGGACCGCCTCCTGGACGATCCCCCGGGGATGGTAGGCCTGGCTCGCCATCTCGTCCTTCTGGTCGGGGATCCCGAAGAGGAGCACCGCCCTTACACCTTCCTCGGAGAGTTTCCTGACCACCGCCGGGATATCCAGGAGCGGGTAACGGAACTGTCCCGGCATCGAACCGATGGGGACCGGCGCGGACGCGGTCTGGTCTACGAACAGGGGCATGACCAGGTCTTCTTTCCGAACCGAATGCTCGGCGAGGAGAGGTCGGATCTTGCTCTCCCGCAGCCTTCTCATTCTTCGTTGGGGAAACACAGTTTATCACCTCGTGTAATTGCCGAGACCAGCGATTCCGCGGATTTCAGGTCGCCTTCCTCGGCGCACATCCTTACCGATACGGTCACGTCGGCAAGGATCTTGTTCACCAGTACCCTGGTGAGGTCTTCCACCACCTCTTTCGTCCGGGGGTCGCCCGCGCCCAGACGGGCAAGTGCCCGGTCCCGCTCCCGGATCCTGATGGACTCGGCCCAGGTGTGGAGGATCGCGAGTGTATCGTCGGCGGCCTTCCCGTTTAAGAGCCGGATGAACTGGCCGAGTTCCTGCTCGATGTAGTCCCTGGCCTTCTCGGCCTCGGACCTGCGGGTTGACATCGTCATCTCGTTGATCCTCCGCAGGCTGTCGATGGTGAACAGCCGGACCCCGTCGATCCGTTCCGCCCCCTCCTCGACGTCCCGCGGCTGGGCGATATCGATCACGATGAGAGGCCGGGGATGGCCGTCGAGAGGCCAGCACCGTGCCTTCATCACCTGCGCAAGTTCATCGGTCCTGATGACCGGGTGGGGAGCGGACGTGCAGGAGATGACCACGTCCGAGAGTGCCAGGTACCGGGGCAGGTCATTCATCCGCACCGCTTTCCCGTCGATCTTATGGGCCAGGATCTCCGCCCGTTCATAGGTCCGGTTCGCCACGTAGATCGCGGTGAGGTCTTTTGCCGCCAGTGCCTGGGCCACCAGCATCCCGATCTCGCCCGACCCGATTACCAGGATGTGTTTACCCCTGAGCGTGCCGAGTTCCTCCTCTGCGAGCGTGACCGCGGCTGATCCTATCGATACCGCCCCCCGGTTTATCTGCGTCCGCCGTCGGACCTCGACACCCACGTGGATAGCCTTGTTTACGCAGAGCTCGAGGATCGGGCTTGCGGTACCGCATTCCTGTGCGATCGTAAGCGATTTCTTGAGCTGCCCGAGGATCTGGTCCTCCCCGACGATCATGGAGTCCACCCCGCAGGCCAGTTCCAGCAGGTGCCGGAGGGCATCCGTGCCGGTATCCAGGGAGAATGCTTCGCGTCCTTCTTCCTGGAGCAGCGACGCGAGGTGTGCCGCCTCACCATGGACCAGCACCTCCACCCGGTTGCAGGTCTGGAGCAGGGTCACTCCCCGGAAACGGTCCCGGGCTTTTGCCAGGAAGGCCTCCTCGTCAGGGAAGCGGAACCTCTCCAGCTCGTCGACCGCTGCGGTATGGTGGGTGATGCCCGCGATTGCCACAGGCGCGAGGAGCGGGTCGTGAGTCAAAGGTATCGCTCCTTTACAAGGTTCCAGGCGGCCCCCTCTCCATGTGGTAAAAGGTTCCAGACCTCACGATCCTCGAGGACACGGTACAGCAGTTCCCTCCGCTTCTCCTGCGACGGTTCGGTCCGCCGGATCTCGTTCCGCAACCGCCCCTGGAGCGCGATCATCCTGTCGAGGCAGGGGAGTTCCCGCTGGATGTGCTCGCGGAGGTACCGGGAGATCGCGGGGCTCACCCCCCCGGTTCCGATTGCCAGGGCGTAGTTCTTTCCCTTCACTACGGAGGGGATGAGAAGGTCGCCCGACTCACCGTCCGCGTTGTTGAACAGGATCCCCGCCCCTTTCGCCAGCCGGCCGATCCGGTCGTTTAATTCCCGCTCCTGCGTTGCAGCCACGGCGATCGCAGCCCCCTCGAGCAGGCGGGCGAGATCCCGGTCGCCGAGGGCCGAGAGATCGACCTCCCTGCACTCGGCGTCGATTTCTGAAAACGATGGGTCGAACGATCGGGAGAATACCGTCACTCCGGTCTCCCCCGCAAAAAATCCGGCTTTTCGTGCCCCCACGGCGCCTCCGCCGAAGATCACCACCTTCTTCCCATGCAGATCCACGAAGAGAGGGGTCATGATTATAGTACCATGTGGCTCCTGTTTTTAATTAAACTGTTGGAATTGTTCCTAAAAATCCCTTAATCGTGGGAAAATCAGAAATGCGGCCAAAGGTATTATCTGTCTGATGATGGTAAGGAAACGTTGGTCATGTATGAACTGGCGACCCCGGTAAACATCCGCACGGTGATCCGGTATGCGGGCCAACTGCTGGTCGTGATCGGGGGGATACTCCTGGTACCGGCGATATTTGCGGTATTCCTGGGAATGTTGCACGATGCCCTGATCTTTACCCTCACCGCGATCGCCACCGGAGCTGCCGGGTATCTCCTGTTCAGATTCATCCCGGTCAGGGACCTGGAATGGAAGGAGGCCATGGTAGTGGCCGCGCTCGCGTTTCCCCTTGCCGGGGTGGTAAGTGCCGTTCCCCTTGCGCTCATCGCAGGGATCCCTTACCTCGATGCGCTCTTCGAGGCGGTCTCCGGAATCACCACCACGGGGCTCTCGGTCGCCCAGGCGGACCCCGGCCAGGTCTTTCTCTTCACCCGTTCGTGGCTGCAGTGGGTAGGCGGGATAGGGATTGTACTCCTGGTACTCTCGGTGCTGGTCTCACCCGGCCTGACCGCACGCCGCCTCTTCTCTCCGGCCATCGGGGACCAGAACCTCATCTCCGGGGCGAAAACCACAGTTATGATCCTTTTCCGGATATATGCCGGAATTACTCTTGCAATATTCGCCCTGCTGCTTATTGCCGGGATGACACCGTTCGACGCGATATGTCAGTCTTTCACCACGGTGTCCACAGGGGGATTCTCCACCAGGCCCGATTCGATAGCAGGTTTTTCCGGTGCGTTCATCCCGGCGATCATCACCATCGGGTGTATCATGGGGGCGACAAACTTCAGCCTCTACTACAGGGTCACCCGGGAACGGGGTGCATTTTTTAAGAGCATCCAGGTCCGCTGGTTCTTTGGAATCGCTCTCATAGGGATCGTTCTGCTGCTGATAGCGATGCTGCCCGCCGCGGATCCCGCAACTGCCGGGTCGGTCGCCGTCTTCCAGGCGTTTTCGGCACTCACTACATCGGGGTTCTCCACCACGTCGATCGCGTTGCTCCCGGATGCGGCGAAGGCGGTCCTCGCGGTTCTCATGTGGATCGGGGGAGGGGTGGGGTCCACGGCGGGAGGGATAAAGGTCCTCAGGATTGCGGTCCTGGTGAGTATGGTCTACCTTGTGTTCCTCCGCTACTTCCTGCCCCGTGAGGCGGTCACCCCTTTCCGGGTCGGAGGTATCCAGGTTTCCGAGGAGGATATCTTCAGGATCGTCGCCTATTTCTTCCTTTATATCGTGGTCCTGGTGGCTTCTGCGCTGATCTTCCTGTTCTCCGGGTTTCCTGCGCTCGATTCGCTGTTCGAGGTGTCGAGTGCGCTCGGGACCGTCGGCCTTTCCACCGGGATAACCGGAGCGGGGCTTGCTACGGTGCTCAAGGTGACGCTGATCGCGGACATGCTGCTCGGGAGGATCGAGATACTGCCGCTTCTTATAGTGGTTATGCCGCGGACGTGGTGGAAAAGAGGAGCTTAAACCAGGCCATGGGGGGAATTGCCCCTGCGGGGGTGAATACACTGCCTTATGCCGGGAGACGGTGTGGAAAGCCGGGGCGCCGATTGGCGAAACCCGGGCCGGGCGAAAACTACAAAGTGCATGGGGACAGGAGAAGGGTGCGTACAGGGGAACGAACATGACGGAAAGAATGATCGTATCGCAGGGGGAGGTCACATGAGGGTCATCATCGTCGGCGGCGGGTCGCTCGGGCTCGATCTCTCCAGGATCCTGATCGAAGAAAGGCACCAGGTGGTCCTGATCGAGAAGGAGGAGGCCCGGGCGATCGAGCTCGCAGAGTGCCTGGACTGCTCGGTGATTCATGCCGAAGGGACCCGTCCGGACATACTGGAGAAGGCAGAGATCGGAAGTGCCGATGCCGTCGTGGCGGTCACCACCCACGACCAGGACAACATCATCATCGGACTGATCGCGAGGACCTTTGGGATACCGCAGATCATCATCCGGACCGACGACCAGGACTACCTGACGGTGGCGAACAAGCTCGGGTTCCACCGGGTGGTCAACCCGGCTCACACCACTTCGGTCATCATTGCGGACGCCCTCCGGGGGATCGACACCGTGGAGCTCTCCACCCTGGTCCGGGGCGAGGTGCGGTTCGTCGGAGTCATGGTGGGTGAGCCCCATGACGGAAAACATCTCGCGGACCTCCCCCTCCCGGGGAATACCGATTATGTGGGGATCTACCGGGGGGAAGACTTCATCTTCGCCCGGGAAAATCCCGTGCTCGCGGAAGGCGACGAAGTGCTCGTGGTAACGAAGGAGGAGAACCCGAGAGAACTGGACCGGCTTATCCGGGAAGGGATACCCCCGATGCCCCTGTAACCGTTCCCGTTTCCCTCGAAGAATAATCCCGGTTGCCATGGGAGCGGTTTCCTGTTCCCCAGGAAAATCCTCCTGGAAACCTTCTTTTCGATATCCTTATAATCCAGCACCACGTATCATTTAGAGCACATTACGCGCCGATAGTGTAGTGGTTATCACTAGGCGTTGCCAACGCCTAAACCCGGGTTCGAGTCCCGGTCGGCGCATCGCATCTCTGTTTTGCCACATCTTCATTCGCAAATATTCACTGCATTCTTCACCCGACACCATCCACAACAAATACGACCCCGTAATTTCAAAGCAGTACAAGATATGCAGCACCGGAGCGCGATGAAGTGAAAATGACACCGAGAGGCTGGTTCGCTCTCTCCATCCTGGTCAGCCTGACAGTCATCGTCATCGTGTTCGTGACGACCTTCAACGAGCAGACCCTCCGGTATATCCTCACCTTCAACGTCGTCTTCCTCTTCCTTGCCATCTCCTTCCGCCTTCTCGCCCTGGTCTTCTGGGGCCTGCGGATCCAGCTGATGTCCCGCTCGCTCGGGTACCGGGTGCCGCTCCCGCACTGCGTGAACATGGTCCTCGCAGGGCTGCTCGTGGGGACCATCACCCCCGGCTCGGCCGGCGGGGAGCCGCTTCGGGCCCACGAGCTCTACCGGTCCGGCGTCAAGCTCGGCGATGCTGCGGCGGTGGTGATCGTCGAACGCATCCTGGACGGGGTCGTGCTTACTCTCATGGGCGTCATCCTCATGGCGGTCATCACCGAATACGTCCTGGCGACCTTCGGCCCGGCCCTGCTGTTCCTCGTCGTCATCGCATGGATCGTGATGGCCATGTTCCTCGCCATTCCTCTTCTCACCATCAGGTACCCGGAATGGACCAAGAGGCAGCTCCGGAGACTGGTGAACTGGCTGGTGCCGAAACTGTCGTTCTGGCGCTCGGCGAAGAGGTTCGGGGAGATGGCCGACAAGGAGATCGACAACCTCTTTATCAGTGGCAGGCGGTTCATCGGGACCGCACGGATGGGCCTGTTCCAGGGCGGGGTCATGACTGCGCTCTTCTGGGTCACGGAGTTCGCGGTGGCCTCGTTCGTTCTCATGGGCCTCGGGTTCGGTCCGTTTCTGGTGCAATCGTTCTTCTTCCAGATCGTGATCGCAATCATCGGGATGCTGCCCCTCACCCCCGGATCTTCGGGGGTCACCGAGATCTCCACGTCCTCGCTCTATGCGTTGATCATCCCCACTGCCTCGATCGGGGTTTTCGTCCTCTTATGGCGTTTCGTCACCTTCTATCTCAATATCCTGCTCGGCTTTGCCGCCAGCCTGGCGATATTCCGCCGGGAGATCGAGAGCAGGGAGAGGGAGAAAGGGGCAGAGGTAACCGGCGACGAAACCGGAGGAGAGGAGTAACACCCGAAAATCCTGCAGATATGGCGTAAATGGGAAATTAATGCCGGAGGATACGGAAGAAACCTGGTGCAAACAGGCGTGCAGTAAGACGGGATCAACCGGCGGATATGAAGAATGCGAGAAATAAAGCGAAATCTTCAGGCTCCCATGAAAAAAGCCTGATTATTACCGGTTCTTGCCTTCCGTATTAAGATTGCCTGAAACACCTGCCAGGGATGAGAGGGCAAGCCGGAGTTTCCACAGTTTTTTGTTCTTCTGCGTCTGGCCCGGTGGGAACGGTTGTCCTGGCGCTCCCGGTGTATGGTATGCCCGCTTGGTGTAGGAAAACCTTCTTGAGATTCCTCCCTGGAGGACGATGACGTACCATTCGATTATCGTTTTCCAGAACCCGAACTGTTCGTACCTCCGGAAGTCGAACCCGACCTTCATCCCTGGGTCGAACCTGACCCTGCCCCGCCTTCGCATCCGGACAGAGACCTCGAGGTCGTCCCCTGCATCCATGATCCTGTACATTCCCGCACGCCTGAATGCATCCGACCGGAAGGCGGTATTGCACCCCAGGGTGTAGTAGAAAAGCCGTGTTTTCGACCCGACCTTCATGAGAGTATTGAAAAGCAGGACATAGCGCCGGTTTTTCCTGGTGTCCTGGATGGGAGTCACCGGTCCGAATGCACAGACCACACCGGGATCGCTGAATGTAGCGAGGATATGCTCAATCCAGTCGGGGGCGACCAGGCTGTCCGCGTCAGTGGTGGCGAGGATGTCGTACTTCGCCCGGAGGAACCCGTCGTTCCGTGCCCCCGGCACCCGTTCGGACTCCTGGATGAACACGATATCGGCGTACTCGGCCGCGATCTCCCTAGTATTGTCCTCCGAGTTCCCGTCGACGACGATCAGCTCGTACATATCCCGCGGGACGGTCTGGCGGGAGAGTGCCTGCATGCACCGCCGTATGGTCTCGCCTTCGTTGTATGCGGGGACTATAACGGATATCATAATGATCGCCTCCCCGGGGGAACCGGGAAATAAATTCCTTTTAGAGCTAAGGAAACTCAATATTTAAGAGATTTTCTAAAAAGATTTTTCAGGAGTTCCCGGGAGGGCACTTCCGTTTGCCCTGTCACGCGCGGGGATGAAGTCACGCTCCCCCTTTCTGTCCCTTCCTGAATATTTTTGAACCCCGGTCTTTTAATTCTATAGAAGATGCAGAAGGATCTCCCCCGTCCGTACCAGAGGCATTACCTCGCGGTTATCCTGTTATTCTCGCTGGTCTCGACGACCGGGCTTATGTTCTGGGACAGCGGCACGATGGAGATCTCCACGCTTACCGTGAACGGGACCCCCGGCAGGATCGTATTCCTCGCCGATCCCCACATAAGGCCGAACAACCTGGACCAGGCGAGGGGTGTGGTGGAACGGATCAACGCGCTGCATCCTTCGCTTGTGCTCATCGGAGGGGATTTCGTGTACAGGAGCGGGGACGACCTTTCCCTCCAGGAGGTCTGGTCGGAGATCGATGCGCCGGTTTACGCGGTGCTCGGGAACCACGACTACAACGCAGGGATAAAGGGAAGTGGTGTGGAGGGAAAAGTCGCCTGCGCAATGGAGGAGGTGCTCCGTCTGCACGACTATAACACGAGTGAGTTCTATTCCGATACCTGTGACGATGCCTATGCCGATGCACTTGAGGCCGTGCTCGAGAAGAACGGGGTTACGGTGCTCCGGAACGAGTGGGTGACGGTCCCGGCAGGCGGAGGAAACGTCACCCTTGTAGGGGTCGACGATATCTGGGCCGGAAATGCGGCAGTGCCCGGTGACGTGCCGGGTGATTTTACGATCTACATGGTTCACGAGCCGGTGGAGACGCGGTACCCGGATGCGGACCTCATCCTCTCCGGTCATACACACGGCGGGCAGTTCGATATCCTCCCCTTGCAGCTGCTGAACTCGGTGGGGCTCATCAGGACAGGCGGGCTCTACTGGAATGGGGATATCCCGGTATTCATCACCAGGGGGCTCGGGACCTCCAATTTCGAGCATGAGTACCGTCTGGGAGCGACACCGGAGATCGTGGTGATCGACCCGGGCACCGGCGTGTCCGGTCCTGCCGGGATCCCCGCTACGGCCCGCGATTTCCTGACCGGGCTCGTATCCATCCGGGCCCTGTGAAGGGACCGGCACCGTGGCGGGCCGGTTGTATAACGTTAATTGTTCGCGAATTTCAGGGAAAATCCCTGGAAAACGAATGCTGGAAATCGTGGGCCGGGAGTGCCACCCATGAACACCGGCCTACTATAAACCGGAGATTATCCTCTGGAGGAAGAATCTCCAGTAGATTAGACGGATTTTCCCGTAAAAACCAGCATAACACTTAAATAATCCATCGGACGAATCTTATCGTAATTATGACTGAAACTTCAATGGCGCCCGCCGGAATGATGGAGGCGGCGCATTTCTTCCCCTGGTGGGCAGTCCTCATCCAGGGCCTGGTGGCATTTATCATCGGGATCCTTTTCCTGTATTACCCGTACTCGACCCTGTTCGTCCTGGTGGTCTTCCTGGGGGCGTACTGGTTCGTCAATGGAATCTTCTCCCTAATAAGCCTGGGAATGGACAAAACCCACATGGGCTGGAAGATCGTTATCGGGCTCATGGGTATCATAGCCGGGATCCTTATCCTGGCCTACCCGTACTACAGCACCATCATCGTGCCGACGATCTTCGTGATAATGATAGGAGTCTGGGGGATCATCATGGGGTTCCTGGGACTCGGAGCAGCGTTCAAGGGTGCAGGATGGGGCGTCGGGCTGCTCGGGATCCTGGGGATTATCTTCGGGTTCGTCATCCTGATCAACCCGCTGATCACCGCATTATTCCTCCCCTACATCCTCGGAGTGTTCGGGATCGTCGGTGGTCTCTCGGCGATCGTCTATTCTTTCAAGTTGAAGGGAGAACAGGCCGCCCCGGCGGCATGAGCCCCCCCGATTTTCTCTTTCATCCTCGTTGTTCTTCCCGGAAAAACTTCAATATCAGGCAGATTCTATTACCCGTACCATATACCTGCAGGTGAGGTTCCCCAATGCGTGTTATCCCGTCGATTCATCGGATGGAGGAAGGAAAGGAGATAATTGAACTCAGGTTCAAGGCCCTGGAGCAGTTGTTCGATCAAACCGACCCGTCTGTACTCTCACAGCGTGAACTGACTACCGAAACCGAGGAATGTATAATAAGCAATATGGATGTGGTTCACATGAGAAAACCTGTCCGGCTGGACCTTATTTTCCCTCCAGGATCCTCAACGCCTCCCGCCCCGGAGATAATTGCTGCGGTAAGGCACCATTTCGGGTATCTCCTCGAGGAGCACAAGAGGGAAGCGGTTATTTTCATCCGGCACAGGAGGGTAAGCGTGGTATTTGCCGGGGTCAATGTGATCTTCGGCATCATCTATGCCTCAATCCTCTATTTAAATCCGGAACTAGCCTACAACCTGGCCTGGCTCCTGCTCGGCGGCCTGATCATCATTCTCAACTGGACAACCATCTGGGATACCTATGAATTTTTCGTGTATGACGGGCGGTTAATGCACCGGAGAAAGAAAGTCATGCAGAAGGTCCTCGGTTCGGAAATTCGGGTGGTTATGGATGACGAGCCGGGTTCCGGCTCCTGAACCTTTTTCTTTCTCCCGGTTCACCGCCGGCATCGGATACCAGCGGGAACTGCCCCGGACCACCCGGAAAAAGTTAATCTCAACCTTCCCTGCCTCCTGATCGCGTATTCCGGAATATCCGGGGATCACTCCGTTTTGTTTTTCCTCGGGCGCATCATCGCGATGGTTGCGACAATGGAGACGATGATTATTGCAACTACGATAATTACCAGGAACGGGAGAATAGCCTGGAAAAAGGGAAGTTTTCCCAGGAAAAAACCGATCAGGACAAGCGGAACGGTCCACAGGAGGGCCCCGAGAAGGTTATAGACCGCAAACTTGTGCTGGTCCATCCTCCAGATCCCTGCAATGAAAGGCGCGAACTTGCGGACCATGGGGATGTAGTGGGAGATGATGATCGTCTCCGACCCGTAGCGCTCGAAGAAGACGGTCGTCTTCTCGACATGCTCCTTATCAAAGAGGCCCGGATACCTCTCCTGCAGAAATTTCAGCCCGAAATAATTTCCCGACCAGTAACTCACCACGTACCCGGAATATGCCGCCAGGACACCGACCATTATCAGCAGGAAGGGGTTCAGGCTGCCGTCCGACGCCGCTATGCCCCCGACAAACAGGATAGGATTGCCGGTAAGAGGGAGGAAGACCACCCCGCATTCGATAAAAATGACGACAAAGATCAGGAGGTAGATCCAGATCCCGTACTCGTGGATGTATGCCGGGAACGTGCTGTCGAAGTTGAGGATCAGGTTGAGTGGATCTGCCGGCATAGTGTAGCTTCGTGTTGTTTTCTCTATTGCAGGGGTCTGGAGGCCCGGTCAGGTCGAAAATTATCGTGTTCTTTGCATGGAAAGGGAATATTCGGCACTAAAAAAATAATAATAACCCGATCAGGGTTTATGCCGGTCCCTGATGGTGTGCAGCCGGAGCATCCCGTTGCACGAGTTGCAGAGGTAATACTCCTCCGTCCAGCACGAAGGGCAGGCCCACCTCCCGCATACCACGCACTGCCGGAGTTCGGAGAACGCAAACTGGGAGTTACAGAGGTCGCAAAGGAACCGGGAGAAACTCGTGGGGTCCTTGTCCGGGGGGTCCCCCGGTTTCCTTACCCTCGGGATGTCCCGCTTCAGCCGGGAGACGAGATCGTCTGGGTCCCTGCTACCGGTTGGTCTGCTCTTCCAGAGCTTCAATCCGCTCCTCCAGGTTCGAAAGGGTGGCATGCATGTTCTTCTCGAACTCCTTTAACGCATTCACCCTCTGCTCGTCGCTGGCCACGATCTTTGTCTTGTCTTCCCTCCACTTCAGGACCTTCTGGCGGTTCATCAGGGCCCATTCATCGACCATCGATTCAAACCTGCGGTCAAGGTATTCATCAACACGGCTCTCCATGGGCCGGGTAATCTCGACCCGTCCTGAAGATCCCCTGAAGTAGTAGTAGATGATGAACGCGATGATGATCAGGAGAATGATGATCAGCAATGCCTCGGCGGGTGTCATTTCCTCTTCCTCTCCTTAACGGACTCTAACCTTTTCTCAAGCTCGCCCAGTTTGGCAAAAGCCCCCGCCTCGAAACTCGAGATCTTGCGGGTCTCCTCCTCGAGGGCCATGAGACGGGCGGGAAAGTCTCCGAGATCCCCTCTCGTTGCCAGATCCCACTCGTCGATGAGCATCTTCATCCGACGGTCGAGATACCCTCCCATGTAGGAATCAAATCCCTTCATGATCCCTCCAGCTTCTTCAACTCCTTATCGAGGGCATCGGCACGCTTTTCTATAACAGGCCGTTCCTTTTCAAGACTGCTGATTTGTGTGGTCACCCGTGCCAGTCTGCGCTCCATGGTGTCGAGGTGCACGGCGGTGACCAGCCCCCACTCCTCGATAACCGCCGGCAGGTTCTGATCGAAATACCTGTCGAGGTTCTTGTCCATTGAGGGCAGTTTTTCGTCGAAATACCGGGGGATCGCCGCAAGCGATTCCCGAAACCCGTGTTTCTCCTTTACCGGTTCACCACTTCCGGTTACGTACTCGTCGCTCATCCTATTCGCTCCTCTTCTCTCTTGATCTTCTCTACCATCCGGTCCAGCTTGGCCACCTGGACCTTGTTCTCCAGCCGCTCGATCCTCTTCTCGACTTCGGTGTGCCGGGCGAAAATATCAGTCTCAAGGAGGGCGTTCTCGTCATCGATCACCTTGATGTCCTGAAGTTTCTCGGGACTCACCCGGAAGAACGGGCGCCCCTTCTGTTCCATGTCCGTCCTCATGAGGTTTATCTTCTCCTTCTCCAGGCCAATCTTCGCTTCGGTCGTCCTGGTATACATCACCCGTATCTCGCGGATGATGAAGTAGACGATGATCAGGCCGATAAAGAAGAGTATGAAGGGCCAGCTGTTCTCCACCAGCACCAGTATATCGGTCATTCTGACTCTTCTCCGGTTACTCTTGCTTCTCGCCTTTCTCGGGTTTTACTTTCTTTGCTACGGACTCCGCTCCTTTCTCGATGGACTCCTTTGCCGATGAAGCTCCGCTCTTGATACTCTCCGATGCCTTGTGCGCACCTCCTTTTATCGTTTCAGGTGCTTTCGATACCCCGGTCTTCACGCCTTCGGCCGTATCCGAAGCGCCCTTCTTAACCCTGTCCCCCAGGGGGGGACGCTTCTTGACGTTGACCATCGTACCGGGAGCGGTGCCGAGCTTCGCAATGTCCTCTGTACTGAGACGGATAGCACCTTCCTCCACAAGAGAATCGGCAAAAACAGTGACAATGACTGGTTTTTCAGTCTTTCCGGTGGTGAGCTCCACCTCGTCCCCTTCCTTGAGGTCGAGTTTCCCAAGAAGGGATTCATGAAGCCTGGCCCTCCCTTTACTGGGAAAAGCCCTCTGCTGTATCTTAAGCTCGATCGATTCCATGGGAAATCATGTACGACCAAGTTTATAAAGATTTATACCGGTTCTGCGGGTAAATATCCCCGCTCGTGCAGGATGACGAAAGACCGATCAATAAAACATATTTTTTATGTCTATGCACCAAATTAAATCAGGGATTTTACGTGAACCTGCGCAGGATAGAAAACCTGGTTCTCGGCCTCTTCGTGCTGATTTTTCTATATTACGCACTCCAGGCGCTGGTAATCGGTGATACTTTCCGGTTTTTCGTGGTCCTGATCCCGGCGCTGGCGTTTTCGCTCCTCCCCTTGGCCGTTGAGTACATTGGAAAGATCACCTTCCCGGCCGGGGTGAAGCCGCTCATCGCCCTGGCCCTCCTCCTCCATGTCGCTGGCGGAATCGACCGTTTTTACTGGAAATTTGCACCTTTTTACGACAAAGTCGCCCACGTGGTATCGGCGCTCGCCCTCCTGCTGGTAATCTTCACGTTTTTCGTTGCCCTCGATTACTATGGGGTACGCCTGAAGCTTAGGACAGTAATTCTGGCAACGATCACGATAACCGTGGTATTCTTCGTTGCCTGGGAAGTCACTGAGTTCTACATCGACGTGCTGGCCAAGACCTCGTATAACAACGGGATGGGAGACACCATCGGGGACCTGATCTCCGACGTGATCGGGTCGGCACTGGCCCTCCTGGTGATCCGTTATTACCTGTCAAGGGTCCCTCCTGGCAAGGGGATAGGGGAGCTGTTCCGGAAACGCGGTCACATACCGTAGGACCGTGTCCGATCCGATTACCCTTTTTCGAATACGAGCAGCTTCTCGACGTCGTAGTAAGAGAGGATCAGGTAATTGTCCGACACATGATACCGGGTGGTGTTGGATAAACGGGAGAGGAATTCTGCCTCCTGGCCCATAATACCGGAAGGTTCCGCACAGGACCGCTCGGTTGAAGTGAGCGTTCCGATGGTGATCAGTTCGCCCTCGACGGTGTAAGCCGCGGTATACTGGTTGCACCCGCTGTTCCCCTGGAGGGTGCCATCCGGGCTGAACTGCAGGGTGACCTCTCCGATCGCCGGAATGTCTCTGTCGTCATCTCCCCGGTAGGTCACCAGGTGCCACTGCGGTGCCGTAAGATCCCCGGGAGGCGTGGTCGAACCCGAGATCAGGCAGCCGGAAAGCGGTATCAGCACAAAAGCGAGGGAGAACAACAGGGCGATCCGGAGGTTGAAGTGGGAACGGGATGCAGGGCGTCCAGGGGTCATAAGGGTATCAGGTGAAGCATTACACCAAGAAAAAAATTAATTTTCCGGCTTTCGCCTTACCAGGAGCACCAGGAGGGCCACCGCCGCCACTCCTATGAAAGCGGCGCTCCCCGTCGTCGGAGTCGGAGTGGGAGTCGTTACCTGTACCATGGTTGCCGAGACCTGGGTGGTCTGTCCCGCGGTCACCTGGATCTGGGAGGAGTAGTCCTGGTATCCGTTCAGCTTCAGGAGAAGTGAATGAGTCCCCGGGGTAATGGAGTCTATCGTGGAGGGGGTGATCCCCTTGAACACATTGTCAAGGTAGATATCCGCATCCGTAGGGGAGGACGAGATGGCGATGCTGCCGGTATCCGGCTTCTGGGGATTGGGGGTGAGGGTTACGGAAAGGACGAGGTTCTGGCCGGCATACACCGTCCCGCTGGTGGTGTAGTCCTGGTACCCCGTTTTCGAGAGGAGGAGGGTATGGTACCCCGGAGTGACCTGAGTGGAGACGAGTGGCCTGTTGGGGATAGTCTGGCCTACGTACTTCCCGTCGGCATAGACATATGCACCCGAGGGGTCTGAGGTAAGCGATACCGTACCGTAGATCGGCGACGGATCCTTGGCCAGGGTTGCCGAGATGTGTGTCACCGATCCTGCCTGGACCGTCGCCGTGGTGATGTAATCCTGGTAGCCTGCAAGGGAGAGGATCACCGTATGGCTTCCGGCGGCGAGGCTCCCGACCGAGGTGGGGGTGATCCCCTGGTAAATGCCGTCAACGTAGGCTGCGGCACCGCTCGGGCTCGAACTGATCGAAAGCGTCCCGGTGCTGACGACCGGTGAGAGTTGTGCATTCACGACGGAGGTCTGGGCCTTGTACACGGTCACGCTGCTGAAATACGTCTGATATCCTGACAGGTACACTGAAATCTCGTGAGATCCGACGGGAACATTGGTGAAGTATGCCGGGGTGGTCTGGGACTGACCCCGGTCGAGATATGCTATCGCACCCGAGGGATAGGACTGCACGTTGATCTGCCCGGTCGAGGCACTTGGCGTCAGGGTCGCGGAGATGGTGATAGTCTGGCCGTCCTGGGGGTTCCCGTTATAGGTCTGGGTATAGGTGTCGTACCCCGGGAGGCTGATCGTGATCGTGTGCTTCGGGTTCCCGGTGATTGAAACCGGGATGGTCACCGGAGTCTCTCCCGCGTATGGCCCGTCGAAATACACGTCTGCACCCGAGGGGAAGGACGAGATCAGGAAATAGCCGGTCCCTTGCCCCGGCGCGATCGGCTGCGTTATCTCCGGCGTTGCCGGGAGGGTCACGGGTTGGTATGCTGAAACGATCGGCATGCATGCGAGCATCAGGCCGATCGATAAAATCAGGGTGAGAAGAATTTTTGGAGTCATATTCACCTCTTGCTCTGGAAAAGTAGGTGGCGATTGCTTTATATAAGGATATCGGCACAAACACGGACAATCCCCCGGGAGCACACCTGTAAAAACGGAATCCGTGCCTGCGTTGAAAGATACCGGTCATTTCAGGCCCTCGCAGGGATCCGGGATGTTTACCGGGGTCGAAACGCGGGGGTCCCGGCAGGAGCAGGTATACCTGGATCGTAACGAGGGAGATCCGCCAGAACGGGATGCGTTATGCAAAAAGGATGTATGATAAAGGGCCAAACCCTAACGCCTTTTTATTTTCATCTTCACGAGGTCTCTTACTGTCGGCCCTTCGATTACCTGCCCTTCGGGATTATAGCGTGAGCCGTGACACGGGCAGTCCCATGACCCCTCCGCATTGTTCCACCTGACTCTGCAGCCCATATGCATACAGGTCGGATCGAGAGTATGCTCGTTTCCTGCGGCATCTTTGTAAATGGCGACCTTCTTCTCCCCGATTTTGATGACAGAGCCTTCGCCGTTCGGGACGGACGCAAGTTCCTTATAATACGGGCCTGACGGGGTTTCTATCTCGCCACCCGCAGCCTTCAGGAATTCTTCCAGCCCTCCTTCGGGCAGTTCCCCCGCTTCGAATCTCGACGGCGAGAACACCTCCGCCCAGGGACTCGAACGTCCACTGACCAGGTCGGTAAGGATCATGGCCGCAGCGGTCCCGGCCGTCATCCCCCATTTGTTGAATCCCGTCGCGACAAAGATCCTCTCGTGCCCCTCTGCGATCTGGCCGATATACGGAACTCTGTCCGGGGTGAAATAGTCCTGCGCAGACCAGTGGTAGTCTATCCATCGCACGTCATACACAGTCCGTGCGTATGCTTCGAGCCCCCGGTAGTTGGCGCGCGTATCGGTGACAGATCCCGTCGGATGCTCTTCACCGGTCACGATGACCAGTTCCTTCCCGGAATCCCGGTGTGAGCGCCAGGAATGAACGGTCCCGGCGGCATTGATGAACATGCCTTCCGGGAAGGGGTCGTCTATCCGGGCACCGATTGCGTATGATCTCGAGGGCGAAAGCCTGGAGAAGTACGTTCCAGGGCGGTCGAACACCGGATAATGCGTCGCCAGGACCACCGCATCCGATTCAAGATCCCCGCCCGCGGTGGTGACCTTCACGTAGTCCTTGATCTCTGTGAGATCGAGCGCCCTGGTATTCTCGAAAATATGGCTCCCGTTGCCTGGGATCCTTGCGGCGAGACCAAGGAGATATTTTCTCGGGTGAAACTGTGCCTGGTTATCCACCCGGACGGCACCGTGCGATTCCACGGGGAGGGGTATCTCTTCCACGAATCGTGCGGGAAGGCCGAGTACCTTTGCAGTATCGGCCTCCCTCTCGACCCCGGGTCTTGAAGATTCCGATTCTGCATAGGTATAAGCCGGTTTCCGCACGAAGCCGCAATCGATCGAGAGCTCCCTGACGAGATCACCCACTTTCTCGATCGCGTTCTGGTTCGCGTCGGCGTACTGCCGGGCTTTACTGCTCCCGAAGGAATCGACCAGGTGGCCGTAGATGAGCCGGTGCAGCGAGGTCAGTTTCGCCGTGGTGTAACCAGTCGTCCCGCTGACAATCCGCCCGGCCTCAACGAGGGCTACCGTGAAACCTGAATGTTTCAGGAGGTATGCCGCGGTTACACCGGCGATCCCACCCCCGAGAACGGTGACATCCACCCTTCCGTCACCTGCGAGCGGGGGAAATGCGGTCTTTTCCGAAGTCGCGATCCAGTAGGACTCCGCCATTCCGGGGAGTTCGGTGCAGTGTTCCGTATCGTCCGACATATTCCTCCGGTCATCAGGTTTTTTTTGCGTTAAATCATGAAGACCCACGAAAAATATTTAATGTTATTCCCTTCTCGTCGAAGAATTTCAGGTGTTTTTGGGCGAATAAGTGGACTTGTACCACCCCTTTATCCGGTCTCTCTCTATACGTCTCCGAAATACCCTTTCTGCCAGCAACCCGATAAAGTTGTAGAGCGGGTTCACCCGGACGTCCACGTAATATCTCCTGCCCGGGTCGAACCATCCATGCTCCTTCCAGTACTCATGATCCAGGGGAGCCTCTTCCGCGAGGATGTTGAACGAACAGCGCTGGGCATGGAATACTATGACGTCCATAAACGACGGAGATCTCCGCGTTTTACGCCGGAGCGCTTCGAGGAATTTTTTTCCGGCCAGGTCAAGTTCGTCCTCCTGTTCCGGGGTGAACCACCGCGTGCCCCCGACCCTGGGCGTGATGAGCCCTGCGCCCGTCACCACCTCGAACCCCCAAATCCTGGCGACCATATCCAGGTATTTGATCACGTCCTTCTGACCGAGCGCCCCTGTAGTCGAGAGGAGCAGGGCCTTTTTCTCAAAGAACCTCGGACGGTGAAAGACATAGGAGAACCGGTCGATAAATGTCTTCATAAGTCCGGTGACATTCATCCCGAATACAGGCGACGCGAAGATTACTCCGTCGGCATCCTCGAGCCTCTGCAGTATCAGGGATGCATCGTCCTCGATAGGGCAAAAACCCTCACCCTTCATGAAACAAACAAAACAACCCCTGCAGGGGGACAGGTTGGCCTCCGAGAGCATCAGGTAATCGAACTCCACGGCGGACCTTCGCCTCATGGACTCCTCGATCTTCTTTGCTGCGGCATAGGTGTTTCCCTTGTGCGGGCTGCCCATTATTACAAGGACCTTCATTAAAATCGAGAAACTCTACGACAATCATAGTTCTAAACAATTGCGGTGGGAGCTGGTAGTTCACCGGGTCAACGATAGGAACCGTCGTATTACACTCGCGTGACACGAACATCCCCGTGGAACATCCGGTGAGGAAAGGCCGGGCCCGATAAGGGGGGTTTATATTGTCCCGTTCACTCCTGTTGTATCAGCAATGGGTGATCGGTGATGTTTATCGTGGGCCATCGCGGAGCCAGGGCACTGGAGCCCGAGAATACCCTCCGGGCGATCCGTCGTGGGATGGGATGTGCCGATTACGTGGAGATCGACGCCCGGATGACCAATGACGGGAGAGTCGTGGTGATACACGATCCTACCCTGGACAGGACTACCGACGGGACGGGCGAGGTGAAGGAATACCCCTTCGATACCTTGCGGGAGTTCGATGCGGGCCTCGGAGAACGCATTCCTGCACTGGAGGAGGTCTCCCGGGAAGTGAAGGATACCTGCGGGCTCTTCGTAGAAATAAAAGAAGAGGGGAGCGAAGAGGATATCTGCAGGATAATCAGGGACTCGGGGCCCTCCGACGTGTATTTCGTCTCGTTTCACCAGGAAAGCCTGTCCAGGGTAAAGGAACTGCTTCCCGGTGCGCGGACAGGGCTAATCTTCTCGAAAGATACCGGGGACTCTTTTCGACGCGCCATCACGATCAAGACCCATGCAATTCTCCCCAAATTTACTCTCCTCTCGGAAGATCTGGTTACGAAAGCGCACAAGGAGCATCTCCAGGTAATTCCCTGGACTTTGAACGGAGAACCCGAGTTCGCCAGGGCACAACGGCTCGGGGTTGACGGGTTCGCCACCGACGATCCCTGCAAAGCACGGGAGTTTTTCAAGGGGAGGGTGACATGAACTTTCCTGAACCGGTAACTTACCGGGCGCGGGAAGACCCCGGAGCCGTCAGGAAGGTGCCTGCGGCACCATGAACGTGCTGATGGGAATCGGGAACACGCTCCTTGGAGATGACGGGGTCGGGAGTTATATCGCCTCAAGGTTCAGGGACGATGACTGGACCGTGTTCGATTGCGGGACCGTGCCCGAGAATTTCACCTCTCCTGTGCGGAAGGTGCACCCCGGGATCCTGATCCTCGTGGACGCGGCGGAGATGGGGCTCACCCCCGGAGAGTTCAGGGTGGTCCCGCCCGACCGCATCGCCGACGTGAGCATCGGAACGCATGCGCTCCCCCTCAGCCACCTTATCGATTACCTTTCACCGGATGCGGGCCGGATCGTTTTTGTAGGGATCCAGCCTGAATCCATGATCATGGGAGACGGGCTCTCCCCTGCCGTGAAGGAAGGGGCGGACCGGTTCATGGACCTGCTCAGGGAGGGATCGTTTCGGGAAATTTTGGAATATGACGAGGATCAGGGGTAAGGGACGCAGGGGAAGGGATTCCCTGGCGGTATTCTGCTTTCGTTTGACAGGAGAAAACCCGGTGCCGGACGGCCCTGGCCCGGAGGGAACATCCGGGTTCGGGGTACGGCCGCGAAGAGGACTGCCGGATCCGGTGTTCTGTTGAATATGCCCGCATCCCGCGGAAATCCCCGTTATGCGCGATTTGCTGCAATCATGGCCGGGTACTCCGGATCATGACCGCCGGAAGATCACCCGGAACACTGGGAAAAAAATAAATTATCCCGATGGGTCAGCCGAAAAGGTTCCTGAAAAATGAGAGTATCTGATCGAAGATGCTGCTCCCCGGTGTGCTGCCACCCCGGTCTTCTGCCGCTTCCCCGGGGTCCGCCACTAATGTGACCTCTCCCGAAGGATGTTCACCCTCTTCGGCCGGAACCGTGCCGGATATGGAGTCGGCGCCGCTCCCACCGCCCGGCCCCGGGACAACGGTCCTCGATTCAACCAGTCTGTTGTTTCCCGGGATGACCGTCAGCGCCACGACCTCGACCCGACCAGTTTCCGAAACCTGCGGTGCGGTTCCCGTAAGGTTTATCCGGACGGGGATCTTCCCCGAAGCTGGATAGATGAGATCCTTTCCTTCGAGGACAAGGTGGGTGGTGGTCCCTGTCTTCCATACCTTTTCCCCTCCCTCGTCAAATACCGTGACGCTCCATTTCGGGTCCGCAAGGCCGGTAGCGAGATCCAGTGTTTCCTGGGGGGAGGTTTCGCCCGACATCGCGATGAAGGTGAGTGTGAATGAAGATTCAACCCGGGTATCCCCGCCCACCAGATCCCCCGGGGGAGAGACAGGAATCGAATCTAAGCCTATCCCCGCGGATACGGAACCCGCGAGTGCTAGGAGTGCCAGGATCAGGATACTACAGCAGATCCTCATGATGTTCCTCGAGCACAGCATACATCCCTGGAGGCAAAAATCTGTCGCAGGAGATCCCTGGCCGATTGCGGGAATAAAGTTCCTTGCCGATTCGCGTGATCGGGATTTCCGGGAAAAGAATTTGTTAAATACCCTTCCCCTCGAGCAATTACCGGCGGGTATCTGTCATTCCGGAAATATCGCAATGATGGTGCTACGGGAGTGGAGGAGCGGAATACACTGTGGACGACAGGAGAATCGCTGTGCTATCAACGCAAAAAAAGGGATTTATTCGACGATCAGGTTCTCAGAGTACCGGTTTTCGTCGGCAAGCAGATACTCCCCGGTCATCTTCAGCCCGCCCTTCGGACAGATGTCGGTGCATTGCGAACAGAAGATGCACTGGTCGACCCAGATGCGGATCCTTTTCGTCTCTTTAATCAACTCGATGGCATTGGACGGGCAAATTTTAACGCACAAGCTGCAGCCGATGCACCCGTCCCGGTCATAGGAGATCTTGCCGCGGAACTTCGGGGGGATGGCAATCGGAGGATTGAGCGTCGCCTCTCCCCGGCCCACTTTCTCCAGGTATTTCGTGACCGAGGGCGGGAGGTACTTGGCCGGGAACTTGTTGGTGGCCGGCGTCCGGAAGAGCTGCCGGAGCAGTTCCGGGATCATGGGGAGCGAACTCATGCCCCCACCCCCGCAAGCGGGATCACCGTGTCCGCCATGAGCAGGAGCAGGCCAACGAGACCGATCACGCTCAGGTATGTCCAGTATACCGGGATTACCTGGCTGATCCTGAACCGTGCCATCGCGACCCTGACGAGGGTCACCGAGAAGAACAGTACCAGGATGACTTTTGCCAGGAAGAACAGGAGGTCGACCGGTAATGCCACTGTTGCGGGCATTGCAACGAATGTCGAGATATTCCACGGGAAGAAGATCGCCACCACGAGCGCTCCCATAACCAGGGACTTGACCCCCTGGGAGAGGTAGAACATGGCCAGGTTCCGGCCGGAATACTCCACCAGCAACCCGCCGGCGAGCTCGGTCTCCGCCTCCTGGGTGTCGAACGGTATCCGGGAGAGCTCCGCAGGGGTGATCGCCGCACTGATGAAGAGCAGGAGCAGGATCCCGAGTATACCGAGCGGCCCCACTACCGACCAAATGGGATTGGAGGCGATGGTCGTCAGGGTGAACGGTTCGGCAAGCCCTGCAGCCCCGAGCCGCCAGGCCACCGCTACCACCACGATGGCGAGGGGGAACTCGTAGGCGATCATGGTGACCATCTCTCTCTGTGCACCCACGGTCGCGTAGGGCGAACCGGATGCGAACCCCCCCGCTACCAGCGCGAGGGCCGGGACGGTGAGCAGGTACATGACCAGGATCAGGTCCCCGTACGAACCGAGCGGGGGCATGACGCTCCCCGCCGGGAGGTAGAGGAGGATGACCAGGCTTGACGCGAGCGCCATGATCGGGGCGAGGTTGAACATCCAGGGGATGGCATTCGCCGGGATCACGCTCTCCTTGATCAGGAGTTTGCGCACGTCCCGGAACGGCTGGCGAAGCGGAGGACCGATCCTCGCCTGCATGTGGGCGGCGAGCTTCCGGTCGATCCCCAGGAGGAAGAGCCCGACGAGGATGCCGTAGACGCTGATTACTACGGTCCACCCGATTATCATCGCCGCCGTGAGTGCGGTGCTCATGATGAAAGCCTCCTGGTCTTCTCCACCGATAGACGGTGCAGCTCCTCCTTGGTCATGATCTGTCTGGAATTATCCTTCACCACTGCCACCCTGTCGGTGCAGGAGAGGCAGGGGTCGATGGACGCCACGATGATGGGGATATCGGCGATCTGTTCGCCTCGAAGCATCGGTATCCAGGACATCAGGTTGCTGTAGGAGGAGGCTTTCACCTTCCATCCCTCCGGCGACTCCTTCCCGTTCATCCGGACGTAGTGGAAGCATTCGCCGCGGGGGGCTTCGACCCGGCCTATCGCTTCTCCCCTGGCCTTCTTGCATATTGCGAGGAGCTTCGCGAGCTTCTCTTCCCCGGTGATCGGCCCGGAGGGCATCTGGTCCAGGCACTGCCGCACGATCCCGCAGGACTGGCCGACCTCGATCAACCGGACGACGATCCGGTCGTATACGTCTCCCCTCGTCTCGCCCATATGCTGGTCGGGGAGCACCGCGGTGATGTCGAGGTCCCCGTATGCGCAGTAGGGATAGTCCTGCCGGAGGTCCGCATTGACCCCGGAAGCCCTGGCGGTTGGACCGACGGTACAGAGCTCGAGCGCCTGCTGGCGGGAGAGCACCCCCCTGTCCCTGCACCTGAGCGTGATGCTCCGGTCGTGTAAGAACAGGTCGAGCAGTTTCCCGAGCAGCCCCTCGTACGTGGAGAGGCAGTCTTCGATTATCTTGTGTTGATCGGGAACGATGTCCCTCCTGACGCCGCCCACCTGGACGATGCCGTAATTCACACGGTTTCCGGTGAGGTTCTCAATCACGTCCATCGACTGTTCCCGGACCCTCCAGGTGAGGTGGAGCAGGGAATCGAACCCGAGTTCGTGGGCGGCGACTCCCGCCCAGAGCAGGTGCGACTGTATCCTCTCGAACTCGGCGAGGATGGTCCGAATGTAGTCTGCCCTTGGCGGGACCTCGATCTCTGCGATCTGCTCGACGGCACGGGCAAATGCGAGGGTATGGTGCACCCCGCATATTCCGCATATCCGATCGGTGAGGTGCACGATCTGGACGGGGTTCCTTCGCATCCCCATCCATTCGATCCCCCGGTGGGTCTGTCCCGGGGCGAAATCCACATCCTTTATCGATTCGCCTTCCATCTTGAAGGTGAACATCACCGGTTCCTTCAGTGCGGGGTGTGTCGGGCCGATAGGGACCACATAGGGCGCTTTCTTCCCTTCGTTTCCGCTCATTCCTTCACCTCCTTCTGTTCTGTGGGTTGTTCGGGAGACGAGGCCGGGGCCGGTTCCGCCTTCGGTTCAATCTCGCAGAGTTCTTTCTCCCCGGCAGGCGGTGCGGGCCGGTCCGTCGGCCGCTGCGACATGTAGAGGTCTTTTACCATGGAGTCGGGGACACCCGTCTCGTCCTTCCTCCAGGGATACACGCCTTCGGGGAAGTCCTCGGGCAGGAAGAGCCGGCGGTTGTCGGGGATGCCGACAACCCTGATCCCCAGGAACTCCTGCTTTTCCCGTTCGGTGAAGACTGCACCCGGGATCAGGTCCGAGATGGTGGGAATGGAAAGATCGGTCTTCGGAACGTGGACCGCGAGACTTACGGTGTACTCCCCGTGTTTCTTTCCGTAGTATATGGAGAAGTGGTAGATCATCCGGATCTCCTCCCCGAGATCGGTCCCCGAGATTACCGCGAGATGCGGGTAATCCAGTTCCATTAATGCGAGTATCGCGGGTTTCAGGAGCTCCCGGTCCAGGTCGATCCAGATGTTGAAGTTGGGGTTCCTCTTTGCCCCTTCGCGCCGTTCGGTCACCCGGGTCTCTTTCACTCCGGCGCCGAACCGCTCCCGGAAGTACTCCGGGACCTGTTCTGCGGTGAGGACGGTGTCCGGGCTCATTGCCCCACCCCCTCGATCCGCTCAAGTTTTGCCAGGGCCTTTACTACCCCATGGATTATCGCTTCCGGCCGGGGGGGGCACCCGGGAACGTACACGTCCACAGGGACCACGTCGTCTACAGGACCTTCCAGGTTATAGGAGTCGTAAAATACCCCTCCCGATATGCCGCAGGTGCCGACGCACATCACCACCTTCGGATCGGGGATCTGTGCATAGACCCGCAGGAGCCGGTCCTTCATCTTCTTCACCACCGGGCCGGTAATGATCAGCAGGTCTGCGTGTTTCGGTGATCCCACCAGCTTGATCCCGAACCTCTCGGGGTCGTAACGAGGGGTGATCGCCGCCACAATTTCTATCTCGCACCCGTTGCAGGACCCGGAGTTGAAGTGGAAGGCCCAGAGGGATTCGTTGAATGCACGGGTCGGTTTCATGAGAACACCACCACGATCACCATAATCAGCGCCGTGATCCCCAGGTACCATAGCACATAGTCGTTCATGTCTCCTGAATGGAGCGGGACGATCCGCTCGTAATATCCTTTCAGCGCATCGGTATACCCCCAGTAGAGGTTTCCCGCCCTTACGTGCAGGTCACCTTTCGGAGGTTCCTTGTTCCCGGAGATGAACGGGGCGGTCTGTTCGGTTCCCTTCTTATAGGAACGCTCGCCCCTGGCCCAGATGAGGTAGGCAATAACCGCAGCCACCACGAATGCCAATAACCAGGCCAGCGGGTTCCAGGCCCCCGATCCGGAAAGCAGCGAGGAGAATATTTCCATCTCACGCACCTCCCAGGACCGCCGAGATATACGCGCCCTGGTTCGTGAGGGCATGCGCCGCCGGGGCGATAAGGGTATTCACCACCGCCTCGGGGAAGATCCCGAAGAGGATCACGATCACGGCGAGGATTCCCATGCCGATCAGCATGGAAAGCGGGGCTTCTTTCACATCGGCATGCTCCGGCAGTTTCGGCCCCATGAAAATGGAATGGAAGACCTTGACGAAAGATGCGAGGGTGAGGATGCTTACCACCATGGCGATAACGGCGAGGATCGGGTTGAATACGTACACCGATTCGTATATCATCCATTTCGAGGCAAAACCATTAAACGGTGGGATCCCGGCAATGGCGAGTGCGCCGATGATGAAGAAGACCATGGTCCACTTCATGCTGTGACCGAGCCCGCCCATCTTGTTCAGGTTATAGGTCCCGATACGGAAGAAGACCGCACCGGCGGTCAGGAAGAGCAGGCCCTTGTACATGGCGTGGTTGATGATGTGGAAGATCCCTCCCTCCATGGCGACATAGCCGAAAGAGTCCATCAGGGGCTGGTTCCCGAGCACCGCGAGGCCAACCCCCACCCCGAGCAGCATGTACCCGGTCTGGGAGATCGCATGGTATGCCATCAGCCGTTTCACGTTCTTCTGCGGGATCGCCATGGTCACGCCGACGACCATGGAGAGCACCCCGAGCACGATTATGATCCATCCCACCGTCGCAGTGTTGAGGGTGACGTTGTAAAGGGTGAAGAGCACCCGGAAGATCCCGTACAGGCTCGCCTGGCTCGCTACTACAAGCATCGCGGTGATGGACGAGGGAGCCATGGAATACGCGTCCGGTGTCCAGAAGTGCATGGGAACCGACCCGCATTTCATTGCCAGTGCGGCCATGATCAGCACCAGGGCAACCTGGTCGAGCACCGTAAACTGCATGCGGGAGGCGATCATCGCGATGTTGAGTGCGTTATATTCACCGTAGTAGATCCCTATTGCAAACAGGATAGCGAGTGCGCCGATCGTTGAGAGGACGAAATACTTGAGGGCGGCTTCCACCGCGAGCCCTTTGTCCACCCGGTAGGCGATCAGGCCCGCCGATGCGATAGAGAGGATCTCCAGGAACACGAAGAAATTGAAGAGGTCCCCCGTGGAGACCATCCCCATGATACCGGTGATCATCAGCAGGTAAAGGGTATAGAAACTCGAAAGTCCGGAATGACGTTGCTCGCTGCTTATGGAATAGAGGATTATGGCAAGCCCGGTGATTGCCGCGATGATCTGCATCAGGGCGCTCATGGGATCGACCGTGAAGATGATCCTCACCGGTATGCCTCCCGAGTCCATCGGGAGCGCAAGGTTCGCCGCCTGGGCTCCGAAGACGTAGATCCTGGTCCCGAACGCGTAGACGTCCCATGCAAGGATCAGGGCGATTGCGGAGGTGAGCGCCATGCCCGCCGCAACCCAGATATTCCTTACCGTATTGGAAATTTTTCCGATAAATGGACAGAAAAATGCAAATACCAGGGGTATTGCGATGAGGAGTGCGGGGGACTGGGCAATAATGACGTTTATGACATCCTGGCTCATTCCTTCAGCCTCCTGATCTTGTTCGTCTCAATCGACCCGTATTTCTTCCAAAGCACCATTGCGAAGGTGAGCATCACCGCGGTGGTGGCGACCCCGATTACGATCGAGGTGAGGGTGAGCGCCTGGACCGTGGAGAACACCATCTCCTCACCTGCGGGTGCGTTGGTGTATATCGGGGCGATGCCCCCTTCACGGTAGCCGAGGGCGATGAGGAACAGGTTGACCGCAGATTCGAGGATAACGATCCCCAGGAAGATCTTTATGAGATTTCTTTTGAACAGGACCGTAGCGAGGCCTATCAGGGCCAGGACCACTACGGCGATGTAGGGAATATTGAAAAACATTCAGACCCTCTCCCTGGCGATGCCGGAAAGCATGTAGAATACAATCAATGCCAGCCCTCCCCACACCTCGATCCCGACGGCGATGTTCATGATAGGGATGACCCCTGCGGTGTCGAGTTCTCCCGGGTTGGGCCCGAACGGTACCGGCATCCCGAAGAGGGAGCCGCTATTGGCGAGGTAATTGTAGAAGAACGTCACCCCCAGCCCCATGGCGAGCAGGGCGGTCCCGATGAAGAGGAGCAGCCCGGCAGATTCCTGGAGGGTGAAGGTCACTTTCTTCAGCATTGCGAGGACGTCTTCGTAGGAGAACGCCACGAGTATCAGGGCGACGCCTGTGGCGACCACTGCACCGCCCTGGAACCCCCCGCCGGGGGTGAGGTGTCCGTGCAGGATCACGTAGAGCCCGAAGATAATGACGAAAGTATACAGGAGGTTCGCCGAGATACGGACGATTTTACTCATCCTCAAGCTCTTCACCTCCATGCAGTTTCCGGAAGAGCAGCCCCACGCTCACGACCGCGGTAAAGAGCACCACCGATTCGCCAAGGGTATCGAACCCACGATAATCGAATACCACGCTGGTCACGATGTTGTTGGCGGCGGCCTGGAGCTGCCCGTAATTCAGGAAGTACAGGTCCATGTCGGAGTATGCGGGAACCCCGAAGGTCATGAACAGAGGAACGGTGAGCATGGCCAGCCCCAGGACCGTCAGGACCAGCCACGACACGAACCGCTTCATTTCTCCTCCTCCCTCTCACCCTCGTAACGGGTGGTCCCCCGGATGGCGACGATGAAGATCGCCGTGGTCAGCCCGGCTCCGATGCCTGCCTGGGATATGGCCACGTCGGGGGCCTGGAGAAGGTAAAACTCGACGGATATCAGGAAGCTGAAGAACCCCGCCGCGATGGCCGCGGCGAGGAGATCCTTGAAGTAATAGACCAGCAGGGCGGAGACGATCAGCCCTGCGATCACCAGGAAATGCAGAATCTCGGGGATCATGGTTCCACCTCCGACAATCTGTCCACCACGGCCGGGCTCGGGAGTATTCCGCTCCTGTGCGCCGCCCGGGCGATAGCGTGTGAACTCACCGCATTCGTGAATGCGAGTGCGATCACCGCGATCAGCACGTGGATGGAGAGGGTGATGTATTGCACCTCCGCCACTGTCACGTACATCCATATGCCGTAGACGATGACCGAGACGCCGGTGAAGATCGAGCCGAATGTCGTGGCCTTTGTCGCCGCGTGCATCCTCGTATAGAGGTCGGGGAAGCGGAGAAGCCCGAGTACCCCGAGGGCATTGAATATCGTGCCGATTGCGAGCAGCACGATCACAATCCAGTCTGCTATCATGCTAGAGCTCCCCTCCCAGGTACTTGGCGATGAACAGCGTGCTCACGAACGAGAGCAACGCATAGACGATCGCCACGTCGACGAAGATTATCTGACGGAACGAGACCCCGAGGAGGATAAGGACCGCAACCGTGAGGGTATTGACCGTATCCACCGCAATGGCCCTGTCCGCAGGCGTAGGTCCGAGGTAGAGTCGTACCAGGCAGAGCAGGATGAGCGCGACCAGGATCAGTGCTGCCGCGTAAAAATACTCTATCATTCCGCGATCCTCCGGATCCAGGCCGGAAGGTTGGCCAGGGAAAAGAGTTCTTCTGCGGGAATCTCGGACTTCTGCTCCTCACCGGGATGGATATTGATATTATGCACGTAGAGATCGCGGGTCTCTTCGTCTATGTCCACGGTGATCGTCCCGGGGGTGAGCGTGATGGAGTTGGCCAGGAGAAACATCCCCAGGTCGGTGTTCATCCCTGACTTCACCTTTATGATACCGGGCCGGATCCGCCCGGTGATCACGCGGTACGCAACATCGAGATTGGCTTTCGCCATCTCCACCAGGAAGGGCCCCGCAACATAGACGGGAAGAAGCAGCCATCGTGCGGGATTTGCCATCCGGAAGTCCCTCGAGCGGCAGAGGAAATTCCTGGTGACACCCCCGGTGACCACGGCGAGCGCAACCCCCGCCACCAGTTCGGAGGGGGACCATAGCCACACATCTCCGCTTCCTGCGGTGAGGAGGAGGTAGATGAAGAGCGCGAGGACCGTAGTCAACAGAAATGCGATCACGGTATCCCCCCGGCACATGGCGTCCCATATCGGGTCTGTTCTTGTGGGTTCATGATCATCACAGAATGCTAGAATGGTTGGCACTTTACTCCTGAGTATGAGCGAGTGAATTCTCCCTCTCATGGCAGGGTCGTGTCACAAGGAATATCTGTACCCTATATCTTAAACCATCCCTTTTGCATCGGGGAAAATCACGCGTTAATCATAGGCAATTTAAAAACAGAGGCTAATTTTTGAGGATATTGCGTGTTTCCTGTTCACCCGTTCAGGAGCCGGAACAGGCTCCCTGCAGGTGTTCGGGGAACTCCAGGCGGAGCGGGGACCCTGGGATACATACATCCGCTCCAAGTTCGCAGCGAAGGAACTTCCCTTCTTTTCTCGTCACGATCAGGCCTTCCCGTACGAGAGTTGCGAGGTGCCTGCTGACGGTAGGACCCGCAATTCCCAGGTACTCAGCGATATCCTGCCGGGTTGCACCGTGGTGGGTGGCGACGTAACGAAGGATCTCGCCCGAAGTCCCCTTCTCCAGGTGGTGTATGACCATCTGGTCCCTCCTCGAGAAGAGCCCGTGGTTCTGGAAGTATCGTGTGTTGCCGTCTGCCGACAGCACGGTGATCTTATGGGATGAGGCCAGTTGCCTGAGATGATACCTTGTTGTCTCGCGGTTCATCCCGCACGCCCCGGTGACCCCGTTCAGGTCGGTTCCCGGGTGCTGGCATATATGGTCGTAGATCCTTTTCCGCGAGGGGTTCGCGAGGACGTTCTTCCCGAAGATCCTCCGGTATCCCAGGGGGATAAGCGGCGGGAACACCAGGGGGAACGCAGCCGGAACCGCGGGGGTATCCCCCGTCGTTTCGATCGTCGCATGCTGCCAGGAACGCGGCCGGGGAGTCCTCCTCTGATCTTCCTGTGCCTGCGGGGCAGGCGACATGACCGTCCCCGCGGGGTTAGGTCCGTAGGGAATATGCCCGAAGGGGACTTCACCGTAGGGGACGTGGCCCGGCGGGACAGCAGGCCCGCCGTTCATGCCGCCCGGTCCTCTTCCCTTCGTTTCCGATGGGCCGCGAGGAATATCCCTCGCATATGCCTCTCCATCGGTTATCGTCCCCTCCAGGGAGTAGGACCACCCCGGGGTAAAACCGGACTCCGGGGAGCGGCCGGCTGAGGCCCTGCTCTCCGCTCCTGAAAGTCCGGCTCCACCCGTTCCCGCGTCGCCGGCCCTTGCCTGCCCCCGGGCTCCGGATCCTTCCGTGGCGGCCCCCTTCTCGCCCGCAGGATCCATCCCCTGCGGGCCTTCCGGCGAACGTGCCGATCCTTGCGCGCCCTGCTGCGGAACCCTTGCCACCTGGCCGGTCCCGGCCGGATTGTCTCCATACCCGCCGGATATCCCCGTAAACCCGGGGTTCCTCCCGGAGCCGGTGGCGGATCCGTCAATGGTGGGCAATCCCTCGCTGCTGCCCCCCTGTCCTGTGCCTGCGGGTGCGGGTGCCGCCTCTGCGGTCGATCCTGAATATTCCGTCTGCCCGGACCAGGCAGAAGCGACAGATGAGGGAGCGGAGACCTCCCCTTCATCCGCCCCTCCGGCCGGACCCTGGGGAACTGCATCGGAGTTCCGGGAGAAGGCCCCTTCATCCCGGCTCCCTCCCTGGCCCACGGAAACGGCATCCCCGGAAACTGGCGAGCCATACGATCCCTGTGAATCGGCTCCTTCAATGGATTGACTTCCGGCCCCCGCAACATCCTCCCCGGGGCCTGAATTTCCTCCACCGGCGGATCCGCCTCCCGCAAGGACCGGGGCTACGAGGAACAACACCAGAATTGCGGCGAGGACCGGCCAATGAACACGGGGGGAGGTCATGGTCGGATCAATCTTTGGAGGGGTGTAATAAATTATTATTGACCCTGACAGCTCCATGTTCGAAAAGAACGGTCATAAGGTCGCGGTTATCGGGCCCGTGCTATCACCCTTTCCTATTTATGGGATACACAACAATATTTCGGGGTAAATGCGCCCTTCTTATCTCGGAAAGATCCTCCTCCGCTGGTGCGATACCTGCCATGTCCCCGTGCTCTCGGAGCGGTGCGGGTGCGGGGCGCCGACCCGGGAGGTGAAAGTCACCCCTCCAGGGGACGCACGCCCGGCATTCCCGTCTGATATCGCCCGCATCAACCGGATATTCGAGGATCATTTCGGGAGCACCCTCATCCCCCCCGGGCACCTCGTACTCCTGAACAAAGTCCCCGACCCCGACCGGATGGAAGAGATAGTCCTCGGCGGCGCGGTGGTGGGTTCGATCCGCTACATCCCGGAGGAGAAGCGATGGGAACCCATCCCCAGGCCGGAAGCATCGGTGTTCATGACCCCGGAAAAACGGTTCGTGGTGGTGGATGACGGTGCGGTGGAGTCGATCCGGGAGGAAGGAGCGAGCGTCCTGGCCCCGGGACTTGCAGAAATAGACGATTCGGTTCGGAAGGGCGATGAGGTGTTCATTCTCGACCGGAATGGAGGATGTGCCGGGGTGGGAAGGGCCAAGACCGATGCAGAGGCCGCCAGGCGTATGGAGCGGGGTTCGATCGTCCGCACCAGGAAGAACGTACGTTCCCCCGCAGTCCCGGGCTGTGCCACCTGGGAGGACGCGGTCGAGGCGAACAGGGAGGTGATCGATGAAGCGGAATGGCTCGCAGTAAAGTTCGTGAGCGACATCGCAGGCCGGTACGATCTGCCAGCGACGATCTCCTACTCGGGCGGAAAAGACAGCCTGGCGACGCTGCTGGTGGTGAGAAAGGCGATCGGCAACGTTCCGCTCATATTTGTCGACACCGGGCTCGAGTTCCCGGAGACCTACGAGAACGTCGAGGCCGCACGGAAGGAGTACGGGCTCGAGGTGATCAGGGCCTCGGGCGAAGCGGCATTCTGGGAGACCTTCGAACGGCAGGGACCCCCTGCGGTGGACTACCGCTGGTGCTGCGGGGTGTGCAAACTCGAACCGGTCAGGGGCCTGATACGGGGCGAATGGGGAGAATGCCTCTCTTTTATCGGTCAGAGAAAGTACGAATCGGCGAAGCGCATGAAGAGCGAGCGCGTGTGGAGGAACTCCAGGGTGAAGAACCAGATCTCGGCCGCACCGATACAGCACTGGACCGCGCTCCACGTGTGGCTCTATATCTTTCGGGAGAAGGCCCCTTACAATCCGCTTTATACTCTGGGTCTGGACCGTATCGGCTGTTTTATGTGCCCATCGAGCGATCTTGCCGTGATGGAGGAGATCGCGGAACGTTATCCGGACTTGTGGGAGACCTGGACGGAACGGCTCGAAAAGTGGCGGGTTTCACAGAATCTTCCCGAGGAATGGGTGAATGAAGGCAGGTGGAGGATGAGGGGGCGGGTGACGGATGAAGAAGATTATTATTATTGACTACGGCCTCGGGAACCTTCGGAGCGTCTACCGCGGCCTCGAGAAATCGGGTGCCGCTCCCCTGATATCCTCCGATCCCGGGGAGATCGGCGCCGCGGAGGGGATAGTCCTTCCAGGGGTGGGAGCCTTCCGGGACGGCATGGAACAGCTCGGCGAAATGAAGGAGACCCTGCTTGAGACCGCAGGAAAGGTCCCGGTTCTCGGCATCTGCCTCGGGATGCAGATGCTCCTCGACTGGAGCGAAGAGCACGGTATGCACCGTGGGCTCTCGCTCATCCCCGGTACGGTCAGGCGTTTTCCCCGGAAAAAGGGGTACAAAATCCCCCACATGGGATGGAACTCGCTCCGGTGCGCACGCGACGGCGACCCCCTGCTCGAGGGACTTACCGGAGGGGAGTACGTATACTTCGTCCATTCTTTTTATGCCGACCCTGACCCGGGCTATTCGGTGGCTACCACGGACTATATCTGCAACTTCTCGTCCGTGATCGGAAAGGGCCGGGTGTACGGTGTCCAGTTCCACCCGGAGAAGAGCGGGTCGGTGGGGATACGGATCCTGAAAAATTTCATTGATATGGTAGAGTAAAGTCGCAGGGATTTGTACCGGGGGACCGGGATGGCGGCGACCACTGCGAACATCTCCGATATATCGTCAGTTATCCGGGAGCGAGGAAGTCGTTGACCGCCGGTCCGGATGAGGATAACCGGCAGATTCAGGGATCGACCTTCAGAAATCAATGATATAACTCATATCCTCTATATCCGGTGAGAACAGCTCCACAAACATATTCCCTCCCCGGGTCCCAGATTGAGCTATGAAAAAAGTAGGTCTGGCAGTAATCCTTCTTATCCTCCTTGTTGCGGGAGCACAGGCGTACCTGGTCACCATCGATGCCCCCGTAACGGTTCAGGCCGGCGCCCCGCTCGTGGTGACGGGCACTACCACGTTCCCGGTCGGCACCCTCATCGATATCGTAATCTACCCCACGGAGTTTGCGGTTCCCTCCGAGATCGCCAGGAAGACCGTCGTCGTGGACGAGACGAAATCGTTCATGGTCACGTTCCCCACCACCGACCTCCAGGCCGGCCAGTACAAGGTCGAGGCCCAGCTCGCCCCTGACCTCACCAGCAGCCTGGGAAGCGGGTCGGTCCTTTGGAAACTTGTGCAGGTCGTGGACCGGTCGAAGGAGATCGTGCTGACTGTCCCGAAAGACCAGGACCTTCACAATGCCCTGATGATCGAGGGGCACCTGGTCGATTCGGGCGTTACGACGCTCACGCTCGATGTCACCGGACCGAAGGACTTTGCCATCCCTCCGGTGAACATCAGGACCACCACTCAGATGGGCCAGAAGGACGGGTATTTCTCGACAAAGATCAACGTGTCCGACCCGGGAAATTACTATGTCTCCTTCTACGACCCCAAAGGCTTCATGGCGACGATCAAGTTCTCGGTCTTTGAACCGCAAATGACCACTCCGTCAACCGAAGCGACGACGGTTGCACCGGAAACGAGCGCCGGTACCACCAGCATCCCTCTCGGCGGGCTGGTCGCCCTGGCAGCGATCGGTGCGGCGTGTGCGGTGTTCCTGGTAAAGAGACGATAAATAGAGAAACACTCCACTTTTTGTCCGGTCCATTTGGATTTGTTTCGTCCGGTCCGGTGATGCGGGGCTTACGCCGGACCTCTTCGGGAAGACCCTCTGCCGGGATTGATAAAAACAAATTTTCCGCCTGAATGAAATCCTTTTTCCGTCTTTCTCCGGAATATTATATAAAATAATTTTCCGGGTCGGGAATTGCCAGATGGATCAGACTTTCCGTCTATGAATGTCCCGGGCTCTGCACCGCTGCCACGGCGCCATAACAGGATATGCCCGATTTGTCGTATTTCCCCCCCGGTCCGGTCCCGTGCAGGCTAAATAAACAACGTAGTACTCCGGAAAAGTAAAAAAATGGGTTTGAAGAGGGCGGTTATTTATTCTTCCGCCATAGGTACGCTTCGTAGACCGCCAGCATCAGGATAACCAGGCATCCTCCGAGGAAGAAGGCGAGGACCGGGTCGAACGACGGGGCCGGCGGTGCGAACGCTCTTTGGGCGACCTCGGAGGTGGGGGCGGGGGCGGACATGATCCCGACGGACTTTTGCTCCTGCACGAAGCTCCCGTCATTCACCCCGCCACCCCCGCCGGTGGGTCCCGAGACCGCGGGGCCGAGCAGGGGGAGGTAGAAAAACCCCGCGAGGGATATCAGCGCCACGATCGCGAACAGGGACGCATATTTGAGGAGGAGCGACCGGATATTCTGCATTTTCGGTGCGACGATGAGGAGCTGGTCCCGCAGTGCATAGACCTTGATCTCCCTCCCCTTGATGCTGTACTTGGTCTCCACTACCTCCACAAGTCCTGCATCGAGCAGGTTTTCCAGGTGGTATTTCACCGTGCTCATGGGGAGGTCGAGGGACCCGGTAATATCGGTGGCGGTCTGGTGCCCGTCCCCGAGCAGGTGAAGGATATCGTTCGCGGTGCTGCTCGAGATGGCCTTCGCGATCTTCTGGGCCCGGGAGTCGCCGGGCGACAGGATGATGACTTCTTCACTCATTGCAACGCTGCCAGGATCCTGTCCCTGCCGACCCTGATGGCCAGGTCGACCTTGTCGATCTCGGGCCCCCCTCCCTGGGCCATGGTCTTCGATCCCCCGCCTTTACCCCCGAGCAACCCGCAGACCTGGCCGATGACTTCCCCCGCATCGACGTTCTCGGTCCCGGACATGAGCACCACGTGGGCCCTTTCGGAACCTCCGGCGAGGAGGGCGACCCCGCCCTGTCCGGAGACCGATGCTGCCAGCGCCGCCATGTCACGCGGGGGGAGATCGATGCGTTTCACGACCACCGGGACACCGTTGATCATCTCGGGCTCGATAGTCTTCACTTCGAGGTCGACCACCTGCTGGGAAAGCCGCTCGATCTTTTTCTTCTGGTCCTTCCACTCGGTGAAGAACCGGGCCACCGTCGGGGGAAGGTTCTCCTGCTGGACAGAAAGGATCTCGGCGGACTCGGCGACGATCTTCTCCAGCGAGTGGCTGTACTCCAGGGCGGCAATCCCGGCCGCAAACTCAAGCCGCTCGATTCCGTCCTGGATATGCTCCACCCGGATGATCTTGATCAGCCCGATCTCCCCGGTCATCCGGCAGTGGGTGCCGGCACAGGCCTCGACGTCCCCGCCGACCTGCACGACCCGGATCTCCCTCCCCGGGGGGACGCCTCCCTGATAAAGGGCGAATCCGTAGGTCTGCTCGGCCTTCACTCTGTCCTCGAAACTCACGTCCACGGGCTGGTCGGCCATGACCATCCGGTTTGCGTCGATCTCGATCCGGTGGAGTTCTTCGGGAGTGATATGCTTGTAATGCCGGATATCCAGGCGCGAACTTTCAGGCCCCTTCTGTGCCCCCGCCTGGTGGATGTGTGCCCCGAGCACGTCCTTGCTCGCCTTGAGAAGGAGGTGGGTGGCCGTGTGGTGCCGCATCAGGGACCACCGCCGCTCTTCGTCGACGATCCCCTTGACCCGGTCACCGCGCCGGAGCACGCCGCCGGTGATATGGTGGAGTATCACCTCGCCGATCTTCTGCACGTCGTCGACCCTCACCATGTTCTCGGCCCCGATGAGCATCCCGGTGTCTGCAGGCTGTCCTCCGCCCTCGGGATAGTAGAGCGTCTGGTCGAGAACCACGTAGCTCTCGAAGGCGTCGATCACCATCGCGTCGAATTCCATGTCGCAGGTCTGCTCGTAGTAGAGCCTCCTTGTGACCGGGAGGCCCGCGATCCGTTCGCGGAATTTTGCGAAGGGGTCTTCAACCTCTTCCCGGCCGCTCTCCGAGTGCATGTCGGCGATGAGGGAATAGAAATTGTCCGGGAGTTCCACCACCGCGCCCTCCGCCACCGCGACCTCCTTGATGATCTCGGGAGGGATCCCATGGGAGTCATAGAGGGTGATCACCTCGCGGAGCGGCACCCTTTCGCTTTTGCTCTTGTAGTTCCGGGCGATCTTCTGGACGATCTTCGTCCCGCGGGCCATGGTCTGGTTATATTTCTCCACCTCCCGCTCGATGATCTCTCTCATGATCACCACGTCCTGCTCGAACGACCCGGTACCGATGATCCGCATCTGCTCTTCGACCAGGTCTGCAAGAGGCTCCTGAACTTTGAGGTCGTTCATCATGCGAAGCGTCCGGCGAAGTACGAGCCTGGCCAGGTATCCTTCACGCACATTCGAGGGGACGATGAGGTCCCCGAGCATATAGGCCAGACACCGGGAATGGTCGACTACCGAGTAGACCTTCTCGATGGGGGTGATCATCCGGTCGAGTTTCTCGATCGGGACGTCGATCGCGGTGGCGACCTTCTTCCGGAGCTGGTAGAGGTTCGTTCCGGATATGTCCATAACCCCGGCGAACTTGGCCGAGAGCGCGAGAATCTTGGTGTACTCGACATTGTCGAGCATGTGCTCCATACCTGCGGATTCCATGACCCGCGAGACCATCTCCGGAAAGACCGCATCGTAGATGGTAGGGGATCCTTTCGATGCCCATACGAACCGTTCGAGCCCGTACCCGGTATCCACGATGTAGTTGCTCATGGGATAGTAGGTCTCTCCGTTGAGGTCGACCCCCGGTTTCTGGGTTTTTTTCCGGCCGAGGTTCATGAACACGAGCGTGGCGACCTCGAGCCCCCCGATCAGCACTTCCAGGCTCGGTCCCGCGTTTCCTCCTCCGATCCAGGGGTGTTCCTTATAGGTTACCTTGTCGAGATCACCCCCAATCGAGGCGATGAACTGTTCACAGAGCTCGACGGTGCGGTCTTTCCAGTAGATCTCCTCAAGGTCCGAGTTGAAGGCGTGGTGGGCCATCATCTCGAAAAGGGTGAGATGCCGCCCCGATCGTCCGACAGAATCGAGGTCGTTCAACCTGATGCAGGGTTGGGAGATCGTCAGCGGGTTCGCCGGCGGGGGGACGATGCCGCCGGTTACATAAGGCTGGAAGTCGGCAATCGAAGCAATGGTGAGATAGATGTCGTCCCTCCAGCGGGCGACGACAGGATAGCGTTCAATCCTCGTATGGCCGTTTCGTTCGAAGAACGAGAGGAACGCCTCCCGCATCTCGTCCACGGAATGGCGGCGGAACACGGGATTCCCGATAAAATTATAGGTCTCGCAGGGCGCGTCGCCGCAGATCTCCTGGTCCGGGTTCCGGGTCCAGAATGCAGCCCCGCATTTCCTGCACTGTTTCCGTATCAGGCCTTGTGTCTGAAAATATTCCAGCCGATATTCATCTTCCAGCATCTTGAACCACGTGATACCAGATTATTCGGTTTCGGAACGATAAAAGACTGTTTATCAGGGGTGTTTGCCCCCCGTCCATCGTTCCTGGTACCACCGTTGTACCGGGACGTCACGGCCGGTGCAGCAGGCGATCATGACCGCAAGAATATGCCAGCAGGTCCCCCCGCGGAAAACGAAGTCGCGGCAGGTGCAGAACTCCTCGTCCACGATGTATTCCCCCGATCCCCCCTCGACCACGTAAAAATCCAGGTACCGGAGGACTCTTCCCTCATTCACCGCATCGATCGCCTTCCTTCCGCGGCTCTTCCAGACATCAAGGATCTTTTCCTCCAGTGCAGGCGTGAGAGATTTTTCCCTGCAGATGGTCTCAACTAGTTCCCGGAAGTCCATAGCGAGAGAGCGGGAGGGTCGTCGATATAGTTCCACCCGAACCTGCGGGCGAGTTCCCGCATGGCCGGTGCTTCCAGCGAGTAATGGGTCGCCTCGATGAGGGGGATCGGGGCGGCACGGGCCACCGAATGCTTCAGTTCGGCAGAGAGGAAGGCATCCGCGCCCTGTTCGTATGCTTCCCGTATCAGGAGTGGGTCAAACCCGCTCCCCCCGACGACCGCCAGGCGGGACACTGTCTCAAGCTCGCCCCACACCCGGAGCGGCACCCCGAGCAGACCGGAGATTTCGGAGATCGATAGAGGACAATCCCCCACCAGGCCCAGGCTGAGTGGAATGATATCCGAAAGCCGGAGCATCTCCGCCAGCACGTCGTTCACCCCCCCGGGGGCGTGGTCGAAGTTCGTGTGCAGGACGTACACATTCATTCCTGATCTGAGCACCCCCCGTAGAAACGCCGCGAGATCGCCGTCTATCTTCGTTACCGGGGCCCAGATGGGAGTGTGATGGACCACAAGCATGTCCGTACCGTCAAGAAGCGCCTTCTCCACCACCCGCGGGCTCGCATCCAGCGCACAATATATCGATCCGGTCTCTTCCCTGCCCTCCACAACCAGCCCGATCCTGCCCGCATCGAACTCTTCCGCAAGCTCGGGAGGGGCTAAGGCCTCCAGATGCCGGATTACGGCCTCCCTTTCCATGGAAGGATATGTGGTGCGGTGAGGTAAAAGAGCACTTATTACTGCAAGTAATAAACACTACCTATAAATATTCATATAAAAATATACCATGGTATGGACAAGTCCATCGATCTGATCAATCAGAGGATCAGGGACGGGAATGCGCGGGTGGTGACCGCAGAAGAGATGCCTGCCCTTGTATCCGAACTGGGGGAGGAGGGGGCGCTTGCCGAGGTTGACGTGGTGACGACAGGGACCTTCGGCGCGATGTGCTCCTCGGGGACCTTCCTCAACTTCGGGCATGCGGATCCACCCATCAGGATGGAGAGAGTCTGGCTCAACGACGTGGAGGCATATGCGGGGCTCGCCGCGGTGGACGCCTATATCGGGGCAACCCAGGAGTCAACCACCCGGGAGGACCAGTACGGCGGGGCTCACGTTATCGAGGATTTTATCGCCGGAAAGTCCGTTGAGCTCAGGGCGATCTCCCGCGGAACCGATTGTTATCCGCGAAGGACCATAAATACCGAGCTGCGCCTGGAGAACCTCAACCAGGCGATCATGGTGAACCCACGGAATGCATACCAGCGGTATAACGCGGCGTCGAACAGCACCGATCGTACCATGTTCACCTACATGGGAATGCTTCTCCCAAACCACGGAAACGTGACCTACTCGGGAGCGGGACTTCTGAACCCCATCTCGAACGACCCGGGGTTCCGGCTGATCGGGAGTGGCGTCCCTGTCTTCCTCGGCGGGGGTAAGGGGATGGTGGTCGGAGAAGGGACCCAGCACTCCCCGGGGTCAGGGTTCGGGACGCTGATGGTGACCTGTGACGTTAAGGAGATGTCTTCCGATTACCTCAGGGCGGCGACTATGCACGGCTACGGGGTAACGCTCTACGTAGGGCTTGGCATCCCCCTCCCGGTCCTTGATATCGAGACGGTGAGGAACTGCGCGGTCAGGGACGAGGACATCGCCGTGGACATTGTCGATTACGGTATTCCTGCCAGGGATCGCCCGTCGTTCCGCAAGGTCACCTATGCGGAGTTAAAAAGCGGATTCGTCGAGATCGCGGGCGAAGAGGTGCGGACCTCATCGCTCTCAAGTTATCGCAAGGCGAAGGAGGTCGCAACGGAGCTCAAGAGTTGGATCGAGAAGGGATCGATGGAGCTGGCGCTTCCAACCCGCAAAATCTCCTCGCAGAAGAAGGCCATGCCCATGAAAGAGACGGTGCATGCTCCGAGGGTACTTGATATCATGGACACACGGGTGATCTCCATCGGGGAACACGACGAGATCCGGACCGCGGCCATGAGGCTCCTGAAAGGTGAGACGAACCATCTCCCGGTGATCGATCAGGCCGGGGTGCTCGTCGGGATAGTGACTACGTACGATATCTCGAAGGCGGTCGTGAACCCGTCCAAGGGGAGTCTTGTGCGGGATATCATGAGGACGAAGGTCATCACTACCACCCCGGAGGAGCCTGTCGATGTTGCGATCCAGAAGCTGGAGAAGAACAATATCAGCGCCCTTCCCGTGGTGGACAAGGGACATCACGTCCTGGGGATGCTCACCGCGATGGACCTCTCGAAGCTTTTCGGGGGGAGGTGGCTGAAATGAAGCTCATCGTGACATTCTCCCGGAAAGCGGGGAAAAAACCGATCATCGCCCAGGTGGTGAAGGAGACAGGGGTCCTGATCAATGTCGAACGCGCCCAGATCGATTCGTCAGAGGGAGAGGCCTTAATCGACATACCTGACGAGAGCTGCGAACTGATCAGGCAGAGACTCGAGGCGCTTGGTGCATCGGTGCGAATCCTGGAGGACCAGATCGAGTTGAACGAGCAGGAATGCGTTGACTGCGGGGCGTGCATCAGCATATGCCCGCAGGAAGTATTCTCATTCGGGGAGGACTGGAAACTCCGGGTTGAGGCAAAGCGCTGTGTCCTCTGCGGCCGGTGTATCGAGATCTGCCCCCATCATGCGCTCTCCCGTAAATCCGAAGGGTGACGAAGGAGATCCTCATCTCCCTGATTTTCCCCTGATTCCGGGTCAATAACGGAACTATCCGGAATCTGCGGGGTATCGGGGATCCGGAACCTCACCCATGAGGGATAGGGTGGAGGGGATTGCAGGTAACCTTCCCGGTTTCCCTTCCTTTGAGTTAACAGGGCGTGAACAAGTCCTTTCGTTCCTTCCAGGTCTTTGTCGCGAGGTCATACTCTTTCCATAGCGCCCCGTTCCGGATCACGGCAATCCCGGAAACCTGCAGCTCTTCTGCGCCCGTATCACAGATCCGTCCGGGCACCAGGGATCTTTGCAGGCACGCGGAATGCAGGACATGCTCTCTTATCCGGAACGCAAGCGGTGCAGGCAGATTGAATGCAAGAGTGATATGGATCACTCTCTTATCCGGTTCCCGGTCGAGCCAGGTGCAGTCACCTGCATGCCGGAAAAGACAGACCGAGATCTCCCGGTATGCCGTTTTCATCTCTTCCGGGAGGATCACCTTCCAGACGACGGCCTTTCCCTTCCTCCCCTGGAGCTCGAGGAGCTCACCAAGGGAGTACGCGGTCTCATGGATATCTGCGGACGCGCCGGCAATGCAGTCGAGGATCTCCCGCTCAGTGTCAGGGTCTTCAAGGGTAAACGGTCCGAAAAGGGTGATATGGGGCATCCTCATGTCAGAGGGAGAGAGGAAGAAGGTGGTCGCCAGATCGTGCATAAGTCCGGCGATGCAGGGGTGAAGAACCCTGACAAGGATGAGATACCGGACCTCCGGGGAGCGCCGGGAGAGGAGTCTCCTCCCCACCCTCCGCACCCATCCGACTGCCATACTAACTGCCTCGCGCTCCCGGGCAAAAAAGGTTTATTGAGCTGGTTTATTCTGGTACATTCACCACACTGTTCTTCCGGGAGCATGGACAAGAGGCAGGATAAAAGCCGTGAGATCATCCGGCATCACTTCGAGTTCAGGCAGACCATTGCCACGATCCTCGCACTCGATCATGCCCACATCCGGGCCGCCAGGGAGGGAATGATCCGGGCCCGTCATGAACTGGAGGATTATATCGCAGGCGACCGGTTCTTCGCCACCACGTTCGACCCGTACCCCGTGACCCGTGCGCCGCTGATCGTGGAGAGGATGTCGTCCGCCGGCATCGAGGCGGGGGTCGGACCCATGGCTGCGGTTGCGGGGGCGATAGCCTGGGCCGGGGCGGAGGCAATGAAGGATGCGGGCGCGATATTCGGGGTTGTCGACAATGGGGGGGACATCGCACTGTTGAGCGACCGCGAACTGAAAATCGGGTTATTCGCCGGGGAATCGCCATTCAGCGGTCGTTATGCGTTCCGGGTCCCGCCCCGGAGGGAGATCCTGGGGATATGCACCTCCTCCGCAACCGTCGGCCCGTCTGTTTCGCTGGGGATGGCGGACGCGGTTACAGTCTTTTCGGATGACGTCGCCCTTGCCGACGCCTGGGCCACCTCGATCTGCAATCAGGTCACCCCCGCGGACCAGGAGGTCTTTTCCCGGCTTGACCCGGCGAGGGTCACAGGGGTGATGGTGGTTGCCGGAAGCTGGACGACCCGGTGGGGGACTGTACCCGAACTGATACCCGCGAGAGTGGAGACCGGGCTGATCACCGCGGGGCACGGACCCTACTTCCCATAACCATCCGTGGTTTCTTATCACGGCGACCCGGAACGGACATACCCGGGACCCCGGGAACAGGGACGGACCGGGGGGTGTCCCGGATTAACCCTGTAAATTCCGGTTCCGATAATGTGGGGGCTTATCCCCTGTAGTTCCGGTTCAGCCAAGGAATCAGAGCGTTTCGTCTATGAACTCCTTGGCTCTCCGGTATGCATCCTTTCCACGGAAGTTGGCCAGGATCTGGTCGTCATCGGTGACCGAGATGACCCCTCCTTCTTTATCCAGCCGAAACACCAGTTCGAGCAGTTCGATCTCGTTGATGGTAACCCCGCCGGCGAGCGAGGATGCAGGCTCGAGTTCGAGTCGCTCGCGCTCAAAATCTCCGGGATCCTCCCTGAAATAAAAATAAAAAACCTGGAAGGCATTCAGAAGGTCGGACCGGAACAATTCGTCGCGGAGATGCGGGGGGAAGCGGTCAAGTTCCTTCACAAGTGCATCCGTGTCCTCGTCGACCCTGTCCAGGAGGGCGTCCACGGTTTGGGAAAGTTCACGGTAACTGATCCTGTGCTCCTCCGGTATCCCGGCACCCCCGGGCTGTTCGGTGTCTTCGGGCATTGAATACGTGCTGGTGTCTCCGCGGCAATAATAGTTCCCCGGGAGATCGGACGGAATCAGGGGGAAGAGAATAAGCTATATTCCCGGAATTGCCGAATGAATACAGGTGAAAGAAGAGGACCAGGACTGGCTGATCTACCACCTGCTGGCGGATCCCGGCCGCGCGGGAGTGAAGGACCTTTCGGAGCGGGCGGGAATTCCGCCCGAATTGGTGGAAGAGTCCCTGCAAAGGCTGGAGCAACAGCTCCTGGTGCAGCGGAAGGGGGAAGAATATTCCGTCCTTTCCGTCCAGGAGATGATGCTACGGTGCCACTGCAGGTATGACCCGCACCTTCCTTACGAGATCGAGAATGGGGTAATAAAAATGAAGATTCGCCGGGAAGACGACCATGCCTGAGATCGCGGTACTCCGGATCGGGCACCGTCCGGAACGGGACCAGCGGGTCACCACCCATGTCGGGCTCACCGCGAGGGCCCTGGGAGCGAGAGGTATGTTCCTGGCCGCGGACGACCGGGGCGTCGCAGAGAGCATCAGAGACGTAGCAGGTCGCTGGGGCGGGGATTTTTTCGTCACCGACGGAGTGCGGTGGAAACGCTGTATCCAGGACTGGAAAGACTTGGGAGGGATAGTCGTGCACCTCACCATGTACGGGATCAACCTTCCTGACGTCGAGGCAGACCTGCGCACGAAGGATAAGATCCTGGTGGTGGTAGGGGCGGAAAAAGTACCGGGAGAACTCTACTCCCTCGCCGATTATAATGTCGCAGTAACCAACCAGCCCCATTCCGAGATCGCGGGACTCGCGGTATTCCTCGACCATCTCTTCATGGGGAAGGAACTCTCGGGTGAATTTCCCGGGGCCCGGATCCGGGTAATCCCCAGCAGGGAGGGGAAGTTCGCCGAGGAGGTATGAAACCTTCGATACTTGTTGCCGGGTTTGCCACCCGGCATGTGGCGATGTCGGCATTCGCGGCCGGGTACCGGGTCTATGCGGTGGACCATTTCCGGGACCAGGACCTCTCCTGGTATACGGCCGACACCGCGGGGTTCGAAGAACTCGGCGACCTCCCGGGAGCGATCGGGGAGATGATCGGGCGGCACCCTGTCGATTATGCGGTCCTTACCTCGGGCGCGGAATCCCTCCGGCCCGGGGTTCCGATCTGCGGGACGCCCCCCGATAAGATCCGGCGGTTCCTGGATAAGCTCACCATGCAGAATTTTTTCGGGGAACTCGGTGTCCCCACCCCCGCGCTCTCTCCGCCGGGGGTTTATCCCGCCATGCTCAAACCCCGGGAGGGTTCGGGAGGCTGGAGGAACCGTGTCGTGTTCACACGGGCTGAACAGGAGGAATGGGAAAAATTCTTTGAATATCCCGATTTCATCGCTCAGGAGGTCGTGGAAGGGCTCCCCTCCTCGGTCTGCTGCGTGAGCGACGGGATCCGCGCACGCGCCGTGGCGGTGAACGAACAATTGCTCAGGGGAGAAGAATCGGCAGCATACGGCTTTTCGGGCTCGATCACCCCTCTTGATCACCCCCTCGCACCACGCATGATGGATATTGCAGAGAAGATTGCGGGGGCATCCGGTTGCGTGGGGACGCTCGGCGTAGATTTCGTGCTCGGGGATGCCCCCCGGGTGATCGAGGTGAACCCGAGGTTCCAGGCGACCCTGGACACGGTCGAACGGGCGACCGGGGTGAACCTGTTCTCGCTCCACGCGGGGGCGTGCAGGGGAAGAATCCCGGCGGAACGCCCGAAGACCACGGGAGTCGCGGCAAGGAAGATCCTGTTCGCGGAACGGGAAACGGTGATCAGGACCGATCTCTCGAAACTGGGGCCAATTGTTGCGGACATCCCTTACCCCGGGACAGAGGTCGGGGAAGGACGGGCAATCGTCAGTGTACTCGGGTGGGGAAAGGACCGGGCCGGGGCGATGGGTATGTTGGATAAGCATATTAGCGCAGTACTGCAATATATGGGCTGAAGGGGCATGGAAGAGTTACTCAGCAATCCTGCAATACAGGCATATCTGGACCGGTTGATCGGAGAGGAGGGGATCAGCCTTCTGGAAAAATTCCCGCCGGAAGGGGAATTTTCGGACGAAGACCTTGCGTCGCAGACCGGGATCAATCTGAACTCGGTGCGGCATACCCTCTATACTCTCTATGAAAAAAGGCTGGCCGAATACAGGAGAATAAAGAATAACGAGACGGGGTGGCTCACCTACCTGTGGCACCTCCGGATGGACCTGATTTACGAGGTAATCATGGAGGATATGGAGAACGTGCTCGAGAAGCTCGAGGCACGGGAGCGCTACGAAGAGGAGAACGATTTCTATATCTGCAAGGAATGCAGCGGCATCCAGACGTTCGTTCAGGCGACCGACAGCAATTTCCAGTGTCCCATATGCGACCAGCCGCTCGAACACTTCGATAACCAGATCCTTCTCCGGGCCCTGAAAAAGAGGATAAAGGATATGAAAGAGTCCCTGGGCCATGCCTGAAGACGGGGACTGCGAAAGACTTCTCAGAGATGCGGGCTGTTCCGCGAATGTCATAGATCATTGCTCGCTGGTGGAAACGGTCTCCGTCCGCTATGCCAGATGTTCCGGGATGGCGGACACCGGGCTCGTGGCATGCGGGGCATGCCTCCACGATATCGGGAGGGGGATTACGCATTCTCTTCACCATGCGCAAATGGGGGCTGCCTACTGCAGGGATATCGGGCTCCCCGAAGAGGTGGCAAGGATCGTGGAATGCCACACCGGGGCCGGACTTTCTGCTGACGAATGCACACTGCTCGGGCTCATTCCTATCTCATGCATTCCCATTACTCTTGAAGAGCGCATAGTGGCCGCGTCGGATAACCTTGTCCGCGGGGGACGGGTGATCACGATCTACGACCGAATCGCCCGCTCGTACGCACTTTCCCGGAAGATCCGGAGGAGAATATATCATCTATGGCTGGATGTGGAACGTATCGCCGAACCGGGCGGGTAACGCTTCCCGGCGGGCTAATCCCGTTCTCCGCGTTCAAAGAATAACCTGTTTTACCTGGGGGAGATGCCGTATCTCGTCGATAACCAGGGGAGGGAGTTCCCCGTCCACGATGATCACAAGGCGCGGCTCCTCGGAGAGGTAGGGATCGGTGACGAATATCTGCCGGATGGAAAGATCGTGGCCCGATATGACCCTGACCGCCGCTCCGACGATCCCTTTCTCACCCGCATCGCGGGGATGGATTACGATCACCGAAAGGCCAAGGGATTCCGCGAGCCTGGACAGGTCGGGAGTCGCCCGCATATTGGTAAAAACCTCGCGGAGCACAGGGTGATTGAGGATTCGCTGGGCGGTCGCATCCACCACGCGCCGGTCCGTCCGGATCGCCCGGGCGATCTGGGTGGAAGGGATCTCGATACCGTTCACCGTTACACGGCCTTCGTTGTTCACCCCGAAACCGTTTTCCAGCAGGAATCTGACCACCTTGTTCTGGGAAGGCGAGTCGGAAAACTCGCGGGCAATCTCCGACCACATAGTATGATCTAGGTCGGGTGATGTTACATATACATTGGTGTCTTAATCTGCGCACCCATCGGGTCCGCCCCCCTGGGTCGTTTCTGACCGGAGAGGACCGGAGCATCTGCGCCCCAATGATAAATGGATACTTTATTTTACCTAGAACTCATTTGTATAATGGTCACGGGCGAGGGTTGCCGAGACAGGTCAAAGGCGCAGGCTTGAGGGGTCTGTCGCGCAGGCGTTCGTGGGTTCGAATCCCTCCCCTCGCATTTTCTACGATTCTTTTCGACTAAAATTGTTTACCCGGGGCAATCCAGGAGTATATCGGGGATCGGCTTCTCCCGGGCTGTACGATACATGCTGATAATTTTGGATTGCAGGTGGAATCGCGCATCATTTCTTTTTTCCGCCCCGCTTCGTAACCTGCCGTCCCTTCAGACGAGGGGGTCCGGCAGGTTACCCAAATCGAACGGAAGATCGGCCCCCATCAGGACTACAGGCTGGTCCAGGACCCTGACCTTCTCGAGGAGGAGGTCCTTTCCTGCAGGGGTCATCGCGAAGACCGGTATGGAAGAACCTGCCTGGAGAAGTGCTCTCGACCCCGCGATCTCCCGCACGAACCTCGAGGCGCAGGAGGTCACGAGATCACACGTCTCGGCATATATCAGGGCGGTTTCCTGGGAAATTCCGGTCGTATGAACCGCGATAAGGAAAGCCGAGGGATACCTGCGGCGCAGGGCCAGGGCATCATCCGCCGTGGCCAGGGTCACTCCTACTCTGCGATACCCCTTCCTGAACGCGAGAGATACTCCTTCCACCTGGTCTATCGTTCCGGCAGCGGGATCGAGGACCACTCCACCTTCGTCTTCGATCCGGGTTATGACCCCGGGATACGGAGAGGTGCTGACCAGCCCTGACATTCTCCCCCCGATCCCCTGGATAAGATGAGGGGATGAAGCAAGCACCGTCCCTGCACCATCGGCAGCAATCACAGCACAGTCGAGAACCCCGTTTGTCAACGCAAAAGAAAGCAGTTCGGATGCCCCGAAACCAACGAACTCTCCCTTCATCGTGACATGTCTCTCCGGAGTGCACAGTCCGAAGGTCTTCATGCGGTATTCGATGTTCTCCCGCACATTTTCGGGAGTGATAGGGTCAACCGGGATCCCGAACCTCCTGGCCAGGGGACAGCTTCTGATCAGCGGAGTTCCCACCTCGATGATCTTCCCGTCCCTGATAACGATCCTGCACCGGCCTATTGCTTCCATCACGTGGGTATTCCGTGTATCGGGATCGTGGGGCACTATACTCACCGGGGCCGCGTGAATAGCGCCAGAATGCCAATCGTGATCACGAGCGCGGCAAGAACCGATCCCGCGGGGAGTGGAGCGGGTGTCGGGGAGGGTGTGGGAGTTGGTGTGAGGGTGGGTGTCGGCACCGTGGTGGCGATGGTTGTCGGAGTGGGGGTCGGCGTCGGAGTGGTGGTCACGATCCGGTAGGTGTAGAGCTCCACGTTATCGAGGTATCCCTCCGCCTTGTTCTGCTGTGCATAGTCCCCTTTCGAAGTGATCGCGAGCCGGTTCAGGAACTGGAGATCCTGGCCGACCATGACATAATACCCCCATACCAGGTTCCCGCTCTCTTTCTCGGTCACCCGTATGTCGGCGTTCTGGAGGTCGTCGTTGTACCTCAATACCACATGATACGTTACGTTATCGCTGAACTCAACGGTGTCGCAGTTCTTGAGATCCCCGCAGTACGATCCGGACCAGCTGGTGACCTCATGGAGGTGGTTATTCTGATCGATGACCTTGAGCCCCATCAGGGGCCCGTATTTTCCATTCTCGAACTGGGAAAGCACGACGGTCCCCTGGGTGATATCCATCTCGTCACTGGTGATGCCGAACCGGAACGCTCCATCCTTTCTGGTGCTGACCGGGGTGACGTCAAATTCGAGGAAGAGCGAGCCGCCGTCGTACGAAACGGGAATGAACGCATACCCGTTGGTGGCTCCCTCGGTCAGGTAGTGGTATGACTGAAGGGCAGGGTCCCAGTAATAATACGAGGGGCTGTTAGTCGTCCATTCCGGACTGGTGGAAAAATCGGTCTGGTAGAGGATCACCTTCTCCGACACTCCGGCAGATTGTACCGGCAGTATGAGGGACGATGCAAGGGCCAGGAGGCATATTGCCCATAATATGGCGTTCTTTTTCATTTTCACTCCGAATATCCGATATAGAATCCGGTAGATCTGCCTCGCAAACCCCCTCCGGAGGCGGGGGAAGGCAGATATAGGATAGATCGTAACACGTGTAATTTTGCAGTCAGATCTTTATAATTTTTCGAATAGGAAATGGGAGAAGACCGCTTCCGAATCCGACCCGGGAGAAAGGTATATGCTCCATCTTCTCACAAAAGGGAAATAAGCAGTACGTTCTCAATGACGTCCGGGCAGGCACGCGGGGGGGGTTTTTATCCATTACGAGATCTATTACAACAGGGGCGTTGCGTATCACCGGAAAGGGCGGTACGATGAGGCCATTACTGATTATACCAGGGCGCTTGAACTCTGTCCCGGAGATCCCGAAGCGCTCAATAACCGGGGTGTTGCGTGGGCAGGGAAAGGTGAATACGCTAAGGCAGTAGAGGATTATACCCGGGCAATCGCCTCAAATCCGGAATTTTCAGAGGCTTATTATAACCGGGGGGTGGGGTATTCCCGTCTTTCGAGGAGAGAGGACGCGATCGGAGACTTTACCAGGGCGTTGGAGATCGATCCCGGTTTTTCCGAAGCCTATTATAACCGGGGGGTGGAATATTCCGAACTCGACGATGACCAGCGGGCCCTCGAAGACTTCGACTTCGCCCTTTCTCTCAACCCACAATACTGCGAGGCGCTCAATAACCGGGGGGTTGTCCTGGCCCGAAAAGGGAGGTCCGACGACGCGGTAGCAGATTACACGCGTGCCATCGGGCTGGATCCCCACTTTGTCGAAGCGTACTTCAACAGGGGGATCGAGTACAGCAAGGTTGGGATGTACGACGAGGCCGTCGCTGATTATGACAAGGCCCTCGAACTACGACCGGGAAACCCCGATATTTTCTATAACCGCGGAGTGGCATACGGAAAAGCGGGCAGGAACAGGGAGGCGATCGAAGATTATCACCGCTGTCTTGAATTGGATCCCGACAATGCCCCGGCGTGCAACAACCTTGGGGTGGAATACACCAAAAATGGTGAGTTCGATCGGGCCGTCGAATGGTATTCCCGTGCGATCGGGATACGACCCGATTTTGTGGAGGCGTATAACAACCGGGGTGTCCTCTATAACCGTGTCGGGAAGTACGACGAAGCAATCACCGATTTTTCTATTGCCATAGACCTTGCCAAGTGCGTCGACAGCCCGGGACCGGAACCCGATATCATCGTCCAGAACGAGAGGCTGGAGAGTGACACTGCAGTCATCGAGCAGAAGATCGACGTGGTCTCGCCGGAAAGCCGCCCGATTTCTCCGCAGGTCCGGGAAGACTGGGTGCCTGAAGGCCTGGAGGTCCTCGAGATCGAGAAGGAGATCGCGGACCTCACCCGTTCGATCTCGGAGGCGCCCGACGACGGGGAGCTCTATATACAACGCGGAGTCGCGTATTCGCGACTGGGATGGAGCGAGAAGGCGCTGGCCGATTTTACCAGGGCAATCGAGCTCGATCCCGGAAATATCGAGGCGTATTATAACCGGGGGAACGAATACGACCGGGTGGGAATGACCGAAGAGGCGCTCCACGACTATGCGAAGGCCCTGAGTATCAACCCTTCGTATGCCCGGACGTATTTCGACCGGGGTCACGAGCTGGAACTCCAGGGTGAGTGCGACCGTGCGATCACGGAATATACCAAGGCATTGGGAGTCGATCCGGACTTTTCCCTCGCGTACCTGTCAAGAGGGAGGGCATTCCTTGCAATGGGTCTTGGAGCGATGGCGTTGCGGGACCTCGACCGGGCTCTCGAGCTCGAACCGGGCAGCAGGGAAGCCCTCCTGATGCGGGGCAGGGCGTATTCCCTGACCCAGGACTATCCGAAGGCGCTGGACGATTATTCCCGGGTGCTTGAGAAGGACCCCGGGAATTTTGATGCCCTTCTCTGTCTGGGGAATGCGTTCAGCGGTGCCGGACGGGGGGACGAGGCGATAGATGCCTACAATCGTATCCTTGAGGCAGCTCCGGATAACGCCGAGGCGATAACCAGGAGAGGAGAAGAATACCAGCGTAAAGGAGACCTGGACCTGGCGCTTGCGGACTACGAACGCGCGGGAGAGATATTTCCTACGTCCCCGTTTCCCCTGCTCCGGCAGGGAGAACTCCTTGTCCTGATGGGACGGCCCGATGATGCGCTGGAACGGCTCTCAAGGGCTCTCCAGCTGGACCCCGGTCTCGAAGAAGCCTATCTTCAACGGGGGGAATTGTACCGGAGCCAACAGAAATACCCTCTCGCAATCGAGGATTTTACCCAGGCATTGAGACTCAACCCCGGATTCAGGGGATACCGGATGAGGGCTTCTGTCTACGCGGATGCAGGGAATCCGGGTGAGGCAATCGAAGACTTTACCAGGGCGATCGAGAGGAATGGAGACGAGGAATGGATTTATGTGCTCCGGGGGGTAGAACACGAGAAGGTGGGAGAACCGGAGCTGGCGTTTGTTGACTACTGCTATGCACTCGAACTGAACTCCGGATACGTCGAGGCGCTGAATCGCCGGGGAGCGCTCCTGGGAGCCCAGGGCCGGTACCAGGAAGCGATGGAAGACTTTAACCAGGCCATCCTTTTGGATCCCCGGAATTTTACCGGGTATTACCTCAGGGGATCGGAATTCGCGAGAAGAGGAATGATCGAGGAGGCACTTGAGGATCTCCGGCATGCCATCGGGATAAAACCCGAGAACGCGGAGGCGTATTTCGCACTGGGGAGTATTTACTATAATCGCAACCAGGCGGAGGATGCTATCGCTGCATTCGACCAGGCCCTTTCCCTTGACCCGGATTACGGCCGGGCCTACATAAACAAGGCACTCGCCTGCGAGAGATTGCAGAGACTGGACGAAGCCAAAGCCGCCTATGAAGGATATCTCAGGACCGAGGGGGGATCCGGGAAACTGAATGATTTCGTCACGCACCGGTTGAAGGATATCACTTCCCTGGTCTTGAAAACCAAAAACAGGTAAAATCCCGGGAACCCGGGTAAAGGATCGAAGATGTTGCGTGCATCTTTCTGTAAAAAACCCGGAAACTTCGCTTCGGAATAGAAAAAAAAATTATCCTATTGTTACCCCTCCGGCACCTCCCACATACGTGAGAGTTCCGACTTTCTGGATGTAATACATCCTGCCCGAACTGTCCTGCCTGAGGTCAGAGAACGTGACGGTGTCCGTGGAAGAGGGGCTTACCCTGCTCTCATCGACAAAGAGAGTATATCCTGTCTCACCGGGAGGGATCCGGATCCCGAGGGTGGAGACGAGGCCGTCGAATGCGGGGACGTTGATAGATGACACGGTCCCTTTCTCAACGAGAATGCCGTTTACGTACATGCGCACCCCGTCGAAATAGAATGTGTTTATCCCGCTCGCTGCGACGTCGATCTCTCCCACGGGGACCTCTCCGATGAATAACTGGACCTTGTCTCCTTCCTGGAACTGATAGACATGGCCGGCGATCTTGATGTTACCCGCGGGCGCACCGACCACGAACTGCAGGTACCCGTCAGGCAGGAGGTACCCGGTGACGCTGTTCTGGAGATAGACGTTATGGGTCATGGTCTCGCTTACATGGATGTAATTGCTCTGGATCCGGGTGTTGGAACCGAAGGTGTTCGCGGCGGTGAGCGTCACGGTATAGCTCCCCGGCTTGAGATAGACATGGGACGGGTTCCGCAGCACGGATTGCTCCCCGTCGCCGAAGTCCCAGGTCCACCTGTCGGGGGACCCCGATGAGAGATCGTTGAACTGGACCGTCATGGGAGCGGGACCGTCGCGGGGAGTACCCACGAAGTTTGCCTCCGGGATGATACCTACTGCGATATAATCGTTAATGGTGCGGGTATTGGTCCCGTATGCGTTCTCCACGGTGAGCGCCACAGAGTAGACCCCGGTTGAAGAATATGTGTGGAGCGGGTTTTGTTCGATAGAGGAAGTGCCGTCGCCGAAGTTCCAGATCCACGAGGTGGGGACACCGGAGGAGAGATCGGTGAACCTGACCTGGAGCGGGGATTCGCCCGAGCGAGGACTGGCCGTAAATGCAGGGACAGGCGGCTGGGGGACCGAGGGGCCAATCGGGGGAGTAACGGTTTCCGCGGGAGTTGTCATCACCGGTGTCGCACCGGTCGCAGATACGGTGGGTGTAATCAACGACGTCGCTACGGTCGAGATGGGGATGGGAGTGGTCTGCGGACCCTGTACCTCGGTGGAATAGACCAGCTCCTGGGTGGATCCGCTGGAATAGATGACCTGGACCAGCTGCACCGGGTCTGTCCCGGGGTATGCCACCTGGAGCGTTTTACCTGCGGTCCAGGGCCAGTCCTGTCCATGGAGGAATACGGCATTGCTGGCAGGTATGGCGAGACCGTTGATCCTGAGGATCGTGGTATCCTCATAGAGTGCATCCCCCCCGTCATGATACAGGTAGACGAGGTTTCCGGATGTTTCGACATTTGCGGAGAATTGGGGCACGACATCGGGATGGGGAGGGAAAAGGACCATCACTATGACCGCCCCTATCACGATCACCGCCACCGCCACGATCACTATCAGCAGAATATTTCTGGAAATTGCTTCTTCCTTATCCATGAGACTCCTACCCAATCCGAATCGCGTTCACCGGTGCCGGTGGATCCGGACTCAATTTAAATACTAATTTGTCACCTCTCCGGGGTATATGAATGTATTGGAAAATTTCGGGAATATCGGGGCCCGATTGCGAGGGATGGCGCCCGCGGAGGGGGGGAAACCCTCCGTTAGGGAAAAGCGCACGGGGCGGCCTTGGCCTGATTCTGTCATCGTCGAAGGACCGCATCCGGATACTCCTTCGTGAAGTATCCCACAGGAAGGAGACACTCCATAGACGTTGCCACATAATCCTTGGAGATCTGCACATGCCGGGAGGGAGGGGCCGTATCTTATTTTAGAGCGAAAAGAATGGTTCTGACCGGACTCAAAGGAAGATTGTGCTCCGGTTGGAACCCCATTGAAGATATCGGTTTTTCTCCTTTTTCTTCTCATCTTCGTCCTGATATCACGATACCCAACATCGAAATGATCCTCATCCGGCAGAAACAGCGTCGTACGGTGACGACCCGGGGAGACAGGATCCTGCGGGCAGGAATCCTGTATCGCGCCGTTCTGCAACAGGTTCCGGAAGAAAGAATGGCGGGAATTGCCGGGACTAATCCCGGATACCTGAGGTACTTCCCTGGAAGTAGGTTGAGCCGGGCATCGAGGTATCCACGACCAGGTCTCCCGCCCGGTCAGGGATGAGGTCCAGGAGGGTGAGTCTGCCCTGCAGGGTTGACAGGTCGGTGGTGCTCCCCTCGACGATCAACCGTCCTTTCATCGATTCGGGCGGCAGGAAGAGGGTGAGATTGGAGACAAACCCGTCGTAGGCCGGGATGGAAATGTCACTTATCCTGCCCTTTCCCGCGGGCTGCCCGTTTACCTCGACCTCCGTATCATCGAAGGTCCATTCCAGGATAAAGGGGTTATGGACCGAGATCTTTCCCTGCCCGTCGTTCCCGAGAACGATCCGGACCGAATCGCCGGGTTGAGGAGTTAAAATCCTGCCCCCCACTTTTATCCTGGCGCCGCTTCCTGTGACCGTGAACAGGGCGAATCCTCCCGGAAGGAGCGACCCCGGTCCCCCGGCATCGAGGGTCACCTCTCTGGTCTCCGGCGACCCCACGCCGATATAGTTCTGCATTATGCGGGTATTCGCCCCCTCTGCGTTTGCAACTTTCAACGATACCGTGTAATTTCCGGTCGCGGTGTAGGTATGGACCGGGTTCTTTCCGGTGGATTCCGCTCCATCTCCGAAGTTCCATTCCCACTGGTCAGGAGTCCCCGTCGAGAGATCCGTGAACGAGACGGTGAGGGGATAGGGACCGGACCGGGGGGATGCCCCGAATGCAGCCTGCGGGGGTCCGGGAGGGGTTGGCGTGGCGGGAACCGTTGTGGGGTGGGTTGTTATGGCAACGGTGACCGGGGCGGTGATCGGAATTGTTGGTTCGGTTTCCGGGATAGAGATGGTGGGGGTTACGGTCGGTAATTCAGTTGCCGGGGGGATTGTGGCGGTGAAGATTTCGGTGCGGGAGGTGCCGGTGTCATAGGATACGGTGAGGGTCTGAGGTTCCGTTGAGGGGTAATAGGGGATGACGAGGGTTTTTCCGATAGAAAAGGGCCATTCCTGGCCCTCGACGAATGAAATCTGCGAGGATGGAATGACGATTCCGTTGATCTGAATAATGAGATTGTCACCCGGGAGGGAATCGCCTCCGTCATGGACAAGAAGAATCGTATCCCGGTCCTGGAAAGCGGTGAGGTTGACTGAAGGTTCACCCGTTCCCGATTGCTGTATCAGGAGGAATAGTATGGCAATGACCAAAAGTATCGCGATGGTGGTGATGACAATCCAGGTCATTCTATGACGATTCTTCTGACCTGACGACTCTGCCATTTTAACACAGTTTGGTTGTCCGTGGGGATAAGGGTTCAAGGTATGGAATGAAGGTGGAATCCTAAAACTGTGGTACAGAAAAAATGTGTTGCACCCTCACACAGGACAGGCGGCATAGTTCCCGCTGCAATCTATGTATACCGATGTTGATTTGAGGTCGATCCTCGCCTGCCCGTCCGGGGGAACACCGATATTCACAATATCAACTATGTCGCCGTTCAAAGGATACCAGTCGATCAACACATTCCCATTCGCCTCAAATCTGGTCGAAGAAGTGATCGAGGGCATATGGAATGAAAGCGTGGACATATAGGAATCATACACCTTTATCCAAATTTTATCGACAGACCCGGTTCTGTAGGGCGTATTCAGATCGTTGATATAGAGATCGGCGTAGAAATTGAAACGGGTAATCTGGGATGTATAAATATCCGCATCTCCTGTGGTCTGATCGCCGTGGATTGCGAGGCGAACCGTATCCCCGTATGCCAGATCGATTGTTTCTCCGTTGATCCTGATATAAGAATGATCGTTTGACGTGCCATAGATGTTCCTTACCTGCACGTATGTCCCATCTTTAAGGAAACCGTGAACGCTATTGTCATTCCAATTTTTATTGAACAGGATAGGATTGCCGTATCCGCTCATGCATGAATTTATGACAATATATCCAACTTTTTGAATTGCGACGGTCTGCCAGCTATTCGAAACAGTCAATGTCACGGTATAGGTTCCGGGATTCGGGTAGGTGTGGGTCGGGTTTTTATTCGTGGAAGTGCCTCCGTCACCGAAATTCCAGAGCCAGGAGCTGCTCCCTGTTGACAAATCCGTGAAATCCACTGTAAGGGGTGCAGGGCCGTTTCTTGGCGACCCGCTGAAATCAGGCGCCCACTTGTTCCCGAAATTCACATCAGTCGCATAGCATTTTGGCGGGACTCCCACTGAGCCGGGGCCCGGAGGTTCCAGGTGAACCTCCCACGAACCACTTGCCGGGAAGGTCTCCTGCCATCCGGTCTGCAATGTTTCCTGTACGAGGTAATCGTTTGCGGGATGGTAAGTCAGGCCGGTAAAGATGTAATATCCACTCGAATTAGTCACGGTGGTTGCCAGGGAAGTCCAATGATTTCCTTGTTTTTCGGAGACGTTAATCGTCCATCCGCTCAACCCGGGTTCACCTGAATCCCAATTGCCATTCCCATTCAGGTCATTCCACTTGTACCCGGAGATGGTACCGCAGGCAGGAGCGGGTGAGGTGGCATTTATCAGATTCGTAAAAGTTACGGATCCCGAATTTCCACAGGTCGTGTTGAATGCGGTCAGAGTCACAGTATAAGACCCTCCTGCCGCGTACGTATGGATCGGGTTCTGGACGGTTGAATTGACAGTCCCATCCCCGAAATCCCATTGCCAGGAGTTGGGGTGGCCGGTGGACGTATCGGTAAAGGTGACCGACAGCGGAATGTCCCCGCTGGTCGGGACGGCATTGAAATTCGCGATAACCGGAACGCAATACGGCGGAGAGGTGGAGAACGACGCGGAGATCGTATGGTTCGCGACGATATCCCCGAACGTATAGGTGGCTACCGGCCCTACCGCCGATCCGTCGACCAGAACATTCTGGACATAATACCCCGGCGAGGGAGTTATGGAAAAAGTCTGCGACCCGTGGCAGGTGGCGGGGACCGTGCCGTTCGGAAGGATTGATCCGTTCGCTCCCGCAGTCGCAACGATTGAGAGGGTATTCGACGCGAATGCTGCAGATATCGTATGGTCCGCCTGGACATTATTGAAACTGTAACTGCTCACCGCACCTGCCGGGGAACCATCTACGATGACGCCGGATATCCGGTAACAGGGATCCGGGGTTACGATGAAATTCTGGAACCCGCCGTCCGGGACCTGGACCTGGCCCGAAGGTGAGATATGTCCTCCTGACCCGGCAATTGAGGTGATCGTATGGTACGAGCCGGGCGGGAGCGTGGGAGCGACTGACGCGGGTGTCTCGGTGAACGTCGCGGTCAGCAGCAATGCCTGAGACGAACCTCCGTTGTAGATCAGGGAGACGCTCTGGGGAGTCCGGGAGTCCGGGATGACCAGCGTCGTCCCGACAGTCCAGTCCTGGGTCGTCCAGTTGGCCTGGGTCCCGTTCTCGTAGCGAAGAAGTATCTGGTCGTTCGGAACCGGATTTGGGTTTCCATCGATCCTTACGATAGTTTCCAGGGGGGTAAGCGGGTCCCCCCCGTTGTGCCTGATGAATATATAGCTCGTATTGTTTCCGGCCACGGCATTTACCTGGGGAATTTCCCGGGGTGGCGGCTGGGAGAGAAGGGCCACTGCGACTATCATCATTGCCAGGATCACCAGTGCGACGAGAAGAATGGCACCTGCAATTTCCGAAACTCCGTTCTCGTTCTCCATATACATGCCTCGGTTAGGCTCCGCACCATTTTCTGGCGGCTTTGGGTATTAAGTGTTGGCTTCCGACTAAAAAATACCATTATTCAAAATTTTTTGAGAAGAGCACGACCCCTTCGGAAATATCCTCACCCTGATAAACCAGGGTGACGGAACGGACCCCCGTCACGGGAGTGAGGGTAAGGGTCTGCCCTATCATGAACGGAGTAACGGAGGGAGGTGGGGTGAAATCTGCGGTTCTGTCAGCTGAGTTGACCAGGATGCGATAGGTTCCGGGGGGCAGTGTATCACCCCCCTGGTTCTGCAGGGTGAGATTGTAGCCTTCATCAATTACGAACACCCGTACTGCGGGTATATCGCGTGGCACGGGTTGGGAGAGAATTGCGACGGCAACAATACCTACGGCCCCGGATATTATGGCGATAAGGATGAGGGTTCCCACCAGCTCGGATACGGCGGAAGTGTTCTGCATGGTTCGATCAGATAGCCACGGTCTGTATCGAGGTGCTCAGATTTACCCGAGTATATTTGACAATGATGTCGAAATCGGTGGACGATGGCCCGGAGATGGTGAAATTGCACTGCGACCCGGACCTCGTTACGGAGCTCCAGTCCCAGGGCACGTTATTCTGGACCCCGATCGCCCGGACCTGCTGGAATGCACCCTCCCACATGGTTGCTGCGGGAACATCCTCGGCGTTCACGTAAATCGTCACCTCCTGTGCGTTCGGAATTCCCCGTGCGATCACGGTCCCGTCGATCGTATCGGTCGACTGGTCCTCAATAAATCCCGTCACCTCGACCGGAGAGGTTCCCCCGAGCGACTGGGTGGAGGAATTGACCACAAGATCCGTTATCTGGACGATAAGGATATCGGGCGTCTGGAGCGTGAGGGATATCGAGGGTAAGATCTTCACCACTCCGGCCGCTTCGCCGGGCTGGAACAGGAATACTCCGCCGTCCTGGTAAATGTAATTCTGCTGGATCCAATAATTGTTGTTCGAGAGATATTCGAGCGAACCCATCCGGTGCGGGGTGCTGATGAATGACTGGCGTGTATACCCCGCCGAAACAGGGTATTTGTAATTCCAGGCCGGTGTTTTCACGAACGTCAGTTCCGCCGGGGTGGTGAAATCCTCACTGAGTCCGTATGCGGGATCAAGCAGGTCGATCAGGTAGTATCTGGAATTCTGTATATCCGGGACCAGGATCAGGCTGCTGAACGTGGCATTGTTGTTCTTAATCAAGGTCAGGGTCAGTCCGTTGGTATAATTTGAAGAAGCGGATACACTCCCGGACCATGGGACGATCTGTGTATTGATATAGTTGAGGATCTGGTCGAACTGGTTTCCACCCGTGTAGGTAAAGGTAGGAATCGGGGTGATCGGGGTTGAAACCGACGACCCGGTGATAACTTTTGAGGAATTTATCTCCATGACCCAGTTACCGGTGGTGGGGGTGATGGTGATCCCTCCCCCCTGGGTCTTGTCCGTCGTCATAACCTCGACATAGAGGTGCTGCGGCAGATCCCGAATAGGAGTAACATTCGGTGCATAATCCCCCGGGAAACCCTCTGTTATTACGTCGGGAAATGCGTAACTAATCGTATCCGTCCTCCCGTTCACCACCATCGTCCCCCCGGAACCGTAGGGGGTAAAGAGCGGGAGATTGATGAAGGAAGACCCCTGGGTGGCGCTGCCCAGCGTTCCCAGCTGGATGGTCCTTCCCAGTGTCACATCCGTTCTGCCATTCACCCAGAGACTGTCCATACTGATCTTGTAGCCGGTAAACTCGTCCTGAATGTACTGCATGTGAGTGATCTCGTTTGCCCGGCCCTGGGCCGGCACTGCATAGGTGATATAGAGCGAGGCGATGGCTGCGATGAGTGCGATGATGAGGATAAAGCCTATCACTTCCGAGAGTCCCGACTCACGCCTTATTGATGCCATCGAAGAACAGTGCAATATTTGGTGATGCATTATATAAAAATTATCAGAGGGGGCTTTCTTTTCTGGAATTTAAAAAAATAATCATCGTTCTGTTCATTACGTTTTTCAGTCCGGGCCGGGATACCCTCCGGGGGGTTCGTTCCTCCTGATCCTCATGAGGGGAGACTCTTTCAGGATGAACCGGGTGATGAACAATGAGAACGGGTCCATCCAGCACTCGTCCCCTTCTTTTAATTCCCAGAACTCCTCCATCGACTGCTTGACGTGCTTCCCGAGTCCCACCTCCAGCACCAGGTGGGATTTGAGCAGGTCCCGTGCATGGGGGTAATTCCTGGAGATCTCCACCACGTAATTCCCGTCCTCGATGAAGGGCCCGGCGAGGAGATCCAGCTGGCGGAGGTCGTGGTATTTCTCCGTGAATTTCAGGGCATTCACCTTCGTCCATGCGGGAGGCCCCACGTGCCGCCGGATCGCAGGCAGAGTATCGACCAGAAGCTCGAGGAGTATCATGGAAAGGTCCTCGTCCATTGCGCAATCGCACCGGTTGACCAGGAAGCCCTGACGCTCGAGGAGCGCCCTGATGGCATCGGTGCTCTTCCGGAGCTGGGGGACCACGATATCCTCGATGAGCGGAGGAGTGTCGAAGACCAGCGCGTAGAGGCAGGTGCCCCTGAACTTGAGATGTTCCCGCAACTCCTCGCGTGATATGACCTCTTCTTCCGGAGGAAAGAAGAAGGCGGACGATGGGTGCTCGATATATCCGCGAGCGAGCTCGATGAACTCGCACATCCTGGTGAGCGAGAGTGAAGCGGAAACATTCCTGTTGGGATCGACGGGATCAACCACCACCAGGGGCTCGGTGAATTTCTTTGCGGCGTGTCCGTTGAGATCAATCACCGTTCCGGGTTTCCAGCCCGCTGCGGCCTCGATGAGGGGGTGGAACCCCTTGTAGTGCAGGACCAGGAGTTCACAGAGATACCCCGCAAACCCTTCGGTCATCTGGTCCGACCCGTACACTCCGCCTCCTTTGGCAAACTGTTTCAGGAGGAGGACGTCATCCGTAAACGGTGCGATCCGGTCGACGATGTACCTCGTATGAAAGGGGGTGCGATCTACCGCACTCTGGATGCCGGCAGCGGAGGGGACCCGGTAACAGGGGACAAGGTCGACATCGAGCCCGTCGATCCGGGCATTGATATAGGGATGTTCGGCATACTTTTCCCGGTATTCCGCCCCGAACTGTTCCGCGATCTCCTTCGCAAGGCGTAACCCCTCATACTCGAGCTCTTCCCGGGATAACCCCGGGTCAAAGAGCATGAATATGTCCAGGTCCCGATCACCACGGACGAAGGTGTTCCTCGCCACCGAGCCGACCAGCATCCCCTCGGCGTTTCCCCCCGATGAGACCATGCCGATCAGTTGGTTCGCTACGTGTCCCACATGCGCGATCTCCTCGGGAAGAGGGCGGATCTTCTCCAGAACTGACAATTCCGCCCGGGAGAAGCTCAACAGGAGACCTCCATCAGATCCTCGTAAATCGGTCCCGAAGGAGTCAGGGTACTTTTCTTCAGGATTATCCGTTCGACCCTGCAGGATCCGAACTCGCGACCCTTCAGCTGCTGGAGGGCCTCATCCAGGTCCGGGTGATAGGATTTCACCCGTGCAACGGTGGCATGGGAGGTAAACGCACGGTCCTCGCGGGGGACCCCCAGAGGCAGGAGGACATCTTCGATCCGGCGGTGGAGCTCCTCGCTCTCTCCGCCGTCGCGAATGCTGCACCATATGACCCTGGGGCGACGGGGGTTGTTCGCCTGGATGGTCCCCACCTCGAGGCCGTAGGAGGTGAACCTGATCTTCTTCAGTGCTTCTCTGATCTTGTCTGCGGTAGGTTCGTCCACCTCGCCAATGAACTTCAGGGTGAGATGGATCTGATCCGGTTTCACCAGCGTGACCCTCGCCTTTCCCGTCTTCAGCTCGGCCTGGCACTCGCGGATCTTCTCTCTGATCTCCACAGGGAGATCGACTGCCACGAAAAGTCTCACCATATTATCGATTCCTTCCCGATCTTTCCGGGAGTCTCAACCACCCACATCCCATCGCCTGCTCCTGCCCTCGTGCACCAAACGCCCTGCTTATATACAATCGCGACCCCATGAACAAAATATTTTTTCACCAATCAGGGATAATGGGTGAAGAAGAGAATTCCCGGGGGAGAGTAATGGATACCACTACGCAATTAATTGTTTATACACTGGAATTTTGTCCTAATTGCGAACTGCTCAAGGAATTCCTGTCCGGCAGCGGGATCCCCTATGCCGAACGGGATCTCTCGTCCGCGGAGTCGCTCACCGAGCTCCGGGTGAACGGGGTCTTTGTGAACGAGGCCCCGGTGCTGCAGAACGACGACCGGTTCCTCACTTCGGAAGACCTGTTCTCTTCCGGAAAGGTCAGGGAAGACCAGATTAAGAACCTGATCGAGGGAGCCTGAATGGCAGCCCGGGAGACCAGGCAGGCAACCCTTGACGGTGTCTTCGTCTCCCCGATGCCCCCCGTGCGTACCACGGACGGGCATATCGTCGAGTGGGACAGGGAGCGCATCGTCAGGCAGATCGTCGAGGAAACCAGCCTGGTAAAGACGTTCTACGGGTTCGAGAGCGCCAACGAGGAACTGGCCCAGGAAATCGCCCGCACGGTGGAGCAGCGGATCCAGTCTATGGGGATCCAGGCTCTGAGCGGCCCCCTTATCCGCGAGATCATGAATATCACCCTGCTCGAGCAGGGAATGGTCCAGTACAGGAATGTCTGCACAAGGGTGGGGACACCGGTCTTCGATGCCCACCTCATCGACGTGGGGCGGGGATTCGAGGCCAAAGACAATGCAAACCTGCAGGAGAACGCGGAGACCTCACATAAGAAGAAAGCGGACAAGATCAGCAAGGAACAGTACCTCCTCCAGCTGCCGCCCCACCTCGCCGATCACCACCTGGCGGGAGACATCCATATCCATGACCTCGAGTATTTCGGGACCAGGCCGTTCTGTCAGGACTGGGACCTGCGCTACTTCTTCTACTACGGGTTGATGCCCGACGGGAACGGGACCAAGGCGTCGGTGGCCGGCCCCGCGAAGCGGTGCGAGGTCGCGGTCCTCCACGCGGTGAAAGCGCTCGGAAGCGCCCAGACAAACTTCGCGGGCGGGCAGGGGTACTATAATTTCCTCACGTTCCTCTCCCCGTTCTTCGAGGGAATGGAGTACGGGGAGATCCGGCAGATGATGCAGATGTTCGTGTACGAGATGACCCAGATGATGGTCGCCCGTGGCGGACAACTGGTATTCTCTTCCGTTCAGCTCAGTCCCGGGGTGCCATCGCTTTGGAGGGACAAGCCCTGTGTCTACAAGGGCAAGGTGTGGGACGGGTCTTCCGGACCGAGGAGGACTTACGGGGAGTTCGAACGAGAAGTCCGCCTGTTATTCAGGGCGATGATTGAGGTGATGATGGAGGGGGACTACTGGGGCAAGCCGTTCAGCTTCCCCAAACCCGAGATCAGCATCGAGCCGGATTTCTTAAAAGAGGACGAAGAATTCAACAGGAATAACCCCGATCTTCCCACCTACCAGGACCTCTATCTTCTTACATTCGAGCTCGCGTCGAAGTTCGGGACGCCGTATTACGATAACCAGATACCCGCATACCGGGGCGCGGGGAAGGGGATCTCCTGTTACCAGTGCTGCGCCTACCAGTTCTCCGCCCTTGCGGACGAGGACACGCAGTTCGAAGATAAGCTGTTCTTCAGGGACGGGAGGCACTTCTCGATGGGTTCGTGGCAGGTGGTCTCCCTCAACTGCACAAGGGCGGCGTACGAAGCAGAAGGGGACGATGCCCGGCTTTTTGCCGAGCTTCGCGCACTGATGGACATCTGCGTCGAGGTATTCCGGATCAAGCGCCGCTGGCTGGAGATCATCCGCGCCAATGGTCGGATGCCGTTCGCGATGCAACGACCGAAAGACCCGGTTTCAGGGGAGCGGGGTTCCATCGCGGTCGATCTGGACGGGCTTGTCTACACCATCGGGGTGGTAGGGGTGAACGAGATGGTGCAGCACCACGCCGGCGCCCAGCTGCACGAATCGAAAGATGCGTTCAAGCTGGCGGTGAGGGCCATGACCGAGATGGAACTCTACGCCCGCGAACTCTCCGAGCGGCACCACATGACTATCGCACTTGCCAGGACGCCGGCGGAAACGACGGGACAGCGGTTCGCGGTCTCGGACCTGCTGAACAAGAACTACCGGGACTCTGCAGAGAAGGTGATCAAGGGAGACCTGGAGACGGCGCTAAAGAGGCTCGGAACCACCCGCGACCTTCCCATCTACTACACGAACGGGACCCACGTGGCACCGGGGGCGAACATCACCCTCGCGAAGAGGATGGAGATCGAGCACGTCTTTTTCCCCATCGTGGACGGGGGAAACATCTTCCACATCTGGCTCGGCGAATCGAGGCCCGACCCCCGGGGCCTGATGGACATGGCGATGAAACTCTGCCGGACCACGCAGATCGGATATTTCGCATTCACCCGCGACCTGACGGTTTCTCTTCGCAGGTTCAGGGAATTCCCCTCGGGCGGGGAGAAGGTCCCGGCATGGATGCCGGGCTCCTCGAAGATACAGGCCTGATCTTTTAATTTTTTTTATTCCTGCGATTGACATATTTTTTGGCATGGCGAGCCGGGGGCTTTCCCCGATCGTGGCAACTCCTCGGGAGATATCTCGGAAATAAGGTAATCCTGACTGACATCGCTCAATATTACCACGAAAAAAGAGCCTGGACTTCCGACAGTCCGGGCGCATGCAGTCAGGCCGTCGCAGCAGCGGGGCGTAACCCCGGAGCATCAAAGCAAAGCGGACAGGTCAGAACTTTGCCTGCCAATCGGCTTTCGTCGGGCCTTTCTTGAGGATGATATCCATGACCCCGTGACGGACCTGGTAGAAGCTGTGGATGAGGTCCACCGGGCTGTCAAGCTCGATCCCGGTCCGTTTCTCACCGTGTACGATCTCCACCCGGGTCGGCTTGATATCGGCATATACTGCACTACGAATGCCCGGAGGGATCTCTGCGGTGATGAATACCCGGTCTTCTGTCTCGATCAGCTCGTAGTGCAGATCTTCGCCGGCACCCTGCACCGGGACGAACTGCTCGGGAAGGTCTCCGGGGGCCCCCGAGATGATGGTGCACCCGATGAACCTCGCAGAATCTCCTTCGGGCATGTTCCTGATAACATCCTCGACCATTTTTGCCAGGTTTTTTAAGAAATCGTCGTATGGGCTATTCGGCATGGGCACCACAGAGCCGGAACGTATCTCCTTTCTGCTCGATCAGTCTCTGTTTCTTCAGCATATCAAGCCGCTCTTTGAGGGCGTCCGGGGGGATACTGGTGACCTCTTCCAGTTCTCCGAGGGTAAGGTCGTAATGGGCCAGGGCGATGGCGAGTTCCGTATCGAGCCCGCCGGAGAAGACGGTTTTCCCAAGCTGGACCACCTCCTTGATCTGCGCATCGATGTCCTGGTCCAGATGGAGCAGGTTCGTTGCCACATCGTCCCGTGTAGTGACCAGTTTCTTCAGTTTCAGGAGGGAGAGCCTCAATCGCAGGGTCTTATCGTCGGCCCGGGAACGGTCGCCGGTCTCCATCCGGTTGAGGCTGACGACGATGTTGATATCATTTGCGAGGAAGTAATATTTTCGCCTCCGCTCGTCAAGCCTGAACGAGAGGATCTCCTCCCGTTCCATCATCTGCAGGTGCTCTATCACCGCTTTCGGCGAAAGCATGAGCCTGTCCGAGATCTCCGTGACAAAACAGGGCTTCTGCCTGAGCAGGTCGATAATCCGCCTTCTGTTCCGATTCCCCAGTATGTCGAGGATACGGGCTACCTCAACATGGTCGAGCATTAATAACTTTATGTTAGTGCTGATAATATTTAAATCAAACTCAGAAATCGATGGTAATCCATGAGTAGTCCCTGTATAATGTATAGGAACACAGGATTTTGTGAAAAAAACGAAAAAGAAATATTCAGAGTTACTCAGTCAACCGGTAATTCGGGGCCTCATCCGTGATCAGGATGTTGTGGGGATGGCTCTCCGTGTATCCCGCGTGGGTGATGTGGATAAACTTCGTTTTTGAGTGCATCTCCGCGATCCCTTTCGATCCGGTGTACCCCATTGCTGATTTGAGACCTCCGATCAGCTGGTAGATCACGTCGGAGACCTTGCCCACGTAGGGGGTCACTCCTTCCACGCCCTCGGGCACGTACTTGGTACTGCCGATCTCCTTCTTCTGGAAGTACCGGTCGCTGGAGACACCACTGCTCATTACACCCAAAGACCCCATTCCCCTGTACTGCTTATAGCGGCGGCCTTTCATGGTGATAACCCTCCCCGGGGACTCGTCGGTCCCGGCGAAAAGACTCCCGATCATCACCGAGTCGGCGCCTGAAGCGATCGCCTTGGCCACATCCCCGCTATAGCGGATTCCTCCGTCGGCGATGACCGGGAGGTCGATTTCTTTCGCCATCTCCGCGACATTCGCGATCGCAGTGATCTGGGGGACCCCTACCCCGGCGACGATCCTCGTGGTGCAGATGGACCCCGGCCCAATCCCCACTTTCAGGGCATCCACGGTCCCCATCAGGGTGGAAGCGGCCTTGGCGGTGGCGATGTTCCCTGCCACCACGTCCGCCCTTGCACTGGCCTTGATGTCGCGGACCGCTTTCACCACGTTCATGTTGTGACCGTGAGCGCAGTCGACTACCAGTGCGTCGACCCCGGTCTGGTCGAGGAGCATGGCGCGTTCGAAGTCGAACGGCCCTACCGCGGCCGCTACCCTTAACTTGCCGCACGGGTCCCTGCTCGCATTCGGATACTGTTTCTTCTCCAGGATGTCCTGCATGGTGATGATCCCGATAAGACGCCCGTCATGGTCCGCCACCGGGAGCCGCTCCACCTTGTTGGTGTACATGACTTCGAGCGCCTCCTCCATGCTGATATCCTCCCCCGCGGTAATCGGTTCGCGGGTCATGATGGCCCGGATGCTCTCCTGCCCCCTCCGGGAGACGATCCCCCTCAAGTCTCTCCGGGAGACGATCCCCACGATCTTCCCGTCCTCGAGCACCGGGACGCCCCCGATCTGGTGCTCGTTCATCAGGCGCTCGACCTCGGAGACAAGGGCGTCAGGACCGACGGAGAGGACCCTTCTCTCGATGAGCTCCTCCACCTGCTTGACCAGGGTGATCTCCTCCGCCTCCTGCTCGGCGGACATGTTCCTGTGGATAACCCCGATGCCGCCTTCCCGTGCAAGGGCCACCGCCATCGAGCCTTCGGTAACCGTATCCATGGCCGAGCTGACCAAGGGGATGTTTATCGGGATATTCCGGGAGAACCTCGACCTCGTGTTCGCTTCGTTCGGTTCCACCCAGGACTCCGCAGGCTCGAGGAGGACGTCATCGAATGTCAGCGCAAGCGGTATCTGCAGTTTTTCAAGATACATACCTCACCTTACCTTCGCGATGAGTTCGTGGACGAGCTCCTCCCTGATCGCAGATTCACGGTCCCCGCCACAGACCATTCCCCTGACCCCGATGATGGTGGGGTTGACCCGTTTCAAAAGAGGGAGGTCCTCGAACTTCAGGGATCCCGCAAGGGCGGTCATAAGCCCTGCGTCATGGGCCAGCTGGTTAAATTCGGAGAGCGCGTCCTCGTTCATAAACTCAAGAGTACTTCTTCCGTCTTTAATCCCGGTGTCCACCATCACCACGTCCGCTCCTTCCCTGGCGGCAAGAGGGACCATGGCGAACGGGGATATGGAGCCGAGCCTTTCCCAGTCGGAATATGCGGCGATGACAACGTATTTCTCGGGAAATTCGTCTTTTACCGCCCTGACCACACCCTGGATGAATTCACCCGCCCTCGCGGCACCGTCGAACATCAGGCCGACCTTGATATAGTCTGCACCCGCACATGCCGCCCCATATGCGGCGAGTGCGGCCCCCCCGGGCTTGAAATCAAAATCCCCGATGGCAGCGCTCACCGGTTTGGACGAGAGATCCTTGATCGCCCGGATCACCCACGGAAAATTGGCGCCGAGAGATCCTTCTTTCGGTCGTTTGACATCCACGATATCAGCAGCAAGAGACCGTCTCGCCTCTTCGATATCCCTTGGGCTGACCAGCAATCGCATAGGATTTAATGATCCTGTAAACTAATAGTGATTACGCTATCTTATGGATTTGATACTGGCAATGGATTTGCTGGGCGGCCTGGTCGTACAGGGGAAAAGCGGAAACCGCAGCTCCTATACGCCCCTGACCTGGGGACTGGCGCCTTCGGCAGACCCCCCCCGATACCTTGAGTTCATGCGCCCGAAATACCTCTATATCGCCGACCTTGATAGCATCGAAGGTCGTATTTTCGATGCCGCGCTGATCAGGTCCTGCGTATCGGGAGTGGAACGGTGCTACCTGGACCGCGGAGTGAGATCCACCCGTGACCTGGTGGACATCCAAAACGTCATAAACGTCGTCGGCACGGAGACCGCGGGCGCCGATCTCGCCGTTTACCGGGATCACTTCCTGAGCATCGACATCAGGAACAGCAACGTAATCCCGGGAGGGGGGGACCCGGGAGACCTCCTCCGGAATGCTGCGGATCAGGGATTCCGGGGATGCATCCTCCTCATGATAAGTTCGGTCGGGACCGGCACCGGTGTAGAGGACCGGAACATGCTCGATCACTACCGCAGTCTTTTTCCAGGCACGCTGCTCTATGGGGGAGGGGTCAGGGCCCCGCAGGACCTGCAGCGACTGAAAGACGCGGGTTTCGACGGTGCGATCGTCGCAACCGCGGTTCACAAAGGAGCTATTCCGCTTGAATGGCTCCGGAGGGGGCATCCATGCTGATCACCCTCGAGGGGATCGACGGGAGCGGGAAAAGCTCGTTGATCGAAGGGTTGAAAGAAGACCTCCGGGATCTCTCCCCGGTATTCACACGGGAACCCGGTTCCACCTGGATCGGGGAACAGGTGCGGAAAGCAGTCGCGCTCCGCATCGACCCGGTGGCCGAAGCCCTTTTGTTTGCCGCAGACCACGCCGCCCACCTTGACCAGGTGATTCGTCCTGCGCTCGAGTACGGAGCGCTGGTGATATCAGACCGGTATACCGACAGCAGGTTTGCCTACCAGAGCGCGACTCTCGAGGGGGTGATCCCCGATCCCCTCCAGTGGCTTCGCGATGTTCACCGTGGATGGAGTATTCGACCGGACCACACGTTCCTGCTGGTCCTCCCGGTCGAGATCGCGCTCTCCCGTATCGGAGACGGCAGGACCCGGGAACATTTCGAGGACCAGGACTTTCTCGAAAAGGTTCAGGAAAATTATCTCTCGCTTGCCCGCGAAGAACCCGCCCGGTTCGTAGTCATCGATGCGGAACTGGAAAAAGAAGAGATCCGGGGTCTGATTTCCAGGGCAGTCAGGAACTTTTCCGGACCGTCACGATGAGGTCCCCGACGGTGACCAGGTCAACTTTCTCTCCTTCGACCATGTAGGAATACTGGAGCGAGAACGAGTTCTCGGGGACCATTACTTCGGTGCCGTTGACCATCACGGAGCGCGGCGGGTTCTCCTGCAGGTCCGCGGGGAGCCGTTGTATCGCGTCCATATAGGCCTTCGCCTCCTTCCGGAAGAGGGGACCGATCACGCCCATGTTAAACTGCACCCCGGTGAGCGCTTTTTCAAGTTTCGCGACCCCTGACCGCCAGATGACCTCGGCATTCAGGGTACGTGCCATATCACCGGAATCGTCCATGGGCAGGGGTGAAAAGACCGTGATCTTCCCCATCGGGGCATTGAGCGCCATGCCGTTCTCATGTTTGTAACGGCGAAGTTCGGAGACGAGCTTCACCAGCATCTCACCTTCTTCGAGAGATGCCCGATCGGGAGCGGCAGCCTCCGGCCAGGAGGTCTTATGTACGCTTCCCCGGTCCAGGAACGAATAACACTCCTCTGCGAAGTGCGGGGTGTAGGGGGCCATCATCCGGCACAGGGTGTCGAGCGCGGCAGTGAGCGCTCTGCATGCCCCGTCCCTCCCGGGCTCATCGGAATACAGCCGGCCTTTCACCAGTTCGATATAGTTGTCGGCCAGGACGTCCCAGGCAAACTCCCTGATGCCCTTCAGCGCCCGGTCGAACTGGTAGTGGTCGATCGCATCGGTGACTTCATCGACCGTGACGGAAAGACGTGCCATGAGCCACCGGTCCGCAAGTGCCGAATACGGGGCATCAGCATCGAACGCTTTTCGTTCCAGCTGCAACAGAATGAACCTGGCGATGTTCCAGAGCTTGGTCTGGAACCGTGACGCGGAGACCACGTCGTTCCAGTTGAACATGATGTCCGATCCGGTGGCTGCTCCCGCCGCAGCCCATTGCCGGAGGGCATCCGCACCGTACTCCTTCACGATCTCCTCGGGGGAGATGATGTTCCCCCGGCTCTTGCTCATCTTGAATCCGTCTTCCCCGAGGACCATGCCGTTGATCAGGATCTCATCCCAGGGGCGTTTCCCGGTCAGGGCAACCGAGCGCAGGATTGTATAGAACGCCCAGGTCCGTATGATGTCATGCCCCTGTGGCCGTATCTGGGCGGGGAAGATCCCGGGTACCCCGCTCCCGTCCCACCCGGTGACGTTCAGCACCGATATCGAAGAGTCCATCCAGGTGTCCAGTACGTCCTCCTCGCCGATGACCTCATCCGACCCGCATGAAGGGCAGGGAGCGCGGGGCTTGTCGGTGGTCGGATCAATGGGAAGATCGGCTTCGTCGGGGAGGATCATCCCCCCGCATTTCGCACAGAACCAGACCGGGATGGGGGTGGCAAAGATCCTCTGCCGGGAGATGCACCAGTCCCATTCCATCTGGTCCACCCAGTTTTCCATGCGGAGGAACATGTGCGGTGGGTTCCAGGCAACTTCTTTTGCCGCGGCCATGATCTCGGGGGGGACGATCTTCACGAACCACTGCCGCTCGGAGAGGATCTCGATGGGGGTTTTGCACCGCCAGCAGGTGCCCACCCGCTGCTGGAGGGGCTCGGACCTCTTCAGGATCCTGCCTGCCACCATGTCCGCAAGGATGGCTTTACGACATTCGTCGGGTTTCATCCCGGCGTACTTCCCCGCGATCGCGGTCATTCTCCCGGACTTGTCGATGGCCTTCCGAAGGTCGAGCGAGTGCTGCTTCCACCAGTGGACATCCTGCTTATCCCCGAAGGTACAGATCATGACTGCACCGGACCCGAACCCGGGATCCACGGCTTCATCGGCGATAACAGGCACCTCGTGGCAGAAGATGGGCACCTTCAGGCTCCTTCCCTGAAGGCCGGTATACCGTTCGTCCCCGGGATGCACAGCGACGGCGACGCACGCCGCGAGAAGTTCCGGCCTGGTGGTCGCGATCTCCACCCCGTCGAAATCGAAGAAGTTGAGCACGGTCTCCCGATCCTCGTAGGATACCTCCGCAAAGGCGATGGCAGTCTCGCATCGCGTGCAGAAATTCACCGGGTGTTCGCTCTGGTAGATATACCCGGAGTTCGCCATTCGCAGGAACGAGAGCTGGGTTTTCCGGTAGTATGCCGGGAGCATGGTGATATACTCGTGGCTCCAGTCCACGGAAAATCCCATTCTCCGCAGGGTCTTCCTCATCTTCTCGATATTTCCAAGGGTGAGTTCCCTGCACATCCGGCGGAATTCGTCACGCGGGACATCGTTTTTGGTGATCCCGTGGATCTCCTCTACTTTTACCTCGGTGGGGAGCCCGTGACAGTCCCATCCCTGCGGGAACATCACGTTGTATCCGCACATCCGCTTGTAACGGGCAAGAAAATCGATATAACACCAGTTGAACGCATTTCCGATGTGGAAGCTCCCTGTGGGGTAGGGTGGGGGCGTATCGATCACGAACGGCGGTTTTTCGGAGCCGGGATCAAAAAAATGATCCTCGTCACGCCAGACACTCTGCCAACGCCCCTCCACCTCGGCGAAGTCATAGTTTTTGGGGAGATCCCGTGAGGGTGACATTTCTTTATTATCTGCTCTGGAATGACATATACTGTTCGAAGGCCCGGTGCGATTCCGGGTGGATATTCCTGCGTTCCGCCGGAAAACTTTATACCGCCCGGAAAATTCCCCCGGTGCGCGAGAGATAAGCATTTTTTAACGGAGCGCAAACTGATCTCCTCAATGCTGAACCATCCCGGCGACAGGATCGCAGTCCTGCTCACCCTCGTATTCGTGCTCGCAGCACCGGTCGTCCAGCCGCCATGGTTCCTTGCAGTGATCATAGTTCCGTTTTCCCTTCTCCTGCTCCTGATCAGGAACACACGGAACCTCGGCCTCGCCCTCATCCCGGTCGCAGTGCTCTATGGTATCGGGATTCTCCCGCTATTGGTCTTCTGCTGCACCCTGACAATCCTGGTGATCGGCGAGCTCGCCTTCCGGGGAGGGCTCGAGAAACTGTACTCTTATCTCCTCTACACGTCCGCGACACTGGTGGGATGCACCCTGGTCATGCTGTACCTGGACATCATCGCACCCCTGGTCGTTCTCTTCGGGATAATCGTCGCGGTGCTCCTCAAGGCCATATTAAAGGAACGCGATGACGCCATGATGCTCGAGGCGATGGGAATCGCGATGACCATGTTCCTGATCGACGAACTCAACTACCAGGCGAATTTAACCCTCATCGCGCTCGCGGTGATAATCGCGTTCTCTTTCGGGTATTTTTCCTACCGGTTCAAGGCGGCGGACGTAAGCGGTCTTTTTTCAGGGGCGCTTGTCGGGGTGGTCCTGATAGTGTTCGCGGATGTGCGGTGGTTCCTGGTGATGCTGGTCTTCTTCATCCTTGGTGCGGTCTCGACCCGGTGGAAGTACGAGTACAAGCTCAAAATGGGAGTCGAACAGTCCCACGGAGGTGCCCGGGGATACCTCAACGTATTCGCGAACGGGAGCGTGGGACTCGCCGCCGCGGTATTATGGGGAGTATCACAGGATACCATATTTCTCGCGCTCTTCGTGGGAAGCGTTGCCACGGCGGCCGCTGATACCATGGCATCAGAGATCGGGGTATGCGGAGGAAGGCCCTACCTGATCACCACCTTCAAAAAAGTCCCTACCGGGACGAACGGGGGTGTCACCCTGCTCGGAGAAGGAGTCTCCCTCATCGGTGCGGTGATCGTCTCCCTCTCTGCCTACCTCATGGGAGTGATAACCCTCCCGGTGGCAGGGATCTGTGTCCTGGCAGGGTTTATAGGGACCAATATCGACAGCGTTGCGGGGGCACTTCTGGAGAACCGGGGATACATAGGGAATGCAGGCACGAACCTCATCGCGACCGCGGGAGGGGGGATTGTCGCAATGGTGTTCGCCTATTTCCTGTAAGAGACGCGCAACAGAGATTCCTGACTTTCAGACTGCTTTTTCTCTTCGTAGGGAACAATTCTCACGGTATGTTCGGGATGGGACAATCGTCGATTCCGCTCAGAATAGCGGCGGGATAGTATGCAATCCCCGTGTTCAACAGTGCGGATTCCGGATAAAGGCATCGTAACTCGCGTGCAACAGTATTTGGCATGCTCCCCGGGTCCGTTCTCTCCGGGGCGTTCCGGAGGAAGGGGTTCATCCCCGCGGGCTTAAAAAGAAATTCTGTAGATTCCTGTTGCGTTCAGGGAGTGAACCCATGCCCGGAACGAGCAGATACAAAAAAAGGATGTCAGGTATATTTGTACCATCGGCCCTTGCTGTCGAATTCTCCCTCTGCGGGGACTTCACTGGTCCCGGGGGTGGTTTCTGCAATGGCCTTGAAGAGTGTTGCTTTGAAGGTATACAGGATCGAGAACACGAGGGTGATGCCCACGAATGCGAGTGCCGCGGTGATCAGGATCCCCTCAAAGCCCAGGAGCTGGTTGATGCTTTCCAGCGTGATCTGCTGGACTTCTTCGGGTGAAAGCTGGGTCAGGGGCAGCAGCTGGTCGTAGAGTATCCCTGTCCAGGCGATCATGAGGCCGAACACGATGATCCCGCCGGCAATGAGGGATCCAAAAAGAAATCCGAGCGAGGCGCCGGGGTTTCGGAGGACGACCTCGACGCTCCTACGGATCGACTCAAAGACTTTTGTCCGCTCGAACACCGCGACGTTATCGAAGAACATGGTGAAAAATCCGATAGGTATCGCGCTCCCGAAGAATGCCACCCCGAGGAGCCCGATATTTGCTCCCTGTGTCACGAGTCCGACCGGTATGGAGATGAGGATCACGGTGATGAGTATCGCGAGGACGATGATCACCAGCGGGAGGATGATGCGGAAATAGTTCTCTCTCATCCCCTTCAGAAATGTAGCGCTGTCCCTCGCGTCCCCGCCAAGGACCTGGAGCATGCCTCCCATGAAAAAGGGCATCGCGACCAGCTCCAGGATGAACAGCCTCTGTGCCGTGAAAAGCCCGAGGGTAAACTGTAAGACAATGTCGACTGCGACAAAAAGCCCGGCGGCCAGACCCGGTATCCACAGCAACGGGTTCGCTGCCAGGAGCCTGATCGCCCTTCCGAATGCAGACCCGATCATCGGTCACCGCACCCGCGGCATGGCCACGATCTCGCGTACCTGGAGGTCGAAGAACGTGGAGGTGTGAGCCGGCCTGATAACCACGACGGTATCGGCCCCGCTCGCGGTCCCCCCGACGGCAACAACCTCCTCGTCGACAGGTATCGCGCCCTGGTCCGCGGCGATCAGCACGCACTCGACGGCGACCTTCAGCCCGACCGCAACAACGCGGCGAAGCGCCTCAGCGACGGCCTCGGATCGCGAACCTCCACCCACCTTCCCCGAACGGGAGAATGCCCTCTCCACGCCGGAGAGCGCATGAGTACCGGTGACGATGGTCACCCCTTCTTTCCGGAGCATGTCCGCAGCATTTTTCCTGAACTCCCATTCGCCTGGCCGGGAGAACCCTACCACGTGGCTCACGACGACCAGGGAGACCCCGGTCCCTTTCAGCACCTCATGGAAGATCTCCGCGGTCGCGCCGGAAGTGCTCGCGACCACCACCCGGGAGAGCCCGAGTTCCCTGGCCCTCTCGAGCGCGAAACGTGCGCAGTCCCTGGTGTTTTCAGGGCCGGGAGCAGCAAAATAATAGGTTTTCCTGACCTCAAACGACATAGTATCAATATTAATAAACCAATCACTTAAAGGGAATTGCTATGATCACTCTTGCCCTGGCAGGAAAGCCGAACTGCGGGAAATCGACTTTCTTTCGGGCCGCAACAATGGCTCATGCCGAGATCGCGAACTATCCGTTCACCACTATCGATGCCAACTTCGGAGTGGCCTATATCCGTACCGCCTGTCCCTGCAGGGGCCTTGACCTGCAGTGCGGTAACTGCACCGACGGGGTCCGTTTCGTACCCGTTAATCTCATCGACGTGGCAGGCCTTGTCCCCGAGGCTCACAAGGGAAGGGGGCTCGGGAACCAGTTCCTGGACAACCTCCGCCAGGCAGATGCGATAATCCATATCGTGGATGCGAGCGGCGCCACCGACAGCGAAGGAAACCCCGTGGATATCGGGAGCCACAACCCGCTCGGGGATATCGAGTTCCTCGGGTTCGAGATGACCATGTGGATCTACGGCATCCTGGACAAGCACTGGGCCAAACTGCAGCGCCAGGCACAGAGCAAGACCTATTCTCTCTATAACGGGGTCTCGGACGTGCTCACCGGGCTTGGAATCTCTCCCGAAGAGGTGAGGGATGCCGAGGTTTCCGCGGGGATCGAGCTCTCGCATGCCGGCGAACAGGAACTGATCATGTTCTGCAGGGAGATCATGAAGATCTCAAAACCCATGGTGCCAGTGGCCAACAAGGCCGACCAGGCCCCGCCCGCGATGCTCGAGAAACTTGTTGCGGGAGGAGCGATACCTGCAAGCGCCGCCGGCGAGCTCGCATTGCGGAATGCGGCGGCGGCGAACCTGATCCGTTACCTGCCGGGGGACCCCGTGTTCTCGGTAGCGAACGAGGGAGCGCTCACCCCGCCCCAGAAAGCAGGCCTCGCGAAGATATCGGAGTATATGGCAAAGTTCAAAGGGACCGGTGTCCAGCAGGCGATAAATTATACCGTTCACACCCTGCTGGATATGATCGTGGTGTACCCGGTCGAGGACGAGCATAAGTTCTCTGACAGCAGAGGGAGGGTGCTCCCCGACGCGTTCCTGATGAAAAAGGGATCGACCCCCCGCGACCTTGCCTTCCAGGTGCACACCGATATCGGTGAACGTTTCCTGTACGCGGTAGATGCCAGGACCAAGATGCGCATCAAAGATACCTACGAGCTGCGGGAAGGCGATATCGTCCGTATCGTAAGTGCCGCGAAATAACCTCTTTTTCCCCCATCAGGGGCAATAATCCGGTAGTTTACCCATTAAGCTTAAATATGAGGACTGTTTATACTGAATATTAATATGGGTGGCGAGATATTCCAGGCCCAAATCCTGCGTAATTTCTTCGATACTATAACGGGTACCGACAGGAATCTCACCCGTATCTACATGTGCGTGATCAGCCTGGCGAAGCTCCGGATGGAATCCCCCGAAAAAGTCACCTTCCTTGTCGACCAGTTGAAAAAGAGCAAGCAGCAACGCGAGCTCTCCATAGATATTCTCGATTATATGGCCGACTGTGCCCTCCAGCTGGAGATGAACGTGGTGCAGACGGCGTTCGGGGTAAAGGAAGTCGGCGAGATGGTCCAGGATTTCAATACTATCAGCCTGGACTCCCTGTAATCCCGACCGGGGTCCCCTGTAATTATATTAATTTTACACTAATTCTGCGGTATTTTTCTGGCAGGCGACCCCGGATACATCCAGGTTCCGGTTGAATTTGGGAAAAAATGAATGATCCCCCTGTTCGGACGCCGTCCGGGTCCGGATCCTCCCGCTCCGCGGATCGTTCAGAGACCGAGCTGCTCTTTATAAGAACTGATGATCTGAAGCGGGAAGTTCTGGTGCTCGTCGAGTGCCTGCCCGTCGTCGGGAGATTCAAGGTATGCCACCGCGTAGAGCAGGAGGATTGCATTGTTCAGGATTAGCGTGTCCCTGTCCTCGACCTGGTCCGGGGGGAGGCGGATGGCGAGATAGTCCTCCTGGTCAGGGGAGAACATGACCGGTGAATAACCCGAAACCCTCGCATTCTCGAGGTTGTCCGACCGGTCCCTGACAATTTCGAGGGCGGCTTTCAGGACACGATGTTCAGGCGTCGCGTCGAGTCTCCGGATCGCGTTGTCTGCGCTCGCAATCACCTTCCGGTAGAGGGCGAACTTGAATGAGAGCACCGCGGAGGCAATCTCATGAGCGGTCACCCGGTCCATTCCCCGGTATAGCGGGGAAAGCCTGGTAATATAGTTGTAGAGAAATTTTTCCATGGGATCTTCTCCTGTCACTTTGGTGCGAGGCACATTAAACCGAACGTTGAGCCTGATCATCAGGATCGTGATGCTGGCGGCAAACAGCAGCTGGAGCAGCAGGCTCGGCCGGAGCTCCAGGGGGACGATAAAGATCATCAATGCATAAAATGGCGCCAGGAGCGAGACGATGTCCTTTCGAGGTTTAAGCCAGGCGAGATATGCGAGCAGGATCGATGCGATCACCGATCCCCAGTAAAAGTCGCCTGCTTCTGAGATCACTCCCGAGGCCTGGAGGGAATACGCAAGTGCAGCCCCTCCGAACGAGAATACCGGGACCGCGATCGAGAGGATCAGCTCGTTCCGGCGAAGCCCGAAAAGACCGTGATGTTCTGTTTCGGCCATGATTGCGTATGTACATAGTTGAGGAATCGTGATAACTCTTTTTTATGGGTCCCGCAACGGTGCGGGAGCATAAAAATCCTGCCGGGCGAGGATTTCGAAGAATCCGTACCGGAACAATACCGCAGAAGCGTCCCTCACTATGGTTAATGAGAAATGGAAGCGCATCCTCTTGCATGAAGGTCTGCATTATGTGCGGGGGCGAGGGCACGAGGCTCCGCCCGCTTACCTTTGAGCGGCCCAAACCCTGCATTCCCATCGTGAACCGCCCCTCAATCCAGCACCTGGTCGCCCACCTCGCCAACCTCGGGTTTCGTGAAGTGGTAGTCACTCTGGGCTACATGGGGGATGCGATCGAGGCCGCCCTCGGCGACGGGTCGCTTTTCGGCGCAGATGTGACCTATGTGCACGAAGAGGTCAAACTCGGCACCGCGGGAAGCGTGAAAAATGCGCAGGAGTTCCTCGACGGCCAGAATTTTCTCGTCGTCGGGGGGGACCACGTCACCGACCTCAACCTGTTGGAATTCTACCGGGAATTCAACAGGAAAAAATCGATCCTTTCCATCGGGCTGATAAGCATCGACGAGCCTTCGGAGTATGGCATCGCGGAGATCGACGTCTCCTACCAGATCAAGCGGTTCAAGGAGAAACCTTCTCCGGGGGAGATATTCTCGAACCTGGCCAGCACCGGGATATACGTCTGCAGTCCCGAGATATTCGATTACATCCCGCCCGGCACCAAGTTCGATTTCGCCCGGGACCTCTTCCCGAAACTCATGGAACAGGGCCACACAATCTCCGGGTGGCTGGCCCGGGGGAACTGGACCGACGTGGGAAGTCCCGGGTCCCTCCGCCAGGCGGAGAAATGGAAGTTGCAGGATATCCCGTTCACCAGCATCACCGGGGATCTCACCATCCGCTCCGGCCAGATTCAGGGGCCTGTCATGCTGGGCAACTCGTTCTCCATGGGCTACAACTCAAGGGTCATCGGTCCGGTAGCCATCGGAGAAGGAACTACGATCGGGGACAGTGTTCTGATCGGCCCCTATACGAGTATCGGCGACAACTGCCACATCAAGAACGACGTCAAGATATTCTCCTCATCGGTCTACAATCGGGTTACGGTAGGCAGGAATACCACGATCTCCGGGTCGATCATCGATAATGACACGGTCATCGGGGACGATTGCAGCCTCGAGCACGATACTGTGATAGGGCCGAGGGCGGTGCTCAGGAACAGCGTGGTGGTCCATTCCCGGACCCGGCTCTGGCCCGAAGTGGTGGTGCCGCAGGGCACCGTCGTAAAAGAGCACGTGCTTAACGAGAAATACGACCTGCGCTGCGAGGGGTCCTAGGCCCTCCGGACCAGCCGGTGAGTGACGGCGACCAGGGGGTGGCGGGCATAGTCCATCACCTGGATATCGTCGAGAGAATGCAGGTTCATCGCTTTTGCGGTCCTTTCCAGCCCGAGTTCGATATCCTCGCACACGTCAATCACATAAGCATCGAGTGTCTTGATCCCGAGCTTCTTCGCCGCGATCGCCCGGTGGTGCCCGTCGACGAGTATCAGCCGGTTCGGCCTCCTTACCACGATCAGGGGCTCCGCAAGGCCCTTCCTGATCTCGTACATCCTTCCCTCGAGCTCGTCTTCATAAATCCTCGACTGCGTGGGGATGAGTTCGTTGATGGGAACGCTCTCCCGCTTCAGCTCGGGTTCGACCCCGTGGAGTTTCTTGAGGGTGGTGATGAAATTAAAGACCTTTTCCGGTGAGACATGCTCGATCTGGGAGCGGATGACGTCCGTATTGGAGATGATCCCGAGAAGCACATTTTTCTCGTCGACCACCGGGAGTTTCTGGATTCCCGAGCGGAATATCACCCGTGCGGCATCGTTGATACTCATGTCAGGGTCTGCCACGATGAGGTGCTGGGACATCACCTTCTCGACCGGGGCGGTGGGAGGGACGAAGAGCAGATCCCTGGCAGCGATATATCCCACCACCTCCTTTCCGTTGACCACCGGAAATCCGTCGTGTTTCGTGGTCTGGATCTTCTCGATCACCTCTTTTATGGTTCCGTGTACATCAACGGTCACCACATCGTAGGTCATGTAATCCCTGACCTTTTTCTTGTCCATGGGATCAGTACTTGTTGGTTTTTACCCATCAAGCCATCGGGGAAAAAAAGGAGGCCCGGTTATTCGATGGGGATCCTTGTCCCCTTGTCTACGGCCGCTTTTTTGAGCCGGATCTCGAGCACACCGTTCTTGAACGAGGCATTGGCCCGTTCTTCGCTCACTTCACGGGGAAGGACCACAATTCTCTTCATCGACCCGGAAAACCTTTCTTTTACAAAGTATTCCTTCTCCCTCTCCTCGCTCTCCATTCTCCTGAATGTAGCGATCTCCAGGGTCACGGGGTTTATCAGGCTTACGGAAATGTCTTCTTTCTCCAGCCCGGGAAGGTCTGCGACTACGATCACCTCCTCTTCAAGGTCCCGGACATCCACCCGGAACTCTCCCCTGATGGCCGGAAGCATGCGGTCGGCGATCCCCCCCGGAGGGAGGATCCTGACGGCGGTCGGCCCCCACATGCGCTCCATATCGAGCATCAGGTCTTCCATATCCCGCGACATCCAGTGGAAAGGATATCTTCGTCTCCATGCCATGGTAGTACCTCATTCCTGTAGATCCGACCGGGCCGGGGCCCCGAAGGACTAGCCTCCAGTTACGGTTCTTTAATGATAAAATTAACCTATGCACGGCGGGAGAATATATCAGCCGCAGGTGGTTCGCGACCGGTTAAATCCCGGTATCGTCCGGTCCTGTAAGTGAATGTTTATCAATATTCGTGACGGATGGTACTCCAGATGAATAAGAAGAAAACATCGGGCCAGAAGGGTAAAAAAACCTCCTGGAACTCCACGAAAATCTTAATGGTGGTGTTCGGGGTAGGTTTCGTGATTTTCATGATTCTGAGTTCGCTGGGCATGGGATGGCTCGCCGGGCTCCGCCCCGCATCCGCGGGCGATTCGGTCATGATCGACTATACTATCCAGGACAACCAGGGCATGCCCGTACTGACCTCGAATCCGCGGATCTTCAATGCCACTCTTGACCAGGGAAGGCTCTGCATCCTCACCAATTACCTCATCGTCCCGGTGAATTCCACCAGCGGGTCGGTAGTCTACACCTTCCCCGACGCGACCGGGACCGCACAGGTCGGGATCTTTTCGAGCGAGTACAATTCTCTCGCCAGTGCCATTGCAGGGATGAAGGACGGGGAGACCAAGGTGGTATCCTTCCCCGACAAAGACGGACTTTCCTGGAACATGACCATCGAGAACTTCCAGAGCATCGGGGGCAACTATACGACCGCACGGGTAGGGGACGAAGTCCTCATGAACTTCGCCAAGAACCCGGAGATCAACGTGGACGACACCCAGCCGACACCGGATAACTACTACTACAGGATCGGATACATCAAAGAGAAGACCGCGGACGGCGTGATCATCGACTTTGGATATTCCCAGATCCAGCTCGACGTGCTGCGCATCAATAACCGCTGAACCGGGGCAGAGGTTTTTATAACTCCGGACCCTCTTTTCTTGGTATGGCACTTCAGGTGATCAGTTTTTACCAGGAAGGGTGCATGGCCTGCCAGGAGCAGGAGCCCATCAATAAAGAGATAGAAAAGGCCTTGAACATCAGGATCGAGGCGATAAATCCCCTGAAGAATCGTTCTTATATCTCCCAGTACAATCTCCGCGTCACTCCGACAGTCCTGGTGATCAGGGACGGTGAAGTGGTTGCACGCTTCGAAGGGGTTGTCCACAGGGAGGAGCTCGAAGCGGCAATAAAAAAGAATCTATAAAAGGGAATCTATAAAGGATACCCGTATACACGCCGTATCCGGCTGGCAACCGTCCTGTACCCCTCTTTTCGGAGCACTCCCCCGTCCCTGAGCTTTATCTGCGCCACCCTGAACTTCCATTTCCCGACTGTGTAGACCGCTCCCACCTCGTACATTGTGTCCCCGGCAACACCGGCCTCCAGGGGGATGGTTTTCCACCCTTCGTGGACCGAGAACCGCACTACCACTTCTTCTATCTTCCGTGTCCATAGTGCGGAGATATCCTTTGCGGGTGCCTTTTTGAGCCTCTTAGGCCCTGCTTCGATCCCCGTGATCTCGACACCGATGTAGTCTTCCCCGCATCCGGCGACATGATGATCGCCAAGTTCGCACAGCTCGTCGGGGAACAGCTCTATCCCGCACACCCTGGAAGCGCCCTCCTCGCTGACTATGGTTTTAACCGTTATTGGTTCCGGCTCTTCATGGCGGGGGGTATGGAAAACCGTACCGCATTGTCCGCATCTGACCAGGAGGTCCCTCGAATCGGCAAGGATTTCGCATTCAAGCATATCCCGGCAGGTCGGGCACCAGGCCTCTGTATTCATTAATAAGAATGGTGAACCTGTGATATAAAAGGATGAAGGCAACGGAACGGATCGTCTGCAAAGGACATAAAAACATCACCGCACAGCATCGCACCACCTTCGAGGTCACCTGCGAAGATCAGCTGACCCTGCAGGGAGACTGCATCATCGGAGTTGGCGCCGACAGGAGTGCGGCGGATCTCGGAAGCGAGTTCCGGACGGTGATGACCTCTCCCCATTCCGTCCTGACCACAAGGCTGCGGTGCGAAGGGCACGAGCTCGAGATACGTTCCTCAGGTGATCCCGGGCTCAGCCTGACCCATCCCACGGATCTCGTGTGGAGGAAGAGTGAGTTTGTGTGCGCAAGGACCATCGGGATCCGGACAAATGCCGCGGCCCGCGATTTACCCCGGGATTTCGTTGAATCCCTTGCGAACGGCGCTGTGCTGATTGTGGAACTCATCGCCGAATGCCCGGACTCCGGGTGACTACCGGGTCAGCCTTTCCCAGGATCGCATCCAAGACTCGATATTTTCAGTTCGGCTTCTTCCAGGAGTTTTTCGGCCTGGCTGATGAGGACCGCCCCCCTCTCGTAGAGCTGGATGCTCTCGTCGAGGCTGGTATCCGGATCCTCCATCTTTCTTACAATCTCCCGCAGTTCTTTTACCAGATCTTCATATTTTACGCTCATGCTTCTCCTCCACCGTGACTTCGCATTCCCCGTCCTGCATCTGCAGTTCCATCCGTTCTCCCCTGGAAATTTCGGAAACGGACCTCACGATCCTGCCCTCCGCCCGGGGTATACAGTATCCCCGGGAAAGGATCGAGTAAGGATTTCGTGCCTCGATCGAGCTCTTCATCGAAGAGATGTGCAGGTGTTCGCGTTCCAGGCGTACACGCATCACCTTTTCGAGGAGTTCATCCGCAACTGCGAGGTCTTCCTTCTTTTCGGTAATCCTTCGTTCGAGTCTCCGGGGGGCCATCCGTTCCCGGAGATGGCCGAGCTGTTCGGCCGCACGTTCCAGCCTCGAGAGCAGCGAACCCGCGAGCTTGTTTTTATTCTCCCGTAAGTTTTCGAGGAGAACCTCCCTGTCCGGGACCACCAGCTCGGCCGCCGCCGAAGGGGTGGGCGCCCGCACGTCGGCGGCAAAATCGGCGAGGGTGACATCCACCTCGTGTCCTATCGCACTCACTACCGGGGTCCTGCACGAGGATATCGCCCGTACAACCCGGGGATCGTTGAACGGGAACAGGTCCTCGAAACTCCCGCCGCCCCGGGCGATGATGATAACGTCAGTCTTTCCGTCGATCCGGGCGAGCGCCTCGGTGATCTCTCCTACCGCGGCGTCTCCCTGGACCGCGGCCGGGGAGAGCACAATCTCAAGGGGATACCGCCGGGCGATTACATTCCGTATATCCTGGAGTACCGCACCGGTGCCGGAGGTGACTACCCCTACCCTGCCGGGATACGGCGGCAGCGGCCGCTTCCTCGCCTGGTCGAAATGTCCCTCAGCTTCGAGTTCCTTTTTCCAGCGTTCGACCAGGAGGTGTTTTTCTCCCTCACCGGCGAGGCGGAGTTCCTTCACGTAAAGCTGGTACTTTCCCTGGGGCGCATAATGTCCAATCGAACCCATCGCGAGAACGTCCATGCCGTCCCGCGGGGAAAATGCCAGCCTCCGGGCGTCGGTGCGGAACATGACGCACTGGAGCGTGGCAACGGAATGATCGTCCCGCTCACCGAGAGAAAAGTAACAGTGTCCCTTGGTGTGACACTTGAAGTTGGTCACCTCGCCCCTCACCCAGATGTCCTGGAACCTGGGGTCGTCCAGCACCGACGCGATCAGGGCGCTGACCTGCGACACCCGGAGGACGTCCATGTGTCCCGCACCCGCGTCGAGGTCCAGGGTCGTCTGGGACTTGTCCATTAACAACTAATACGCGCCGAATCAATATCAAATACCAGCATGGTTCAGTTCGCAGTCTCCAGCATGTTCTTTCACGAGTACCAGGTGGAAGAGATCTTCGACTTCGTGCAGGAAGCCGGCCTCGACACCATGGAGTTCTGGATGGAAACGCCGCATTTCTGGCTCCGGGATATGCCGGTGCCCGAGCTCTCATCGTGCATCCGGGATCATCCCGTACTCTCCCCGGTCACGCTTCATGCACCCATTCTCGATCTCAACCCCTGTTCCATCAACCCCCGGGTGGCGGCCGCGTCGGTCGAATACACCCTCGAGTCGATCGCGATCGCGGAACGGGTGGGAGCACCCGTCCTCACCATCCACCCGGGAAGGAGGACTGCCAAGCGAAATCCGAGCGAGGCCGACTATGCCCGGTTCGAACACTATATAGATGCCGTGCACCGGTCGTCAAAGGGAAGAACGGTAAAGATCGCCATTGAAAACATGGAGAATAAGGTCAATTCTCTCCTCTGCACCCCTGCAGGGGTCCGGGAACTCCTCGACCGCGAGCCGTGGCTTTATTTCACTCTCGACATCTCGCATGCCATGGGCGTCTCGGTCGAAGAGGTCAGGCGGTATATCGATCTCTGCCACGACCGCCTGGTCAACGTCCATGCGGGGAGGGCGAGCGCGGGAGTCATGCACCTGCCTCTCGACAGGAAACCGGAAATGGAAGAGATCCTCACGTATCTTGCGGAATCAGGATACCGGGGACACGTAACCCTCGAGCTCGAGGACATGAACTTCGTCCACGACCTCTGTTCGGAAGAAAAGATACTGATTCTCATGGAAGAAGTGGCGTTTATGCGGGAATGCTTCGGATAATCGCTGGGTTTATAAAACACTGGTTCCATACTATACAGCCAACCGATTGAACCTATGAACAAAACAATATTTTTAGCCGTTGAACGGCGTGAAGTCGATGGCTGAAGATTATCTCCTATTTCTGCTCTTCATCATCTGTATCCTGCTCTCGGCATTCTTCTCAAGTTCCGAGGTGGCCCTGATCTCCATCACCAGGGCGAAGGTCAGGACCCTGGTGAACGAGAAACGAAAGGGGGCGGAACGGCTCGCAGAACTGAAGGAAAACCCCAGCCACTTTCTGATCAGCATCCTTGTAGGGAACAATATCGTGAACGTCGCCGCAGCCGCGATCGCGACTGCACTCGCCATCAGTATCTACGGGAATATCGGGGTAGGGATCGCCACCGGGGTCGTGACCATCCTGCTGTTGATCTTCGGGGAGATCGGTCCGAAGATGTATGCATCCCGGTACTCGGAGAAGCTCGCGCTCACTGTGGCGCCTCCCATCTACTATTTCTCACGGCTCTTCGTTCCGTTTATCCACCTTTGGGAGAAGATGGTCCATCGCGGCGGAGCCGGGACGGCCCTTACGGAACCCGCGGTCACAGAAGAAGAGATCAAGGAATGGATCGAGGTCGGAAAGGAAGAGGGGACCATCGAGCAGGAAGAGCGGGAAATGCTCTATTCCGTCCTCGAGTTCGGCGATACCATTGCCCGCGAGGTGATGACCCCCCGGGTCGACGTCGTGGTGGTGGAGGATACAAAGACCCTGAACCAGGCGCTGCAGGTCTTCAACGAGACAGGGTTCTCCCGGATCCCGGTCTTCCACGAACAGGTCGACAACATCATCGGAGTCCTCAACGTGAAGGATGCCTTCTCTTCGGTCCTCTCCGGGAAAAAGAATACTCCTATCAAGGACCTGATGTATGACCCGTTCTTTGTCCCGGAGACCAAGAAGATCGACGACCTCTTAAAAGAGCTCCAGGTGCGGAAAGTGCAGCTGGCGGTCGTGCTCGATGAATACAGCACGTTCATCGGGATCGTGACCCTGGAAGACATCCTTGAAGAGCTGGTCGGGGACATCCTCGATGAGTTCGACAAGGAAGAGCCTGAGATCCAGCAGACCGGCGAAGGAGTCTTCGTGGTGGACGCAAAGGTCTGGGTGGAGGACTTAAACGACGAACTGGACCTCAACCTCCCCATCCACGAGTCGTACGAGACCATAGGGGGGCTCCTGATCGATCGCCTGGGACATATCCCCCATCCGGGGGAGAGCGTGTATCTCCAGGAAAGCCACGTGACGCTCGTCGTCCTGCAGATGATGGCGCGCCGTATCGTCAAGGTGAAGCTGATCCTTCACCACCTGGCAACCGAGGAGAACGGGTATTCTCCGGAGCAGCACCCGCAATGAAACTGGTGGCGGTTCTCGCCTCTGGCAGGGGATCAAATTTCCAGGCGATCATCGACGCCACGCGGTCCGGGGACATCACTGCCGGGCGGTGTTCCCGTCTCATCACCGATAATCCCGGCGCCTATGCCATTGTAAGGGCAAAAGAAGCAGAAATCCCGGTCTCGCTGGTTGATTATCGTACATTTCCCTCACGGGACCGGTACGAGGACCAGTTGATCCGGGTCATGCGCGAGACGGATGCCGACCTCTTCGTGCTCGCGGGATACATGCGGATCCTTGGAAAAGGCATCGTTCACGAGTTTTCCGGCAGGATCATGAATATTCACCCTGCGCTCCTCCCCAGTTTCCCAGGTCTTCATGCCCAGCGTCAGGCACTGGAATGCGGGGTGAAGGTGGCGGGTTGTACCGTGCACCTGGTGGACGAAGGTATGGATACCGGCCCGATCGTCCTCCAGGAATGCGTACAGGTCATCGAGGGTGACACCGAAGAGAGTCTTTCGGAGCGTATACTTCAGAGGGAACACCGGTGCCTCCCCCGGGCGGTCCAGCTCTTCTGCGAGGGACGCATCAGGGTGGAAGACGGCCGGGTGCGGATCCTGTAGGAACGGGGAATGCGGAGCATCCCCGGGGACCGTTTTAATTACGATGCCGGACGATTAGTGTAAGGATACGAGAGCGGTTTTCCCATGCCCCCGAAGAACGCACAACCCCAGGCGAAGCGGATTGCACGCGAGCGCATCGCGGTGCTTTTCCGGCAGGCGGAGCGGTTTTACCGGGAGAACCCGGCCTGGAGCAGCAGGTGCGTGGAACTCGCGAGGAAGATCGCCATGCGCCAGCGGATCAGGATCGAACGTGAGTTCCGGAGAAGGTTCTGTCATCAGTGCCATACCTACCTCGTACCGGGGGCGAACATGAGGGTCAGAGTGTACCGGGGAAAGGTGATTGCGACCTGCCTCGCGTGCGGCTTCCAGACCCGGTATGTACTAAGGAGGAAGCATGAACGGGGATGACAAAGCCCGCGCTATCCATGACCTGAAACCCACAATCTGGATAGGAAAACAGGGATGTACCATGGCCCTGATCGAAGAGATACAGCAGCAGCTCGAGAAACGCAGGCTGGTAAAAATAAAATGGCTCAAAAACACCGAGGTGGACCCCGCAAGGATAGTCGAACTGTCCGGCGGAGACCTGGTCGATGTGAGGGGCCGCACCATGGTCATTGCGGCGCGCAAAAAGAAATAATCCTCCCGATCCTTTTCAGGCCGGCCCGCATGCACCCTTTCCAGAAATATATAAAAGGCTATTGAACAAATAAGTAAAGACTGTTATATCGTTCTAGTGACAGTGAGGTCAAGACATGACAACCGTATACGACGTACCGGCCGACAGGTTCATCAGAAGCCTGGCAGAAGAATTGAAAAAACGGCCGGAGATAAAACCTCCCGAATGGGCGGCATTCGCCAAGACGGGAGTACATAACGAGATGCCGCCCGAGGACCCCGACTGGTGGTTCACCAGGGTGGCCTCGATCCTCCGCCGGGTGTATATCGACGGACCCGTCGGTGTGGAAAGGATGAGAACATTCTACGGAGGAAAACAGGACCGTGGCTCGAAGCCGAGCAGGTTCCGCAAGGGCAGCGGATCCATCCTTCGTAAATCGCTGCAGCAGCTCGAGGCTGCCGGGCTGATCACCAAGGACAAAGCCGGAAGGCGCGTCTCGCCCGCGGGAGCCTCTTTCATGGATGGGCTCGCGAATTCCCTTTCCAAGGCTTCTGCCGCGAAGGCGACCGAAGCCGCCGCACAGTAAGTCGAGGCGACCCCGATGGGAGACGACGAGCTTGCTGAACTGCGAAGGAGGAAGATGGCGCAGCTGCAGCAGCAGTCCATGGACCAGCAGTCCATGCAGGACGAGCTTGAACGACAGAAACAGGCCGAGGATGCCCTCAAGCGTGTCCTGCAGCAGATAATGGAACCGGAAGCCAGGGAACGGCTGAACACCATCAGGCTCACCCGCCCGGACTTTGCGAGGGCGGTCGAGCAGCAGCTGGTGATGCTGGCCCAGACCGGGCGTCTCAGGGGGAAGATCACCGACGAGCAGCTGAAAGCCATCCTCCAGCAGATCCAGCCTGAAAAGAAAGAATTCCGGATACGGCGCGTAGGATGAAGGCCGGGGTGCTCTTCAGCGGAGGAAAGGACAGCTCCCTTGCGGCGCTGATGCTTTCCAGGGATTACGAGGTGGAGCTGAATACGTTCGTCTTCACCCCGGCCCGAACCCTGCAGGGCGTAATAAAGGCCGCCGAAGCGCTGGGATTTTCCCACAGGATGCACGTATTCGCACCGGAGATCCTTGAAGGGGCGGTTGCATCGGTGATTGCGTGCGGGTATCCCAACGACGCGATCAACATGGTACACCGGGCCGCCATCGGGGTCCTCTGCAGGGACTACAGAGTGGTCGCCGATGGGACACGGCTGGATGACCGGGTTCCCATGCTCACCCGAGATGAAGTCCAGCGGCTGCGCGATTGCTGCGGGTGCTCCTATGTCCGCCCCCTCCTGGGCTATGGGAAACCGGAGATCACGCGGCTGTCCGAACGGCTGCTCAGGGTGCAGTACGGGGAGACCGGGGCACTGGAGAACGGTGACTACGAGGGGGAGATAAGGGAAGCCCTGGCGGCCAGGGGAATGAGCCCTGAAGCATTCTTCCCCCCGCACCATATGCAGTCCCTTGTAGTCGGGAGAGCCTGAATAAGGAGGTCAGAAACATGAGCAGATCAACAAAAGGTTACAAAATTCGATTGGCAAAGGCATGTGAACAGAACCGGCGTGTCCCCGCGTGGGTAACGCTCCGGACCAAGCGTGGTGTGACGTCCCACCCGAAGCGGCGCCACTGGAGACGCTCCACTCTTAAGGTGTGATTGGCGATGGCAGACAAGATGGAAGAACAGATCTATATCATCCCTCTCCGGGCGGTGAAGAGAGCCCCCGGTTGGAAACGGAGCAACGCCGCGATCAAGGACATCAGGAAGTACCTTTCCCGGCATATGAAGAGCGAAGACGTAAAACTCGACCGGAGCATTAACGAGCGCGTCTGGGAAAGGGGAAGCAGCAAACCGCCCTCCCGAATCAGGGTCAGGGCTATGAAGTTCGAGGACGGGCAGGTCCAGGCCGAGCTCGCCGAGGAATAAGATGGAAAGAACCGTCTCGTTTGCGGGAGATCCCAATATCGGCGTCTTTGCACGTGCATTCGATGATATTGCAGTAATTCCCCCGGAAGCCCCGGAAGATTTCCGGAAGGCCCTCGTGGAGACCCTGAAGGTGGAGCTCGTGGAGACCACCATCCAGGGAAGCACTATCATCGGGTCCCTCCTCGCGGGGAACAGGAACGGGTTCGTAGTAAGCGGGCTTGCAAGCGATGAAGAGATCGGTTGCCTCTCCCGTTATCGTAACGTGTTCCTGCTCGAGGATACCATGAATGCGGCCGGGAATGTAATCCTGGTTAACGACGTCTTTTGCGCGGTTCACCCGGAGATGCCGCGATCCCTGGCAGACGAGGTGGGAGAATTTCTCAAGGTCCCTGTGGTCACCCTTTCCCTTGGAGGGGTGAAGACGGTGGGAATGGCCGCCGTCGCAACGAACAGGGGAGTTATCGCTCACCCCCGGAGCAGCAGGACCGAGATCCAGCGTATAGAATCGGTGACCGACCTGCCCGTGGGAACGGGCTCTGTGAACATGGGGAGCGGCCTTGTCGGCGCGGGTCTCCTGGCGAACCAGAACGGATACGTGGCCGGACTGGCGACCAGCGGGTTCGAGCTCGGCAGGATAGAAGACGTATTTGGATTCATATAAGTGAGGAATTGAGATGAAATCTTTTGAAGTATCAGGCAGTTTCAAGATCGGGGATGACTGGAAGCCTTACACCAAGGTAATCCCCGCCCCGAATGAGAATCAGGCACGCGAGAGAGCGTTTGCGGTATTTGGGAGCAAGCACCGCCTAAAAAGAAGGTATATCACTGTTCAGTCCGTGAAGATGATCAATGGTGAATAACGTGGACGCCGTTGACCCGAGAGAGATGCAGACGCTGCAGATCTATCTGAACGAGTACCGCCAGCAGGCAGAGATCTTCTCCCAGCAGCTGGGAATGCTGGAAGAGGGAAGGATGGAAGCTCACGCCGCGATTGAGGCGCTTAAAGGCCTCATGGAAGCGGGGGAGAGTACCGTGCTCCTTCAGATGGGGGGTGGCGTAAGCGTTCGCGCAAAGGTCAGCACGCCCGACGAAGTTCTGGTAAATATCGGTGCCGAGGTCATCGTGCAGCGTACGAGTCAGGAAGCAGTCGATTACCTGAACGACCGGATCACGGAGATGGAAGCCTCGAGCAAGAAGGTCGCAGAGACTCTCGGCAAGGTCCAGAACCAGATGAACGAGATCGCGAGGAGACTGGAGATGGGGTACCAGATGTCACAGATGCCCCCGCAGGCCCCTGCAGCAGCCCCCCGCCAGGCGGACGAGTAATCGCCGGCAAGGTTTGAGGTCTGGTATGTTCGAGGGGCTGAAAAACAGGCTCAAACAGATCCAGGGCCAGCTGGGCAGCACCATCGAGGCCTCCGCACAGGTACCGGAGGGAGCATCAGCTTCCCCGGAAAGTAACAAGGACCGCGGGAAAAATTCCGGGGCACGGCCGGAACACGCTCCGGAAAAGAGTACGAACATCATCTCGAAGGTAAAAGTCCTGATCACCGACAGGGAATTCGTCATCAGCGAGAAGGATATCGAAGAGCCGCTTTTCGAGCTCGAGATGGGACTTCTCGAGAGCGACGTGGCCCTCCCGGTCACCGAAGAGATAATCAGCCATATCCGGAATGACCTCACCGGATCGCGGCGAAAATTCGGTGAATCGGTGGATGGAATTGTGGTGGCCGCATTGAGGGATGCACTGCTTGATGTGCTCGGGGAGGGATTCGACCTGGTTTCCTACATCCGGGAACACGACCGGCCGGTAAAGATCCTGTTCACTGGGGTAAACGGGACCGGTAAGACCACCACTGTTGCGAAAATTGGTGCATACCTTAAAAAGAACGGTTTTTCCGTGGTGATAGGTGCCGGGGACACCTTCCGGGCGGGCGCGATCGAACAGATCGATGTCCACGCCACCAGACTCGGGATCAAGGTTATCCAGCACCAGCAGGGAGGAGACCCCTCGGCGGTCCTCTTCGATGCCGTGCAGTATGCCAATGCCCATAAGATCGACGTGGTGCTTGCCGATACCGCAGGCCGGTTCCACAACCGGGCAAACCTAATGAGCCAGCTCGAAAAGATCCGGAGAGTCATGCAGCCGGACCTGATCGTCTACGTCGACGAGGCGGTCGCGGGCAACGACGCGGTGGTCAGGGCGTTCGAATTCGAGAAGACCGTCGGTGCGGATGCGGTCGTGCTGACCAAGGCGGACATGGACTCGAAAGGTGGCGCAGCCATCTCGATCTCCCATACCATCGGGAAACCCCTGATGTTCCTCGGTGTGGGCCAGGGGTACGATGACATCATGCCGTTTTCGCCCCGCCAGCTGGTGGACGAGCTCCTGAAGGAGGCGGCCTGAACATGCTGGATAAGCTGGGGTCGTCCCTCAAGGATGCCCTGAAGAAACTTGCCGGAAAGACCGTGGTCGACCGGGCAGCGGTGGAAGAGCTGGTCAGGGACCTTCAGCGGGCGCTGATCCAGTCCGATGTAAACGTCAAGCTGGTGATGCAGCTCTCCCAGGCGATAAAGACCCGGGCGCTCGACGAGGAGCCTCCCAAGGGGATGACCGCCCGCGAACACGTGCTCCGTATCGTGTACCAGGAACTGGTCCGCCTTATGGGTTCGACCGCGGAGGTGAAGCTCGGGCCCCAGACTATCCTCATGGCCGGCCTGCAGGGGAGCGGGAAGACCACCACCACGGGAAAACTCGCCCGCTACTTCCAGCGAAAAGGGCTCCGCGTCGGGGTTATCTGTGCCGATACGTTCCGCCCGGGTGCGTTCGACCAGTTGAACACACTCTGCAGCAGGATCAACGTCCCCTGTTTCGGGAACCCGAAGGTGCAGGACGCCCGGGTGATCGTGAAAGACGGGTTGAAGGCCATGAGCGGGGTCGATGTGGTCATCATCGATACGCAGGGACGTCACGCCCTCGAAGAAGACCTGATCCAGGAGATCATCGACCTCAACACCATGACCCGGGCCACCCACCGGTGGCTGGTGATCGATGCCGCACTCGGCCAGCAGGCAAGTGAACAGGCCCGCCGGTTTCACCAGGCTATCAACATCGACGGAGTGATCATCACCAAGATGGACGGCACCGCGAAGGGAGGAGGCGCGCTCTCGGCGGTCTCCGAGACAAAGAGCGGTATCGTCTTCATCGGTTCGGGCGAGACCATAGAGGATCTCGAACGGTTCGATCCCGACGGGTTCATCTCCCGGCTCCTGGGGATGGGTGACCTGAAAGCCCTGATGGAGAGGGCTGAAGAGTCCATCTCCACCAGCGAGCTTGATATCAACGCCATGATGAGGGGCAAGTTCACCCTCCGGGACATGTACAAGCAGCTCGAGGCCCTGAACAAGATGGGTCCCTTAAAGCAGATCATGAGCATGCTCCCGATGGGGAGCATGGAGCTCCCCACCGACGTGTACGATGTCACCAGCACCAAGATGGTCCGCTACCGGATCATCATGGATTCGATGACCGCGGAAGAACTCGACGACCCGTCGGTGCTCGGCAGTTCCCGGATCCAGAGGATCGCGTTCGGTGCCGGGGCCACCCCCGAGGAAGTCCGGGAACTGATACGCTATTACAAGATGATGAAGCGGGCCCTGAAGGGAGCCCGGGGCGGACAGGGCAAGTTCAACATGCAGCGGATGATGAAGCGCTTCGGCGGGATGTAGGCGTTTTTCATGATCCGGTTTATCGTGCTTGGCCATCTTGCGAAGACCAGCGGCGACTTTTCCTTAAACGACATGCCCGGTGGAGCGGGAAGGATGGACGTGCTCTGCCGGTGCGTCAACTCTTCCCTCTTCCTGTCGCACGACCTCCGGAGGAACGTGGAATGCTACCTTGTGCTCCTTGGCGAACCCGAACCTCCGAAGACCGTCCTCTTTTCGGGGGAAAAGGTGCGGTATCTCTCCCCGGACGAGCGGAGCGCCGGTGCCCTGATCAAAAAAGCCCTCGCCCTGCACGCGGGTGAGGAGTTCAGGGAATCGACCCCTGGCGTTTACGTCAGGAAAGGTGGCCTTGCCTGCCTGCTTCGCGACGTGCCCCCTGCAGTGCTTGACGAGGCCGGAAGCGACATACGGGATGAACCGGCGCTTCCCGACACGTACCTTTTAAGCGATCACCATGATTTTTCCCCGGAGGAACGCGACATGATCAGGGATCTTCCGGCGTACTCGGTCGGGCCCCGCTCGCTCCATGCCGATCACGCCATAACGATAGTGTTGAACGAGATCGACCGGAGGGAATCTTCGTGAGCCTGATGGAAGAGGTAGGAAGAATTCTGGAGTACGGGGATGTCTGCGATCACTGCCTGGGCAGGTTCTACGGGAGGAGATCCTTCGGACTGACAAACAAAGACCGCGGTTCTGCGCTTAGGATTGCTTATTATCTCCATGCAAACCTCCCGTTTCACTCACACGAGGGCCCCTGCTGGATCTGCGGGGACCTGTTTGCCGCCGTCCCGGCATGGGCCGGGCGGGTTGTCCATGCGACCGAAGGGATAGAATTCTCAACGTTCCTCATCGGGACACGTGTGCCGCCCCTCATGGCCGAAAGCGAGGAGATGGTGTGGAGCGACCTCGGCCTCGGCGGCTCCGAAGCGCTGAAGTCCGAAATGAACCGCGAGGTGGGAAAAGCGGTATCGGAGCTCACCGGAAAATCCGCGGACTTGTCGCATCCTGAAGTCGTGATTATCCTCGACCTGCAGCACGGGGTGGTCGAGGTGCAGATATCCCCTCTCTTCATCTACGGGAGGTACAGGAAGTTCGAGCGGGGTATACCTCAGACCCACTGGGACTGCAGGGTCTGCCGCGGTGCGGGGTGCGAACGATGCAATTTCACCGGGAAAATGTACCCCGACTCGGTGGAGGAACTGATCGGCCGCCCGGTCACGGAGTTCTTCGGGGCAGAGTCTGCCGTTCTCCACGGGGCGGGACGGGAGGATATCGATGCCAGGATGGTCGGCACCGGGAGGCCCTTCGTTCTGGAGGTGGTCTCGCCGAGGAGAAGGTCTGTCGACCTGCATGCTCTCGAGGAATTGATCAACGAACAGGCCAAAGAAAGGGTTTCTGTCTCTTCCCTGCGCTGGAGCCGCAGGGACGAGGTGGAAATTATTAAATCACACAAAGGTTATAAAAAATACAGGATCCTGATCGAGGTTGAAAGTCCTTTATCCAGGAATGAGCTCCAATCGGCGATTGAAGCCCTGAAAGGGGTGAAAATAGAGCAGCGCACCCCTCAGAGGGTCGCACACCGCCGCGCAGACCTGGTAAGGGAAAGGAAAGTCCTTGATATCGAGTTCATCGGTGAAGAGCAGGGAAGATACCTGCTGGAAGTGACCGGCGAGGCCGGACTTTACATCAAAGAACTCATATCGGGTGACAACGGCCGGACCCGACCAAGTCTTGCGGAGATCCTGGGAAGACCTGCACAGGTCTGCACGCTCGACGTCGTGCAGGTGGAAGGATTCACAGACGGAGAATAAACAATGGCACATCACAACGGAACACGAAAAAAGACGCGGTATAAGCTGAAGAAAGACCTCCGGCGAAGGGGAATTGTTCCCGTCACCGCAGTAATTCAGCAGTTCGAGATCGGGCAGAAAGTACATGTAGTCTGCGAACCGAGCATACAGAAGGGAATGCCGAACCGCAGGTTCCATGGAAAGACCGGCACGGTCATGGGCCAGCGGGGCAGGGCCTGGGTCCTTTCGATCCGGGACGGCGATAAAGACAAGGTCGTAATCGCCAGACCGCAACATCTAAAAGCCCAAAGGTAACAGTTGAGCAAGAGGGGATTGGCATGAAGGTAAAAGGTATAATTCGCGAAGAGAAGATCACACTTCCCGAACTGAAAGAGATCCTGATTACGGTTGAATCGGAGCGCCTTGAGGCGGGAAAAGAGATGTCCTATGAGCTTCGGAAGAGTATCGAGCATGCCAACCAGCTGTCGAAAACCTCCGCAGAGCAGGCAAAGAACCTGGCGGGCGAGCTCCTGAAGATGGAAAAGATGAAACCGGAGATCGCCTACCGGATTACCAACCTGATGCCCAGGACCAGGGACGAGCTCCGGGCAGTATATGCCAAGGAAAAGTACTCTCTCACCGGCGAAGAGCTCGATGGAATCCTCGACCTGGTAAAAACACATTTCTGAGGGGCTGTGAATGAAGGCGGAGAAGAAAGAGGTCAACGCCATAGTGCTTGACGTACTCCTGAAAGGTCATGCCGAAGACCCACGCCCCACGTTCAAGCGCGAGCCCATCGTTCAGGCCATCGGGGTTGAGCAGTTCAAGTTGCTGGAACTGATCCCGAAGCGGGTCGAGATCCAGATCCACGACAATGTCTACATCGGGGATGGTGAGAGGGAGAAGGTCGAGCGGGTAAAGCGAAGGATACGATACGACGATCTCACCCAGACCGCAAAACTCGAACTGCCCTTCGTTGTCGAACGGATCGTAAAGGAGCGGGAACCGGATTTCGTCCAGTTTTTCAACAAGTCGATCTCGGTCACCCCGAAACTCCATATGCTCCACCTGCTTCCCGGCATAGGTAAGAAACTTATGTGGGAGATCCTCGAGGAGCGGGAGAAGAAACCCTTCGAGAGTTTCGCCGAGATCTCGCAGCGGATCAAGTCCATCCCCCACCCGGAGAAGATGATTATCAGCCGGATCCTTGAAGAACTCCAGGATCCCGATGTAAAATACCACGTGTTTACGTCGAAATGAGTGCGCCGAAAGACCAGCATTTTCTGGTCGATCCCAATGCGGTGCAACGCATTGCCGATCTCGTTCCCGTACAGGGCCGGGATGTCCTTGAGATAGGGCCCGGAGAGGGGGTGCTCACAAGGGCGCTCCTTGAACGGGGGGCCCGGGTAAACGCCATCGAAATCGACCCCGAACTGGTCGAGTACCTTTCCGTCCTTTTTTCCGACGAGATCGCTCTGGGGAGACTTTGTGTCATCCGGGGCGATGCAACCAGGTGCGAATATCCACCCTTCGAACTTGCGATCTCGAATTTACCTTACTCGGCGTCGTCCAAGATCACCTTCCGGCTTCTCGATGCCGGGTTTGAATGTGCGATATTGATGTACCAGTACGAATTTGCCCGTAGGATGATGGCTCCCCCGGGGACCCCCGAATGCGGGCGCCTCTCCATCATGGTGCAGACCTACTGCTGCGTCGAACGGTGCTTCGACCTGCCGCCCCAGTGTTTCTCTCCCAGGCCCCAGGTGCGGTCGACGGTGATGAAACTGATCCCCCGGGGACCGATATTTCCTATCTGCGACCAGGCCCTGTATGCCGATGTTGTCCGTGCCCTCTTCTCACACAGGCGGAAAACGGTGAAGAACTGCCTGAAAAGCTCGGGTGGTATCCTGAAACGTGAACACGTGGAACGGATGCTGGAAGTTCTCCCGCAGGAGATCCTGGTGTCCCGGCCCGAGGAACTCTATCTCGAGGACTTCGCGACGATCACCAACACGGTCTGCCCATGACGCACCCCCAGGTCTATTCCCCTGAGATGGATACCTACTTCCTGCTCGAATGCTCTTTAAAGGAACTCCGGCCGGGAGAGAGAGTGCTCGAGGTCGGCACCGGATCGGGGTACATCGCATCCCGGCTGGCCAGGGAAACCCGCGTGGTCGCCACCGACATCAACCCGTTTGCGGTAAGGGAGGCCAGGGACCTGGGGATAGAAGTCGTCCGGGCAGACCTGATGGACGGGCTCTCCGGGCCGTTCGATATGGTTATTTTCAACCCCCCTTACCTGCCGACCCAGCCCGAAGAACGGATCTGCGACTGGCTCGAATATGCGCTCGATGGGGGAATTTCCGGGAGGGAGGTGATAACCCGGTTCGCCGGGCAGGTAGATCGGGTGCTCGCACCCGGCGGTCGGATCCTTCTCCTCGTATCGTCGCTTACCGGTATTCACGAGGTCGGTGAGATATTCAGGGACCTGAACTACAATGTATGCATGACCGGGCAGAGGGATGTCTATGAAGAGACCCTGGTCGTCCTGAAGATCACCCGGAGAGACTGATATACCGGTCCATGCTATTTTGAAATCACTGCCGACCCCTGACACCGGACCATCGGGTGAAGAAAATTCCAATAGGGCTCGGATCATGGATGCGGAACGGTGAATCTGTGTTATCGGGAATCAAAAAAAAAATTAACTGCACCCGCCGCATCCGCAGAAGGGCGTCGGTTTTGCAAATATGGTGTCCCAGTTATAGCGGGAACTTGTCGCAGGCTGCATGAACGCGGGAGTCTCCCGGGTCGGTGTTGTGTAGGTCCGGTTTTCCGGGGGTGTCCAGTTCGTAAGAATGAAATGAGTCTGTGATCCGAAATTCCCCGCGGCAGCCGACGAAATGAGGCTTGCGCTGCTCCACTGGTTGCCTCCTGTCAGGGCGGCAATCGAGAACTGCTGTGAACCGCTCGGACCCGGTCCGAGCATGGTTCCTGAAAATCCTGCTGACGCGGAAGCGACCAGCAGGCAGAGAAGGCATGCCCCGACGAGGGCCGCCGTGATTCGTGGGATGGTGTGATTCATATCGGGTTTTCCTCCACGTGTATTCGTATGACAAAACATCTGAGACCTGCAGGATAATATACCCGCTGGTCGGGATTACCGGGCAATCCCCGGTCATAAATAGTAAAATTTACCCCGGAGGAACAGGAGTTTCAGCTCCGCGAGACAAAACTCCGGGAAGGACACCGTTCGGCCTCACGGTCGGGAGGAACCGGCCCGTTTATCCGGCATTCTCCCTGGTCTCCTTTTCCGGGGCGGTACATGGCACAGTCGCTGCATACACCCATAGTCACTATTGATCCCTGCCAGGTCAAAAATTATCGCTGTACGCGGGAACTCCCCGGGGGACTTCGGTGAAGAGTGTTCTTGCGGCAGGTCATTGCACCGGTTTTCCCGGAATATCTTCATGCCCGCCGCGGCGGTGACCCTAATATCTTTCCGCGGGAAATGGTATCCCCTGAGGAAAACCCCTTATGTTATTCCGGGACAACGGCAACGGCTTCGATCTCCACCAGCCAGTCCGGGTGTCCGAGGCCTGCGACGAACACCACGGTAACCGCGGGCAGCCGTGGGCTGTCACCCCATTTTTCGAGGAATGCAAGGGCACCCACCCGCGCGTCCTGGCCCTGGACAAGGTAAATCGTGAATTTTACGACACCGGAAAGATCCGCACCGGCAGCATCGAGCACTGCCCGGATATTCTCGAGCGCCTGCCCGGTCTGGGCTTTCAGGTCCCCCTTCCCGACCACAGACCCGTCACGTGCAATGCCGTTTTTCCCGCCGATATAGATCGTGGTGTGGCTGCCTTTCACGGCGACCGCGTGGGAGTAACCGCGGGGCGGAGCCAGTTCTTCCGGGTTGATAACGCTGATTCTGTCTGCCATGTCAATCCGTTTCCTGTTACCGGTTTTAGGTTCCGGTCCAGTTCCATATAGTGATTACCCTTTTACAGACTCTTCCGGCATGATCGTCGCCGTGCGGAAAAATGGTCGCCGGCAGGTAAGGGGCGAAGTGACACGACACACGAAAATAGTGTGAGATCCGGGATCTCACTTTATTTTCCCTGAAAGAAGATTGTCAGTTCCGCTTCATATGACCGGGGTCATGACGCCGGTGAAAGTCATCACCAGCACAGCCCCGTATACCACAGAGAATACGAGGAGCATGGCGATGGCTGCATGGTCCAGTCGCCCCATGACCATCTCCCGGTGCCTGCGGAGGATTTTCGTCCGGTAGCCGCGGAGATCGATGGTCAGGCCCATCACGTTGGACCGGGCAAGGGCATTGGAGACAAGGGGGATCAGCACCGGTGCAACGCTCCGTATTCTCCCCACGAAACCCTGGCCGGGGTTGTAGCCCCTGGCCAGCTGGGCCTCGTGAATCCTTTTCCCCTCTATCTGGAGGGTGGGGATGAATCTCAGCGCGATGATGAACATCAGTGTGTAGTCCGGCGGGACCCTGACCCGCTCCATCGCGTGTACCAGGTCACGGGGCTGGGTGGATATGACAAAGAGCTGGACCGCGGTTATCAGGATGGCAAACCGCAGGGTCAGGACGACTCCATACAGAAGGCCCCCGATGGTGACGGGAAGGCTCCCGCCTATCACCGGTACTCCGGGGGGTACGAGGTAGCCGATGACCGGACCGGCAGGCATCGTAAACACGGTGATCAGGATCAGGACCGCACTCATCACGATGATCAGGGTCATCTGCTGGAAAAGTTCCCGATGGAGGCGGCTGATCCAGGCCAGGATAATGATTCCCAGGAATATGGCGACGAGTGCCAGGATTTCGGCCGAAAAGATGGCAAAGATGCTGACTACAAGGACGAAGAGGATCTTTGTACCGGGATGCAGCCTGTGGAACAGCGTATCCTTATGTACATACTGGAGGATCTCGGTCATGGCCCGCACTCCCCGCGCCCGGTATCGGAGACGATCCTCCCGTGGTCCATGGTAATCACTCGGTCGGCACACTGGTTCGCGATCGCTTTGCTGTGGGTGACGATAATTATGGTACGGCCTTCCCGCTGGAGCTGGTGCAGGATCTCCATGACCTCACGGGCTTCGTTGCCGTCGAGCCCCGTAGTTGGTTCATCGAGCACGATTACCGGCGTCTGCATTGCCCGGACACACGCTATAGCAAGCCGCTGCCGCTCGCCCCGTGAGAGCCACCGGGGATACAGTTCCCCGGTGTGCTCGAGCCTCGCCTCTGATAGCGCGAGTGTGACTGCAGCATCACTGTCCGTGATTCCCATGTTTTTGGCACCGAATGCCACTTCTTCCCGCACGGAATTGGCGAAGAACATGTGGTCCGGGTTCTGGAACACCAGGCCTACCGAGTGGGCCAGGGTCGCAATCGGGACACTGGCGGCATTATGCCCGTTTACCACTACGGTTCCCGATCCCGGCCTGAGGAGCCCGACAAAATGTTTTATCAGGGTGGTCTTGCCGGACCCGTTTTCTCCTACGATGGCAAGGAACTCGCCCGGGAAGATGTCCAGGTCTATACCCAGGAGGGCCGGGATCTCACCGTAGAAGTGGTGCAGCCCACGGACAGAGATGACAGGAGTCGTTTCTGCCGGAATTGCTTTTGCGGGCTGTTCCCTGACTCCTTCGTAATCGGGAATGAGGATCGATCGGAAGTGGTCGTCCGCGAGGGCCTCGTCAGGGGGTCCTGAATAACGGATGCTGCCCTCCTCCATGATGACCAGGAGATCCGCAAGCTCGCGCATCCGGGAGAATTTGTGCTCGACCAGGATGATGGTCTTGCCCCTGCTCTTCAGGTCTCTCAGAATTTCCACGATACTTGAAGTCCCGTGCTCGTCCAACTCCGAGGTGGGCTCATCGAGAATAAGGATATCGTTCCCGAGTGCCAGCGTCGCCGCGAGTACCACGCGCTGTTTCTGCCCGCCGGAGAGGTTGTGAGGGGCCCGGTCTTTCAGCTCGGTCAGGCGCGTGAGGTCCATCACCTGCGAGAGCCGCGACTCGATCTCGTCACCGGAGAGATTTTTTCGTTCCAGTGCGGAGAGGATCTCCTCCTCGACGGTCGTGAAGATCAGCTGGGCATCGGGGTCGTCGAAGACCATCCCCACCTGGGAGGATATCTCTGTCAGGTCATGGTATTCCCACACGTCCTTTCCACCGATACGAATTCTCCCGGAAATCTTCCCGCCATACTCGTGGTCGAGTATCCCGGACGCAGCAAAGCAGAGCGTCGTCTTGCCGGCACCCGAAGGCCCGGTCACCAGTACGCACGTACCGGGAGAAAGGGAGAGGGAGAGGTGCTCGACCGCACTTTTCCCTGTTTGAGGATAGGAATAACTTACGTCATCGAGTTCTATCATTCGGCTCCTCGTGTTGTATCGCCTGCGGATCCCCGCATCGCTCCCTTTTCAGGCCCGCGTACCAGTACCCGGTTCGCAGGGAAGTAGAGGATCTGGACGATTATCGCGTTGAAGATCGCGGTGATCACCACAATAGGTACGAAGACCAGGACGAAGATGCTTTCTACACCGCCCATTGTCGGGTATTTCATCAGCAGCGGCTGCGATACGATAAAGATGGCGATGAACGCGAAGGTCAGGCCGCTCGCTATGGTGGCGATGAACGTAGTGATCCCTTCTGCTCCGATAAGCCTGCCACGGAGCAGCGCATACACGCCGAAGCATACCAGGGCGCCAATCGGCTCGCTCACCAGGTTTCCCGGCGGGAAGATGGAACTGGTGATCAGCATGGATAAAATTCCCGCCACGATCCCTATGCCCAGAGCTTCGTACACTTTCGGACGGACGAGGATGATTGCCAGACAGTAAAAGGCGATCACCATGTTCGGGGTCATCGGCGTGTGCAGCATGGCGAGGAAATAACGGAGGATGGCTCCGACCGCCAGCAGGATTCCAACTATCGCAATATCTCTTGACTTCATGGGTTTCACATCATACAAAGCATATTCTCACAAGTTACACTGACAATAAATTTCAGAGAAGAATTCACCAGCGCGGCTTATGGAAAACAGGACCCCGGACGGTACGCAGGAAAATTTGCCTGCTGCCGGCTGCAAAAAGCCGGGTTCTCTGTCCAGGATACGAGTTGGATACTATCATGGTGTTCTCACTTGAACATTTAACTTCTCTAATGTATAATTTTATACATTCATGGATAAAAAGGATCCGGTTTTTTGCACCTGCACCAGAGGCTGGTGCGCCGAAGAAGAGACTGCCCCGTCCCTTTAAACCCGCTCATCCATCCGGGTTCCGACCGGAAGCGGAAGCGACCGGGTGCGGGGCAGCCAGGAAAAAAAAGAAATATTTAACGATATTTTTAAAAATTAACCGATTTAGTTCTCTAAAAAAATTACTGCGATCACACTTTCACCCTGCACTCTCTCCACCCTTTTGACCGGACGGGTGCAACTGCTCTTCATGGAATTTGATCTGCACCCTGCGATCACCCTGCAAACCGGCACCTTCAACGCGGTCATCGCGCCGGAGGAGGCGATACTTGCCGGTATCAACGACAACCGGGTGCTGCAGCGCTTCCTCTTCCTCTACGTGAGCGGGAACTACTCCCGACTCCTCTCCGGCATCAACCGGCGGTCGGTCAACATCGAGGTGAGGAGGGCGTTCACCGCGTTCCAGCTCCTGCAGATCCTGCGGGAATCGTACCATACCATTCTCTTCGTGGAGCATGATCCCTCCCTCTACGACGGAGCGGAGGAACTTGCCGAACAGGTGGGGCACGCGCTCAAGGAGGCGGGAGAACGGGCGCTGGTCGTCCTCTACACTCCCCGGCCGGACCAGTCCTTCGAGAAGATGACACGGTTCGCGAGCCGGGTCTTTTACCTGGCCCCGGGGGCGGGACCGGGCGCCGGACGGGGGGCCCCGCACCGGCCCCGCATCAGGTATCCCGGCGGTGCTCCGCGTGAACAGACCACCCTTGAGGGGTACGGGACGGGGTGTCGGTAGATGGGGCGCAGTTTCATGAGCGTGCGGATGGGCGCGAAGGAGATCACCGAGCGGTGGACCCGTGCGGCGAAGGCGCTCCGGGAAGAGGACCAGGTAATTGCCCTCAGGGTGGTGGAGATGGCGAAGAAACACTCGAGCGAGGCGTTCTACGCCTTCGACGACCCACTGGAAGCGGTCTGTTTCTCCGTGCTGATCGAGCTCCTGAAAGAGCAGGACCGGCGGCATGTGGATCATTGATACCTGCTACCGGGACGGGTGCGTGGAGATCTGGGAGAAAGAACGGGAGGGGGTGGTCCGCCGGAGGAAGGTGCCCTATGAACCGGGCTTTTACCTGCACTTCCCGGACCCGCACCAGTACTGGGAGATCCTGGAGGCACTCGGGGAGCAGTTCGGGGCGGAGGAGTGCGTCATCCGCACGGTCTACGGGGAGCTCTCCGGGTACCACGTCCGGGCAGGGAGGGAGGCGGCCGACGCCATCGAGCGCCAGACCGGGTACGCGGCCCAGATCTTCAATGCCGACCTGCGCTACGACCAGCGGTACCTGGCCGAACAGGGAATTTTTCCCTGCGGGGAGGAAGGAGAATCCCGGTTCTCCACCACGTTTTCGCTGCCGCTGCGGACGATGGAGGTCACAGTGGAGGAGAACCCCTTCGGGAAGGGTCCGGTCACCCGGGTCAGGGTGCGGCACGACCGTACCGAGCAGCTCTCCGGGAGCGAACCTGCGGTGCTGTCGGACCTGGCGGATCTGGTGGCATCTTCCGACCCGGACGTGGTCCTCTTCCCCCTTGCCGACGTGTGGATGCCCCGGCTGGTCGCGGGATGCCGGAAGGCGGGGCTCGACCCGCCGTTCACCAGGACCGGCCGGTTCAGGAGGCTCGACGGCAAGTCGTACATGAGCTACGGGAGGACGGAGTTCCGGGTAGGGGCCCTGATCCCCGACGGGCGGGTGCTCATCGATACCCGGCAGAGCTTCAACTACCGGGAGGGGGGGCTCTCCGGGATCCTTCTCGGGTCCCGGCTTACCGGGCTCTCGCCCAATATGGCCGCCCGCTACACGTCGGGGACGCTCATATCCACCTACGAGGTCTACGAGGCCCTGCAGGAGGGGATCGCGGTACCCTACCGGAAGAGCGACCCGGAGAGGGTGAGGAGGTTCGACGAACTGCGGGCGTGCGACCGGGGAGGGATGATGTTCCAGCCCGTCCCCGGCCTTTACGGGACGGTATACCAGATCGATTTCTCATCCCTGTATCCCGCGGTGATCGTCAAGTACAACCTCTCCCCCGAGACGCTCGATCATCCGGGACAGGAGGGATTTCTTCCCCGGGTGCTCCGCCCCCTCCTCGCCATGCGTCTGGAGACCAAGCGGAGAAAGGAGGTCGAGCCCGCGCTTGCGGGGATAGACTCCCTCCTGAAATGGATGCTGGTCACCTGCTTCGGGTACACGGGGTATAAAAATGCCAAGTTCGGCCGGATCGAGGTGCATGAGCTGATCACCGGCCATGCCCGGGAGATCCTGCTCGAGTCGCGGGACCTCGCCGAGCAGGCGGGTTTTTCCGTGCTCCACGGGATCGTGGACTGCCTCTGGCTCCAGGGAGAAGGACGGGTCCCGGACCTCAAGGCGCGTATCGAGCAGGAGACGGGACTCCATACGACGCTGGAGACCTATGACTGGCTGGTGTTCCTTCCCATGCCTGACGGGTTCGGGGCGTACAATCGTTACTACGGCAGACTTGACAACGGGGAGGTGAAGGTGCGGGGCATTGCAGCCCGCCGGAGGGATACCCCGGCCTACGTGCGGGAGTTCCAGAAGGATCTCCTGGACCTGCTGGGCCGTGCCGGAAGTCCCCGTGAGATGGCGGCCCTGCAGGAGGACGCTGCCCGGCGCTACCGGGAGGCACGGGAGGCGCTTCCCTATGCGGATCCCAGGGAGTTGGCGATCCGCCGGCAGGTAAGCCGCCTGAACTACACCCGGAGTTCTCCCGAAGGTTCGGCGGTCCGGGCCTGTCAGGAGGCCGGGATCGATCTGGAGCCCGGGATGGAGATCGGGTATGTCGTCACGGATGCCCGGAAATGGAGGGTGGCGCTCGACTGGAATGCCACCTGCTTTGATACCGGCTACTACCGTCAGCTCCTGGAGAAGGCCTGGATCGAGGTACGCTTCGCGCTTGACCGGGCCCGGGAAGCCGCCGGTTAATATTCCGGGGACATGGTCCGAAGATCTTTCTTTGGAGGATCCGGCAGGGTGATTACTTTCCCCAGGTGAACGTGCTGACGACCATTCCCGAGGGGTCGAGGAGGGTGACCGTATCGCGATCGTTGTTGAGGAGCGGGGAGGTATGGTTCCAGTAGACTGAGGTGCTGTTCCCGGTCCCCTTTCCGGGGTGAAGGGTTATCGTGTCCCCGGGAAGGATCGGAATCCGGGGGAAGGTGAAGGCGACTCCTCCGCCCTCACGGATCATCCAGCCCCCGAGATCTACCGTTTCCGGCCCTGCATTGGAAATAATGATGTATTCGCCGTTCGGATCTTCCCGGTCGTCACCGGGGGGATCATAGACCACCTCCTGGATGCAGGGACCCGCCGGGCCTGCCGGAGGGTCGGGTATCAGATCCGGAGCAGGAGCCGGGTGAGAGTTCTGTAATTGTTCCGGGGAAAGAGCGGGTTTACTCACCTGCATGTCGCATGGAGCCGCAGGGGGGAGGCCGGCCCACAGCCCGGTTCCGGTTTCCCGGGCCGCCTGTTCCAGCCTGATATACTCGTCCTTTCTCGAAAAGTTCTCTGCGGTATACGCCCGGGCAAGGCCTTCGCGGAGAAGAAGTGCCCCGAAGTCGCTGCCGTCCGGTGAAGTAACATAGGCGAGGACGCGTCCGTACCGGTCCCTCGTACCTGCAGACCGATCGACTTCCAGGACGATCTCCCTTCCGTCCAGGAAAGCCCTGGTGTAACAACCGGCATAACCCCCCCATTCGGCAAGGAGGACGGTGTCGTCGATGTTCCCGTATTCTCCGCCGCTATTGGCTCCCACGGTCGTTTCCGGGGTGTCCACTCCAAGTATCCGGACCCGCTCGGTAGTTCCTCCGGGGAACTGCACATCGAGAGTATCCCCATCCACCACATTGGTGACGACTGCATGGTATCGCATCCCGGGAACCGGGTCTCCTGGCTTCCCTTCCCCGGAAGAGAACGTGGTGGTGCATCCCGTACAGGCCAGGGCGAGAACGAGCGCGAAGGCGAATATAAAACCGAAGGAGAGCGAGCGAAGCGTCACCCTGTAAAATCTGTACCCGATGATCATAAAAGGAACGTGGAGGGGGACCGCAATGCTCATGATTCCCCCGGCAGATGTGAAGGAAGGAGAGACTGTGATGAGCGAGGAGGAGACTGACCATAACGCAATCTACCAGGAAGCCCTGGCCCTTCATGAAGAACACCGGGGAAAACTCGAGATACGGTCAAAAGTCCCGCTCGAGACCCGGCGGGACCTTTCCCGTGCGTACACGCCGGGAGTGGCCGAGGTCTGCAGGGCAATCCAGAAGAACAAGGACCTGGCCTATCGTTATACCCTGAAAGGGAACTCGGTGGCGATCGTTACCGACGGTTCGGCCGTCCTCGGCCTGGGCAACATCGGGGGATACGCCGCGATCCCGGTGATGGAAGGCAAGGCGGTACTGTTCAAGAAGTTCGCAGGAATCGATGCATTTCCCATATGTTTCGAGAATTACCACTCGGATTTCGTCGAAGAGGTCAGGAACATCGCCCCGGTATTCGGGGGGATAAATCTGGAGGATATCGCCGCTCCCAAATGCTTCGAGGTGGAGGAGGCCCTCCAGGACATCGGGATCCCGGTGATGCACGACGATCAGCACGGAACCGCCATCACGGTCCTCGCCGCCCTCCTCAATGCCTGCAGGGTAACCGGTAAGGAGTTCGACGATCTCAGGGTGGTGATCATCGGGGCGGGTGCGGCCGGGTATGCCATCTCGAGACTGCTACGCTGTATCGGCTATAACCCCGACGTCTGCTCCCCGGTCAGGGAGATCGTGGTCTGCGATACCAGGGGTATCATCCACAGGAACCGGAAAGGGCTGTACGACAATAAGTACAAATTTATCCTTGCCGACGAGACCAACAGATCGGGAAAAACGGGTTCGATCGCAGACGCCCTCGAGGGTGCGGATGCAGTGATCGGGGTCTCAGGTCCCGGGGTCCTTTCTCCGGATATGATCAGATCCATGAACGAAAGGCCCATCGTATTCGCAATGGCCAATCCCGTACCCGAGATCCTCCCGGAGGACGCAAAACGCGGGGGAGCATACATTGTCGGCACCGGAAGGAGCGACTATCCGAACCAGATCAACAATGCACTGGCGTTCCCTGGGGTATTCAGGGGAGCCCTGGACGCGTATGCGACCCGGATTTCCGACGAGATGAAGGTGGCTGCGGCACATGCCATGGCGAATTTTGTCGTAAGGCCCAACAGGGAGCACATCATGCCCGCGGTCCTCGACAAGGGCGTGACCACCACAATTGCGAAGGCGGTGAAGGAGGCGGCGATCACCGCAGGATACTCAAGAACCCTGTAATTTATAGACAATCCTACCGGGGAACCGCAGAATGGGGGATTCCGGGTACTTTTCGGGGCTTATGTATGCATCCGGGTATTCCCTGCACTTTTTCGCCCTCTTTGATGTGCACTCAGGCGGAAATTAAGGCGATTTGGGGAGATTTAGACAATAGGACGCCCTGCCCCGTTTCGCAACCAGGTCTTACAGACCCGGGCGCACCGGTTCAGGGGACGGGAGCCCTGGAAATTTCATGCAGTTCCCTCAGGTAACGTTCCCTGCGGGTAACGTACGCCCCCCTGTCGTCGCCGAATGGGATATATTCACTGACCGCCCAGCCCTGACCGGCAAGCCTGATCCTGGTCCGGTCCGCCAGTCCCATCAGGAAACCGAACTCGATCCGGTCCCGGTCCGCTTCGAAATGCTCCTCGATCCAGGCGATAAGATCGGGGTCATGGGTCCCGGCCTGGACCCGCCCCCCCCGTTCGATTATGTCTTCGATGAGAGTTCTCATCCTCTTCTGGATGGCCGTGAAATCCTTTACATCGCCTGGATAGGTCCCTTTCACGATCCTGGGAACGATCCCGTGAGAATGGAGAAGGGCGAGGTCATCAGCGGTCCGGTCGAGGTTGGCCTGCACCGCCAGGGTCACAGGAAATCCGGCATCGCGACAGGAGACCGCGACCCGGAGCGTCCTGTCCACGGTCCCTCTTCCCTCCATATCCATCTCGAATGGCACCGAGGCTCCCGCGGCATATTCGGCAAGATCCAGGATGATCCGCTCGGCCCCGGGATAATCGGACATCAGCCCGAAAGGAGTGGGTTTGATCGATATCGAGGCGGAGAGTTTCCCGGCTGCGATAGTGTCTGTCAGCGAACGGTAATTGCCGGCCAGCGCCTCCTGGACCACGTGGTCCGCACTCGGAGGGCCGAAGATGTGGAGGATGCATCGTATATTCTCCCCGTTGTTCTCCCGGCAGCGCTCCAGTACGCAGGATATGTCGGGACAGGTCCACCGGTTCGCCGCCATCAGCTCATTGCCCCTCTTTCCCGCGGTTACAACCCGTGACAGTGGAATCCGGTTCGGAATAAATCTTCCAGATACCGATCAGGATTGAGAGCGTGGCGATGAAAAATATCCCCGACAGAACATTCTGGGAAACCTGAACCCCGATTAAATGCGCCGAATCATATACTACGTATATCCCGAACGTGAGCGCGATATACCAGCCGTAGCATCTTTTTTTCCGCACCGCAATGGCTAACCCGAGTATGACCAGGATTACCTCGATACCGATCGATACCGGTTGGATAAGTGTGGAGATCTCCATATTCTCTCAGAGCTCCCGGCCGGCAGGGATATCCGTAGCCGTCGCGGGGTCTTCACCAGACGACGGGATCTCGTCGTTCGTATCAGCCCCGGAAAAGTCACGCCTCTCCACGTCGAGATACCAGTCGTGCTGGATCTCAGATATTTTCTTCTCCATCATTTTTTTCTCATCCGGCGCAAGGGTTTCACCTTCTTTTCCCAGACGGACATGCCATAACTCGAGAAGTGCCGATATCTCCTGATCTTTTCGCTTGAGTGCCGCCAAAAGGCTCTCTATTCTCAGTTTGAGGTATTCCTGCTGGTCGCATTTTTCCCAGAGGGACAGCTCGCCCCCGCGGGCGAAATGAGATGAGAGTATTCCGCAGGCCAGGGTGGTGATATCGGCGATACCCCTCCGGTTCGCCTCCTCCTCGAGAAGGGAGGCAATGGACCGGGGGATCACGATCGAAACGGATGAGTCTGGCATAAAGTAGATACACGTTCGATGGTCTATATCAGGTTTCTGGAAAAAACGAGACCCCCCGAATAGTTTTCCCTGAAGACCGGCGGAAGACCGATCGAAACCGGGAATCCGGGAAGACCTGGTCAGGCCGGTCACGGGCAGCACGGGGAACGCCCGGGTTATCAGAATTGCATTAGATAATCCCGGCCTTTCGCAAAACGAGTCCCAGTCCGAAATATCCTGTGGCGAGGATAAGATACCGGGTGAGTTTCCACTCAATGTAACTGAAATTGCCGGAAAAATATGCCTGGACCAACAGAACCGACTGGAACGTCATCCAGCTCACGAAGGCAATTATCGCGGCATAGGCAAGAAGTGTACCGAATGTCCAGGTCAGTACGAGGGAATCTACCGGTTCTTCTCTCCACTTCATGATATGGGCCCCCTATCCGGAGTATCCTGTGTCATATCGGGCGACATTATTCCAGGTACCTCGAAAGCAGATGTTCATAGAGACGGGCGATATTCAGATCTGTTGATGGCATCTCCGGAAATCCCGAATAATTCCGGGCACGGTCGATATCTCTTTCGAGCTTCAGGCGGTACTGGCTCCTCGAATAGAACCACTTTTTATTACGGTAATACGACGAGAGGTATTCCTGTTCCCACTGGCCGGGTGTGGGGATGAACAAACCATTCTTCAACTGCAGTTCCGCAAGATCCATCATGGTGGTGTAGCCGGACCGGCAGATAATAAATTTCGCACGGGACATGAGCGCTGTTTTTTCATGGTTTGGCACGTAGGAAAATACCGCGGTGTTGTCGTCGCCGGGGACCTCCCGGTTCGATCCGGGTGTTCCAAGGAGAATTACCTTCTTCCCGGGGAGAAGGGGAACCTGCTCAAGGAGGATCTTTTCCAGTGCAGTCCGTTGAGGTTCCATTCCGGATATCAGCGCCAGGATATCGATGTCTTTATCGGATTTTTTCCTGTCAACCGATGCTATGATGCCTGCATACCAGAATTCGGGTTTTTTTCGCCTGAAATAAGTCCGGGATAATTTTCCTCCCAGGGAAAGGTCACCTGGAGGGTTATCCGGGATAATGACCGCGTCGTATCTCCGGAATGCGTTTGTGTTCACCCGGATCCCGATGAGCTCCGCAGGCCAGAACAGGAGCGGCAGGCTCTGATGGATCTGGTGCGTGATGTGAACGGACGGAATATCCGCGGAAAAGACTCCCGGACGGGAATCACTGATAATTAGGTCGTAGTGGTCTTTTGATAGAATTCCCGCAAGCGTCCTGCGCTCGTCTGCAAGACTTTGTATCAGCCTGGGCAGGTGGGCGGTAAAGGTAGGAAAAAAGAACCGTCCGCGGTTGTAGGGAAGGGGATAGTCTTCGAAATGCAGGAACCTGCAGGTCGGGAACTCCCGTTCAAGGAGAGTGTAGGCATTACCGCAGGCTCCGATGGTAACCTCGTGACCCTTGCGAAGAAGTTCGCGAATGATTGGGATGTCCCTCGCCGCATGTCCGAGGCCCCAGTTCAACGGTGTTATCAGCACGTTTCCCATCTGTTTACAGGACCTCCCTGCCGGGGCATTCCCGGGAATCCGGTATTCACAGTATAAAGGTCGTAATTATTTGTTATTTTCGAAATGTACGCGGTTAAAATTCACATATCCTGGTATTAACACATCCCACAGGGAGAGCAGGTTCGAAAAAAGATTATTGTTCCGGCCGGGTTACGCACCCCTTCTGCAGGCGATGAATGACATACGCCGCAACCAGGCTGAGGATCCCATAGATGATGAAGTAGATTCCCACGAGATATCCGAGAAGGATAACTGCGCCAAATAGCGGGTATACCATGAAGAGGATCGCGAAGATAAACGAGAGAATTCCTATCAGCACCTGTACCCAGCGATGGGGTACGGTTTTCTCCGTCGCTGCCCAGAGGAGGTAGAGAATGCCGATGATGAACAGGATGATGGCAATGATCTCTGTAATTATCACGGCAATGACCTGCGGGACGATGAAAGATGCGATACCGAATATGAACCCGATCACCGCCGCGAGGAGCAGGAGGCCTGAACGGGGAGCCCCGGCAGGACTCATGAGCGCTGCGATAAGTGCCAGCAGCGAAAGGATGAGTATGATCACTCCGAATAGCACCACGACGACCGTCGCGGTCACTTCCGGGAACAGGATCATAAGGATCCCGAATATCACTCCGAGTATTCCAAGGAATGCAAATCCGCCCCATTTCAGGTGGCAGATATTCATCTCGACAACCGTCAGTTCTTCAACCATGTAAATCAGGTGCAGGAGAATCTTTTCGGAAGTATTTAAGATATTCCTTATAATTCACGGCACATGGAAGGAGAGTTCGGGAAGGTCAGCGATACTGCCGGTACCCGGCTGGTGACACACTTCTATGACTTATCCGTCCCCAGGGCCTCTCTGCTCCGCATCTGGTAAAGCACCATCGGATCCATCTCCCGGTATTCGCTTTCGCTGGTTCTCATGATTACGTTCCGGATCCCGGAGTTCACGATCATCTTGGAGCAAAGAAAACAGGGCCATATCTGTGTCAAATCCCCGGTTCCGACCTCAAAGCCGGCAAGATAAAGCGTGCAGCCCCGGGCCTGTTTCCCGGCCTGGATCAGGGCGTTCATCTCGGCATGGACACTCCTGCACCGCTCGTAATTTGAGCCCGACGGGATGTTGTGCTCTTTACGCCAGCAGGTGGCGAGCTCCGTGCAGTCCATCTGTTTCCGCGGAGCGCCCGTATACCCGGTCGAGACGATGGTCTGGAATTCGTCGACGATTATCGCTCCAAAATTACGCCGAAGACAGGTCCCCTGGTGGGCGCAACGGAACGCGAGATCAAGGAAGTACTGGTGCCTGTCGGTTCGCATTCACCAGAGTATTGACGACACCCGGATAAAGAACCAGTGGATCGGTGAGAGCTGGAAATAAAAGGTATGTCAACACTGACAATCGGAGACGATCCTGGCCCTGGCGTTTCGGCAAATACGAAAATTACATGATATCAGGGTTCATTAAGAGCTGTAATAAATGAAGCCGGGAAATCCCGAGGGATCACGGAGAACTCCATGGAATCATATGAAGAATATCGTGAAATCTGGAAAAACAGGACGATAGCCTATCACCCGATCGGGATCATCCGTTCTGACCACACGGAACACGAAAACACTCCAGTTCAGGGAATTTTTACCCCTTCTCCCGGACTGGTAGAAGTATTCCCGGAATTTTCAGAGGGATTGAAGGATATCGATCAATTTACCCACCTCTACCTGCTCTATCATTTCGACCGGGCCACCGGCACTGCCCTTATCAGAAAACCGTTCCTTGACGACGGTGAGGAACGGGGGATCTTTGCCATTCGGCATTTCAACAGGCCGAACCCGATCGGGCTTTCCATTGTCGGGCTCACCCGCGTAAGTGGAAATGTCCTTGAGGTTACCGGGGTTGACATCCTGGACGGAACCCCCCTTCTGGATATCAAACCCTATATCCGCCAGTTCGATGCCCGGGAAGGTGTGAAAAGCGGCTGGGTGGATGAACAGGACCTCGCTGATATCGGGGGGATGAACAGCACACCGAAACGTCTCAGGGAACGGGAAAACAGGCAGATGTAATGTATCAGGGTCCGCATGAGAGGTGCCCTGGAGAGTTCAGGATACATTAAATGTTAAGGATTAGGCCTCGTTAAGAGAGAACTCCTCTGTAACCTGACATTTTCGCCCCCAGAATCTGATGTTAGAGAAGGTGGGATAGCCCGCGAAAGGCATGGGCATCACGGCATTGACGTATCATTGCTACAATTATACTATAAAATATTTTTGGTGAAATAGCTCCTCGCGCACAGGTCTCCCTCTGCGAGTCTCTTAGTAGTATGATTATTACCTCACCTCTCAGAGTAAAATCAATTAGTTTATATAGTACTGTTCATACTGTCCAGCATTTATTCAATATGTTCCCGGATTTCCGGCTGAATAAAAATGCCTGAAATAGAAAACCGGGAATGTAAAATCGATAAACTGCATTCATTGGAATCCGGATTCCGAGGTGCCCTGATGAGCGTGAGAAGATCCAAACATGAAAAGAATTATCATACGGTTTATCTTGCCGTTGTGCTGGTATTGTGCATCTTTCTGTTGGTAAGCCCTGTTCTTGGCGCAGCCCGCGGGGAAGGATCACCAGCTGCCGAGGTCACTCCTACTGTGACAACGACGTCGGTCGAGACCACTCCTGTTCCAGAGATTACTACGGTCATAGAGGAAACCCCTGCAGCCGAGGAAACCCCTGCAGCCGAGGAAACCCCTGCAGCCGAGGAAACCCCTGCAGCCGAGGAGACCCCTGCAGCCGAGGAAACCCCTGCAGCCGAGGAAACCCCTGCAGCCGAGGAAACCCCTGCAGCCGAGGAAACCCCTGCAGCCGAGGAAACCCCTGCAGCCGAGGAAACCCC